>JAILCN010000093.1 GCA_024680365.1 Solobacterium sp.
GGGCAAGGCGGTCGCTCCCATCCTGATGGGTCTTGGCTGCACGATCGGCGGCACCAGCGGAACAAGAGTCATGGACAACTGGGGACAGAAGATGCTGGCGATGGCTGTCGTCTGGGCAGTTCCCTGCGGATCGATCTGGGCAGTCATCCCGGTCATCTCCTCCATGTTCTTCCCGGTATGGGGAACACTGCTTGTCTGTGCCGGCATCATTCTCTATGTCTTCTTCATGATGTGGCTTGTTTCCAAAGTCTTCGGAAACAGACTTTCCCCGAAAGAAAGCCGGGCAGGCATGATCATGGAACTGCCGCCGTATCACAAGGCGCACTGGAAGCACATAATCAAAGAAGCGTTCTACAAGTCATTTGACATCTTTGTCAGAGCGCTGCGCACTGTCCTGGTGATCTCCATTGTCTTCTGGGTCTTCTCCTATACGTCAAGCGGACACGTGGAGGATTCCCTGCTGTACAAGATCGGCACAGCGATCGAACCGGTCACAAGGATCTTCGGTCTTGGCTGGAGGACATTCATCGGCTTCCTGAGCTCCGCGTTTGCCAAGGAAGCGGTGCTTGGCGTTCTGAACGCCGTCTTCGTCGGTCAGAGCAATGTCATGGACGTTGCCTTCAACACCAGCAATGTCACTGTTGATCCCGCAGCTCTCGGCACTGTCATGACCTCCGCGATCTCCAAAGCTGAGGCACTGGCGTTCATGTTCGCCTGCACATTCAATATTCCCTGCGTCATGGCGCTGACAACGACATACAGAGAATCACATTCCCTGAAATGGACGGTGCGGGTCGCGCTGTTCTATATCGGCAGCGCGCTGCTGCTGTCATGCGTCGTGTACCACATATCCTCGCTGTTCCTCCACTGAACACCCCCGCAGAGCACAGATCCCGGATCCCGGGGTCTGTGCCTTTTCTGTGAACAGGATCGTTTCAAAAACTGAAAAGTCTGTATTACAATGATTCTGCAGAAGTCCTGAATGACAGGAAAAAAGAGAGAAGCTGTTTTGCGGAGGCGTGCATGGATTCGTTAAGTCTTCAGATCATAGAACTGCTTCGGAAGAATGCGTATCTTACCTCGGATGAGACCGGAAAGAATCTGGGCGTTTCCGAACGGACGGTACGAAGCCGGATCAAGGAGATCAACAGCGAGCTGATCCGGAACGGGGCAGTGATCAATTCAGAAAGAGGCAGAGGAAATCATCTGGAAGTCATCGATCCGGATTCTTTTTCCCGTTTTGTGGAAGAAATGTATGAAGAAAATACAGGCATGCCGGATACAGCGGAACAGAGGGTCAGCTTTCTGATCGGGCATCTTCTGGATCAGAAAGAATATATCTATATCGATGATCTGTGTGAACTGCTGTATGTTGCCAGAAATACGATGAGCTCGGATCTGAAGAAAGCGGAACAGGTGCTCGGAAAATATGACCTGATCATTCAGAGAAGACCGAACTACGGCATCAGGGTGCATGGAAAAGAAACAGACAAACGATTCTGCATCATTGACCATATCACGCATCATGACAGGTTTTTTCTCAGCCAGCTGAAAAACGATCCTTCGCTCAAAGAGATCGGAGACGCCATGTCACAGGCATTCTATCAGTACGGCTACAAGACTTCGGTGGAGAACTATCAGATCCTGCGCTATCTGGTCTGTGTCTCAAAAGAAAGGACAGCTGCCGGCTTTACCGTCTCTTTCGATCAGAAGGAGCGGGATGCGCTGAAGAAGCTCATTCCGGAAGGGATCCATACGGTCACGGAAAACATCGTCAGCACCCTCGGGGAAGAATTTACCGTACTGAATACAGAAGAAGAAAAACTGTATGTGTCATCGCAGATCGCCGGCAGGGGATCAGTGAAAGAAATGACGGAACAGATGCCTCATTCTGACATGGATAACATCATTAACAATATGCTTGCGGAGATCAGGGACGGCCTGCGTCTGGATTTCACTGAAGATGAGGAAGTGATGGAAGCCCTGCGGAATCATATGTCCGCGTTTGACATCCGCATGCGTCTGCATATCCCGATTGAAAATCCCGCCCTGGCTCTGATCAAGAAAAAGTATTCCCTGGCATACGCGGCGGCGTATTATGTCAGCGGGTCACTCGCGGAACGATATCACGCGGCTGTCAGCGAAGATGAGATCGGCTATTTCGCGATCATCTTCGCAATGGCGCTGGAAAAGAAGAAGAGACCGGTGCAGAAGAAGAACGTACTGATCATCTGTCCGGCCGGAAGCACGCTGACGCGCTTCTTCCTGCGGAATTACCGGGAAACATTCAGAGAATACGTCGAGAATATTTATCACTGCTCAGTCAAGGAACTCGCGCAGTTTGATTTTGCCGGTCACAATATCGACTGCTGCTTCACAACGGTCGACATGAAACTGGATCTGCCAGTGCCGTATTATCAGATCTCTCTGTTCCCTTCGGAAAGCGAGATCCGCAGATATTCGGAAATGTTCCGGGAAACAGATCGTCTGGAACTGATGGATTTCTATGATCCCGATCTGTTTATCCCGCATATGCATGCGGAAAGCAGGGAGGACGCCATTCATCAGATGGTTGAACGGATCCGTACAAAATACAGACTGCCGGACAACTTTGAGGAGCTGATCCTGCAGAGAGAAAAATTCGGCCTGACAAGCTTCGGCAATCTCACAGCGATGCCGCATCCCGGCCAGGCCTGTACGGAAGAGAGTCTGATCAGTCTTGCCATACTGGATCAGCCGGTCAGCTGGGGACAGCAGGAGGTACAGCTGATCCTGCTGGTATCCATGGCGGCTGATGAAGAAAGAGATGTCCGTACACTCATCGAACTGACAACTGATCTGATCAGTGACGAAAACGCTGTCCGGACACTGATCGAAAACCGCACATACGATCAGCTGATCCGTCTTCTGATCCATAACAGTGAGCACTGAATCCGGTGCTCATTTTTTTCCGTTGTCTTCCGGAAAAACACTGGTTTCAGTTCCGGAAGACATTTTTCTATTATGAGAGTGCAAGGTTAACCATGTACGAAAAAGCACCGGACAACGGGGCAGAAAGGGGAAGAAACACGACGGAAGACAGAGAAGAAAACATCATGCGTCTCATCCTGAGCGCAGGGAACGCGAGAAGCTTCGCGATCGAAGCATACCGCAAAGCCAGGCTCCGGAGTTACGCAGAAGCGGAATACCTGATGAAACAGGCAGATGAGGCGATCGATGCAGCCCATGTGCTTCAGACAGAAATGATCACGGACGAGCTGAACGGCAGCGCTTCCGGCATCACGATGCTTGCAGTTCACGCCCAGGATCATACGATGAACGCGCTGACAGTGATCGATCTGGTCCGGGAAATGATCCTGACGATGAAGGAGGAACGCGATGAAGCGAATCATACTGCTCTGCGCGCAGGGCATGTCGACCGGAATGCTGATGAAGCGGATGCGTGCCGCAGCTGCTGAACAGCAGTATGAATGCCTGATCGAAGCCTGCGCGGTATCCCATCTGGAACGGATCGGTGCAGCAGATGTCATTCTGCTGGGACCGCAGGTGAGATACGAACTGGATCATGTCCGGGAACTCTTTCCGGATACACCCGCGGCGATCATCAATATCAATGACTATGGAAGACTGGACGGCGCCAAGGTACTGAAAGAAGCTGCCCGGCTCATGAAAAAATAAGAAAGGAAATAAATATGCCTAAAATCAACAGCGAAAAACTGGATGCAGTTGTAAATAAAATTACGAAATTCTCGCAGCTTCGCTACGTACGGATCATTATGAACGCATTCATGACCGTCGCAGCGTTCTCCATCGGAGCCTCACTGTTCACACTGATCCGCTCCATTCCGATCCCGTTCTGGCAGACATTCCTGACCAATACCGGACTGACAAATATCCTGAATATCCCGATCGCGATGGTATCCAACATGTACGCGATCATGATCGTGATCAGCGTCGGCTATGAAGTCGCGAAGAGCTTCAACGCCAAGCCGCTGCCGGCCGCGATGATCGCATTCGGTTCCTTCATGATCCTGACGCCGTTTGAAGCAAGTGTCGCAATTCAGAACGGGGAAGAAGTTGTCCGCGGCGTCGCGCAGAATGTGATCGGCCTTGGTCCTCTGGGCTCCCAGGGTATCTTCCTTGCCATGTTCACAGGCATCATCGCTGCCAGACTGTATGTGTTCCTGATCCAGAAGAACATCAAGCTGAATATGCCGGCTTCACTTCCGCCTTCGGTTGCGGGCATGTTTGAAACAATGATCCCCGCCGGTCTCGTCTTCATCGCCTTTATCGCGATCCGTCTGCTCTTTGCCGCAACACCGTTCGGCACAGCACAGGCATGCATCTACGGACTCCTGCAGGCACCGCTGGTAGGCATCGGCGCAACACCGGCCGGCGCAGCGATCTATCTGCTCGTTGCGGAGCTCCTCTGGGTCTTCGGCATTCACGGCGGCCTCATCACATACGCGGCACTTGGTTCTGTCAGAAGCGCTGCCACCCAGGCTAACATGGCTGCGTTTGCGGCTGGCGAAACAGTTCCGTATCTGGAATGGACACTGCTGACACCGCTGAACAACGTACATATTCTTGCGCTGACGATCCTGCTGATCTTCTCCAAAGCGCAGCAGCATAAATCACTTGGCAAACTGAGCTTCATGACAAGCCTGTTCAATATCACGGAACCGATCATCTTCGGTCTGCCGATGATCCTGAATCCGATCATGGCACTGCCGTTCGTCCTGCTTCCCAGCATCAACATGGTTCTGACATCCTTCCTGATGAGAAGCGGCATCCTCGCCATGTCCACCGGCGCAGCACTGGCTTCCAACGTACCGACGCCGATCTATCTCTGGATGACGACCAATTCCATCACCGGCCTGATCTGGGGACTCCTTCTGATCGTTCTCGACGCTGCAGTCTTCTATCCGTTCTTCAAAGTCGCGGAAAGACAGGCTCTGAGACAGGAAGCAGCACAGGCAGCTCTCGAAGAATAAAATAAGCAGGTGAAAGCCTGCTTTCATTGGAAGGAGACAGATATGAAACTGGTGATCAACGGAGATGATCTCGGCTATACAAAGGCAAATACATACGGCATCTTCCAGGCGTATACAGACGGGATCCTGCGTTCGACGACAGCGCTGGTCAACGCGGAGTTCTTTGCAGAAGCGCTTCACACAGCGCAGAGAGAGTATCCGGGTCTTGGCGTCGGCGTGCATCTTACCCTGACATTAGGAAGACCGCTGACAGACTGCCCGAGTTTGACAGATCCGGAAACCGGAGAATTCTATAAAGGCAGAAAAGCGCTGTTCTCTCATGAACTGGATTACCAGGAAGTCTATGATGAATGGAAAGCGCAGATCGACCGGTATATCGCGGCGGCAAGCTGCCTTCCGACCCATCTGGATTCCCATCACAGTGTTCATGATATGTCGCCGGAAGCACTGGCTGTTTCAAAGCGGCTGGCAGCGGAGTATGATCTGCCGCTGCGCAGATACAGCAGATACCGCTTTGTGCGGGAATTCACCGGGAAAGACGCTTCAAAAGAAACACTGATCCGTCTGCTGGAAGAGAACAAAGACGCAGATATCGAGGTCATGTGCCACCCGGGCTGGTGCGACCTTGAACTGTACCGGAAAAGCAGTTATTCTACAGGCAGAGTACAGGAACTGGCGGTTCTCTGCGATGAAGATGTGATCCGTTATATCCGGGATCACGGGATTGAATTATGTCATTACTGATGAGGTGAAATATGATACAGACGATTGGAAAGAACTTCCTCTGGGGCGGCGCGATCAGTGCCCACCAGTGTGAAGGCGCGTACAATGAAGACGGCAAAAAACCGGCTGCGGCAGATATGATGCTCGGCGGCACACTGGCGCAGCACTGGGCAAGCTTCGGCGAACCCATTGATGAAAACAAATACTATCCGACCCACCGCGCCATCGATTTCTATCACCGTTATAAAGAAGATATCCAGCTGTTTAAAGAGATGGGATTCAATGCCCTGCGTCTGAGCATTGCCTGGAGCCGCATCTTCCCGAACGGCGGTCTGAATGACGAAGAACCGAATGAGAAGGGACTGCAGTTCTATGACGATCTGTTTGACGAGCTGACCCGCAACGGGATCGAACCGGTCGTGACGATCTGCCACTATGAGACGCCGCTTGCTCTGTATGAGAAATACGGAGGATGGAAGAGCAGGGAGATGATCACGCTCTTTGAAAAGTACTGCCGTGTCATCTTTACGCGGTATAAGAACAAGGTAAAGAAATGGATCAACTTCAATGAGATCAACTCCATGATGTTTGTCGGCTGTCTCGGACCGGCGATCAGGATCGGAAGAAGAGATCCGGACTTCATGCCGGTGATCCTTCAGGCTGCCCATTACATGCTTGTCGCCGGGGCGATCGCCACAAAGCTCTGTCATGAGATCATACCGGACAGCATCATGGGCGCCATGCTCGGCGGACACAAGATCTACGCGTTCTCCTGTGATCCGAAGGATCAGCTGCTGGCAATGCTGGAGAATGAGAAACAGTTCTACTTCATCGATACGATGATGTCCGGCAGGTATCCGTATTACAGTGAACGGATGCGGGAACAGTATGGTGTCACACTGGACATGACAGAAGAAGATCTGAAGCTGCTGAAAGAAAACACATGTGATTATCTGTCCTTCAGCTATTACCAGTCCATGACTGTATCCGCGGATGACGCGAAAGAACAGACAGCCGGCAACATGTCCAAAGCCGCGTCCAATCCGTATCTGAAGTCCTCTGAATGGGGCTGGCAGATGGATCCGGACGGACTCAGGATCTTCATGAACGAACTGTACAGCCGCTATCACAAGCCGCTGTTGATCGCGGAAAACGGTCTCGGCGCAAAAGATGTTCTGATCAACGGAACCGTCGAAGACGATTACCGGATCGATTATCTGCGCGATCATATCCGGGCCTTCAAAGAAGCAATGCGGGACGGCGTTGAACTGATGGGATATCTCCCGTGGGGCTGCATCGATCTGATCAGCTGCTCAACAGGACAGATCTCCAAACGCTATGGCTTCATCTATGTCGACCTGGACGATGAAGGAAACGGCACCCTGAAACGGTACCGGAAAAAATCATTCGGCTGGTATCAGAAAGTCATTTCTTCAAACGGAGAAGACCTTGACTGAGTCTGTGACAGAAACAGCCTGATATACGAGGAATACACCGGCATGATGCCGGTTTTCTTTTGCGTTCGTGTCTCTTGAAATCACATGCATTATTGCGTACTATAAATCTGTTTTAGAGCTGCTGAAACAGAACAAAGATCATATGATACACAAAAAAGGATCATTGTTCAGCATGCAGAAGACGGAGTGTAAATATGCTTGAGTTACGAGACATACGCAAAACATACTATACAGGCAAGGTGGCTACGGAAGCCCTGAAAGGCATCAGCATCAGATTCAGAAGAAATGAATTTGTTTCCATCCTGGGACCTTCCGGATGCGGCAAGACGACGTTGTTAAACATCATCGGCGGTCTTGACCAGTACACGGACGGCGATCTTCTGATCGAAGGAGTATCCACCAAAAAGTACCGTGATCCTGACTGGGATACCTACCGCAACTACCGCGTCGGTTTTATTTTCCAGAGCTATAACCTGATCATGCACCAGAGCGTACTGGCCAACGTGGAAATGGCGCTGACGCTGTCCGGCGTCTCCCGCTCAGAGCGGAAGAAGAGAGCAGCGGAAGCCCTGCGCAAAGTAGGTCTTGGCGATCAGATCAACAAGAAGCCGAATCAGCTGTCCGGCGGACAGATGCAGAGAGTTTCGATCGCCAGAGCGCTCGTCAATGATCCCGAGATCATTCTCGCGGACGAGCCGACCGGCGCGCTTGATTCCGTTACCAGCATTCAGATCATGGATCTTCTCAAGGAGATCGCCGGCGACAAGCTTGTGGTCATGGTCACCCATAACCCGGACATTGCCCGCGACTACTCCACCCGGATCGTTGAGCTGAAGGACGGCATGCTGATCGGGGACTCCAATCCGTATACCGAAGACGAAGTGTTCACAGAACAGCGGGTGACCGGAAGGACATCCATGTCATTCCTGACCTCCCTGGCACTGTCTTTCCGCAACCTTCTGACCAAGAAGGGCAGAACACTGCTCACTGCCTTTGCCGGATCCATCGGCATCATCGGCATTGCGCTTGTCTTATCTCTGTCCAACGGCGTCAACAACATGACAAAGGAACTGGAGAGAGACGCGTTAAGCGACTATCCGATCACGGTCGAGAAAACGAGCTTTGACCTGCTTGGCATCTTCAGTACCATCTCAGAAGGCAGCAAAGAGAACGCCTGCGAAGCCGGAAAGATCTGCACCAGAGACGATCTGGTCAAAGCGACAGTCATCTCTGATGACGGTCTGATCAAGAAGAACGATCTCAGATCACTGAAGGCATATATTGAATCCAGTGAAGACTTCACAAAGTACACGGATGAGATCGACTACGCATATAATCTGAAGCTGCAGGTCTTTGAAACAGACGGGACCAGAGTCAATCCGACAACATTCAAGGCTGAGGACGAAGCAGATCTCTTCAAGGAACTGCCTGCCAGCAAAGAACG
>JAILCN010000095.1 GCA_024680365.1 Solobacterium sp.
GACGGCCCCGGTGGATTGACACTGGAAGGCGCTCCTCAGTGTCTTGGCGGCGGGATCGTCGACGGAACGACGTGGGAGACCTCAGAACGCCTTGGCGTTGACATCCCCAACGCGCTCCACACGCACGGCACTTCCGAAGCCCTCTGGAGACTCAACTGCGGTCTGCATATCTCGCAGAATATTAGTTTGAATGACCTGACCGTTCTGCTGATCATGGCTTAACATTTTTGCGCAAAGGGGATATTGTGCGATAGATTAGGTAAATGTTGCTATAGGAGTGATCACTGTGAAGAACGGGTATTCTACCAGGATGTCAGCCTTGGTCGAAGTAGCCAGGCTTTATTACGAAGCCGGCATGAACCAGGATGATATTGCGAAAAAGATGGGCATCTCCCGTTCTTATGTTTCTAAACTCCTGTTTGAAGCAAAGTCGAGCGGCATCGTTCAGATCAGCATCCACAATCCTGCTCTGACTGAAAGCGAACAGGAACGTATCATCCGGGAGCATTACCATCTGCGAAAGGTGATCGTGGCAGACAGCAAAGTCGAAGACAACTCAGCGAACGTCGTTGCGAAGCGAGCCGCAGACTGGCTGAACGAGATCGTCAAGAACAACGATATCATCGCTACCGGATGGGGCAGGACGCTCTATCTTCTTTCGAAAAACCTCCAGAAACGCGACGATCTTTCCGGGATCAAGACCGTTTCTCTTTTCGGTCAGCAGAGCGTCATGCGGCAGAACGTGTATGTCACCGAAGGCCTGACGCTGATGACAAACGCGTTCGGCGCCACCAGCTATTTACTCCCCGCGCCGGTGTTCCTCTCGAGTGCCAAAGTCAAGAAAGCGTTCCTTGCGGAAAAGAGCATCGCGACGACCATGGACCTGATCCAACAGGCGAACATCGCGGTATTCACGATCGGCTCGCCCAAGCGTTCTTCCTTCCTGGATCAGCCGAACGGGCTGAACGAACAGGAAATCAGTGAACTATTAGCAAAAGGCGCCGTCGCCGATATTTGTCTGCATATCCTTGGCAGGGACGGAAAACTGGTCGATCGCAAGCTGGACGACCGTCTGGTCTCCATCCCATTGGATGAACTCTGCAAAAAGGATTACCGTATCGCCGTCGTTTCCGGAAGATACAAAATGGAAGCAGTTTACACCGTACTCGAAGGCGGCTACATCAATGTACTGATCACGGATTTCGACATCGCCAAGGAACTTGTTGAACGGATCAGGAGAAAGGAGCTCTCATGAACATCATTAACCTGAAGATCGAATCAATTAATGATCTTGCGAATTATGCCAGGACGAATCTTTCCTCACTGAGAAAGCCAATTCGCTCTATTGTGCTGCAGTTTCAGGGCTTGAACCGTTATATGTACCTGACACAGCCCACCTGTGAAACTGAGCTTGTGCTGGCGGACCACGGCGATCTGTTTGTGATCCCGTACACCGCGCCGTGGAACTGGATGAACGAGTCCGCGCTGCGTTATACCGACTGGCTTCTGGACGAGATCTTCAGGCTGTTCGATCTCCCAAAAGATCTTCCGATCGTTTCGACAGGATACAGCATGGGCGGACTTGCCGCGCTCATTTTCCCGATCTATTCATCGCACAAAGTAACCGCCTGCATGGCGAACAGCCCTGTATGCGATCTGGTATCACACTTCCATGAGCGCATCGATCTGCCGAGAACGATCCTGAACGCGTTTATTACGTACCCGGACGGTCTTGAAGCCGGGATCGAGAGTCATTCGCCGCTACATCAGGTAGACAAGATGCCGGACATTCCCTATTGGATCGTCGCAGGCGGTGCGGACGAAGAAGTCATCAAAGCCCGGCACTCGGATCGTCTGATCGAAGCAATGAAAGCGAGAGGGCTTCGCGTAACTTATCATGATGTCGAAGATATGCAGCACTGGCAGATCAACCGCTACGACGTGCTGAAAGAGATGCACGCTTTCCTGAAGGGCGAATTCCGCTGAGTTCCTTGTCTGCTTATCGTCGACTTCAGCTTGATTTTCTGGAGTCTTCCATCTCAAGTATGCGAGAATCAGCAGCAGTATTCTGATACTCAGGAACCTCTTCAATGCTGATTGGATAAATCGAATTCAATGGCATATTCAGTGTGAACATTTAAAACGTAGAGACAGTCGTCGGTGCGGCGAGGTGTTTGACAAAGAAGCAGAGGCGTATCAAATCGATTCTGCTTCTTTGTTTTCGTTTGGAGTATTATAATCTTCACTAACACAT
>JAILCN010000106.1 GCA_024680365.1 Solobacterium sp.
TACGGCGCGCTGAAGAACGTGAAAAACGGCGTGATGCTGCTGATCCTGAACACCGGCATCGGCGGCGCTGTCATTCATGACGGAAAGATCATGGACGGTGCCCACTTCGCTTCCGGTGAAGTATCCTATATCCGCGGCGACTACAGACGGCGTGATGAATACAATGATATGTTCGCACTTTCCTGCAGCATCGACGGTCTTTCCAAAGCTGTTGAAGAAACATCCGGCAAGCCGAATCTGAATATTCTGCGCATCATGGCAAAGATCGCGACCGGCGACGAAGATGTGAAAAAAGGCGTTGAGAATTACTGTGACAGACTCGCTCTGTATATGTACAACATTCAGTGTGTCATCGACGCTGAAGCGTTTGTCATCGGCGGACATCTGACGGATGAACCGCGCACGATGGCAATGATCCGCCAGGCAGTCGACAGACAGTTTGATGCTGACAGATACGGCAATGTGTTCAAGCCGGCGATCAAGGAATGCATCTTCCACAACAATTCCCGCATGTACGGCGCAGTCTATAACTTCCGTCTGCAGACCGGCAGGATCAAATAACAGAAGCTGAACGGCAGTCCGCAGAGCGGGCTGCTTTTTGTATTTTGTGAGGAACAGAGACGGAAAAGCTGTGCTGTTCTGTTATAATGAATGCCTGAGAGGATCAGTCTATGGAAAAAGTAATCGTAGTTGCCAGCAAGAATAAAGGAAAGATCAGAGAATTTGAAGAACTTCTCTGTCCGGAAGGATATACCGTAAAGAGCCTGTATGATTTTCCCGATATGCCGGAGATCGATGAGACAGGTACGACATTCTCAGAGAATGCTGTGATCAAAGCCCAGGCCGTCACAGACCGATATCACATCATGGCAGTTTCAGATGACAGCGGTCTCGAGATCGACGCGTTTGACAGACAGCCGGGCATCCACAGCGCCAGATGGCTTGGCCATGATACCGATTATGCGGAAAAGAACCGCATCGTCCTGGAGATGATGAAGGACAAGGCAGACCGCACCTGCCGCTATGCCTGCGCAATTGCGATCACCCGTCCCGGTGAGGAACCGGTCGTGTTCTTTGATACGGTGGAAGGCGAGATCGCCCGTGAACCAAAAGGGGAAAACGGGTTCGGATATGATCCGATCATCCTGTATCCGCCTTACAATAAGACAATGGCGGAAATGACAAAAGACGAGAAGAACGGGATCTCGCACCGCGGCAAGGCTGTCCGCAAGATGGAGGAATGGCTGAAAAATGAAAATCTCTAGAATCATGAATGCCTGCGCCGGTCTGCTGTTTCTGCTTGCCGTGCTGCTGACATCGATCGAGATCTGCAGCTTCTCCCGATCCTTCTTTATTCATGAATATGAAAAAGGAAAACAGGCGGAACTGATCGGCATGTCAGATGAAGATCTGATGAAGGCGACCGATACGCTGCTCGATTATCTGAAAGACAGACGCGATGATATCGTCTGTGAAGCGACAATTGCCGGTACCGTGCGGGAAGTTTACGATGAGCGGGAAACGCTTCATATGATCGATGTCAAAACACTGTATCAGAACGCGATGAAAGCCCGCAGCATTTTCTTTGCCGCATCTGTGATCCTGCTGATCTTCGGCTGGCAGAAGAGCCGTCTTGACGCATTGAAGGAAGCGTATCAGTACGGCCTGATGATGCTGTCCGTTCTAGTGATCTTCTGTCTGGCATATGCCCTGATCGACTTCAACGCATTCTGGTTCCAGTTCCATTATGTATTCTTTGACAACGATCTGTTCATTCTGGATCCGAATGTCTCGATCATGATCAATATGTTTACCGAGACGCTGTTCTTTGACCTTGTGATCAGGATCATCATTCTGTTTTCCGTATCGGTTGCAGTGATGGGCGCAGCTCTGTTTTTTGCGGAAAGGTATCTGAAACATGCTGAACGCAGTCCTGTTTGAGCCGGAGATCCCGCAGAACACAGGCAATATCATGCGTACCTGCATGGCGTTTGACTGCCGTCTGCATCTGATCGAACCGCTTGGTTTCTATCTGGATGAAAAACATCTCAGAAGAGCCGGCATGGATTATGTAAAAGATCTTGATTACCGGATCTGGCCGGACTGGGAGACGTTCTGTCAGAACAATCCCGGAAGATATTACTATATGACGAGATACGGAAAGAAGAGTCCGGATTCCTTTGATTATACAGAGGATCCTCTGGATGATATCTATCTGATCTTCGGCAGGGAAAGCACCGGTATTCCCAAGTACATTCTGAAGAAAGATCTGGACCATTGCGTCAGGATCCCGATGGACCCCGATGCGCGCAGTCTGAATCTTTCCAACTGCGCTGCGATCTGTATTTATGAGGTCCTGCGGCAGTTCCGCTATCCGCAGCTGTCTCATGAAGAAGTGCTGAAAGGCAGTGATTTTCTGGAAAACTATGATGCAAATGATTAGACAACGGATATTGCGGAGTATAATATTTCATTAAAGCGGAGGCACTATGTTAGAATCGATGAATGATGTTCTGTCATTGGCTGCCAGTCTGTTTATTCTCTGCGGCGGTCTGTATATTCTTTTTACAGTATCGGACAAACACCGTGACGAAATGATGAAGAAAAGGGAAGAGAACTATTATTCCCTGTATGAAGAAATGGACGATGAGTTCGATGATGAACAGAACGAGCCCTACTACGAATAAAGGAGAATGAAAATGATTCAGAAAGCGATCCATTCAGAAAACGCTCCGAAAGCAATCGGACCGTATTCACCGGCAGTGAAAGTCGGCGATTTCATTTATCTTTCCGGCCAGCTTCCGATCGATCCCAAAACGGGAAAACTGGCAGAAGGCGGCATTGCCGAACAGACAGAGCAGTGTCTGAAAAATGTCTCTGCAGTTCTGGCTGAGTGCGGACTTGGAATGGAATATGTTCTGAAGACAACTGTTTATCTGACAGACATGAATGATTTTGCGGAAATGAACAAGGTTTACGGTACCTATTTCAGGGAACCGTATCCGGCAAGATCTGCCGCGGAAGTCTCGAAGCTTGCTCTGGGAGCGAAAGTGGAGATCGAAGCATTTGCAATGGACACCCGCGCACTGGAAGTCATCTGTTCGGAAGAATCCTGTGCGAACTGCAGTGAAAAGGAAACCTGTGAATTCTGAGTATCTTTACTTCCGTCAGGAAAAGGACAGGACCTGCTGTCTGAAAGAAGACGGAAGTTTTGTCTTTCTGGAAGGAAAGCCTGTCAGGATCCTCAATGAAATGTGTCTTGCCTGCGGAAGTACGCTGCAGGGAAGAACAGACGCTGTCCGGATCCTTCTGGGCATCCGTCAGAAGCCGCCGGTATTGATCAGTGAACGGACTGCTGAGATCTGGTTCGGCACAACGGGCATGAACAGTGAAGACTGTGAATGGCTTTCCTGGCAGAAGATCCTCCATATCGCAAAAAACGGCAGCATCAGCACCGTCACCTTCATGAACGGCATCAGCATATCCGTCAGCGCCGATGTCCGGACCCTCCGCCTGCAGGCAGAACGATGCCGGCAGATCCTTCAGATCATTCTAAAGAACACATGAAAAAAAGGAAGATCGAATTCTTCCTTTCATTTTCTCAGAGAATGATATCCATTCCGATCGCTTTCTGAACCTGAGACAGCTTGGCGTCAGCGACCTGAGAAGCTCTTGCCGCGCCTTCCTTCAGTGTCTTTTCGATCATGCCGCTTTCGGAGATCTCACGATAACGGTTCTGGATCTCTTCCAGTCTTGCGCACACAACATCCGCAACAGCACGCTTGAATTCACCGTAGCCTTTTCCTTCAAATTCCTGTTCGATGTCAGCCATCGGACGGTTGTCAGAAAGAGAAGACATGATCTGCATCAGATTGGAAATGCCAGGCTGGTTTTCCGGATCGAAATGCACTTTGCCGATGCTGTCTGTCACAGCGGACATGATCTTCTTTCTTGCTTTTTTCAGATCATCCAGCAGATAGATGCATCCTTTGTCAGAATCGTCGGATTTGGACATCTTTCTGGACGGATCGGAGAGTGACATGATCCTGGCACCGACTTTCGGAACGAGAGGTTCCGGGACCTGGAACAGTTTTCCATAACGGTGATTCATTCTTTCCGCGAGATCTCTGGTCAGCTCAACGTGCTGCTTCTGATCTTCGCCGACCGGTACATAATCCGCATCATACAGGAGAATATCTGCAGCCATCAGAGAAGGGTATGTGTAGAGACCGCCGCTGAGGTTCTTTTCACCTTTTGCCTGCTTGTCCTTGAACTGGGTCATGCGGTTCAGTTCACCAAGATAGGTATGACAGCACATGATGAAGCCGAGCTGGGCATGGGCTCTGACATCTGTCTGCAGGAAGATCGTTGATCTTTCCGGATCCAGGCCGCAGGCCAGGTACAGGGCGACGCAGTCATGCAGATTCTGCTTCAGTTCCGCGGGATCCTGGGGAACCGTGATGCAGTGCAGATTGGCAATGAAGAAATAAACTTCATATTCATCCTGATATTCAACAAAATGACTCAGTGCTCCGATATAGTTTCCAAGATGGAGCTGTCCTGTCGGCTTAATGCCTGATAACATCCGTTTCATGATTTCTTCCTTTCAAAAAAAACAGTCCCGTCAAACGAAGGGACGCATGTCTGCGCGGTGCCACCCGACTTATCTCTGCATACAGAGATCTCTTGCTTTGGGATAACGGGCCGCCGTATCATACGATCATGCTCCCGGGCTCCAAATGTGCATTCCGCTGCTGACATCTTTCATCAGCCGGTGTCTTTCTGAAAACAGCAATGAATACAGCTGCACCCGTTCAACGCAAGTCAATTTAATCACAGATTTTTTATATTTACAACTGCAGTATTGAAACATTGACAGGAATGATATAATTACGGCAAAAGGAGGATTTATGATCGTTGTATATACTTCACCAGGATGCGCAAGCTGCAGAAAAGTCAAACAATGGCTGAAAGATCACAATCTTCCGTTTATTGAGAAGAACATCTTTAAAACACTGCTGAATGACAGTGAGATCCGTCATCTGCTGATCAGAAGCGAGAACGGCAGTGATGATATCATTTCGAAGCGTTCCAAGATCATTCAGGAAAGCAATATCGATCTGGATTCCATGACCACCGACCAGCTGATCCAGTTCATCAAGCAGAATCCTTCAGTTCTGAAACGTCCCATCATTATCAGTGAGACAAGCTTCCAGGTCGGCTATGATGAAGAGGAGATCGGTATTTTCATTCCTTCCGAACTCCGCAGGATCGCTGATTATAACTGCAGCCGGGACTGTCCCAGCTATAAGCTGTGTGGGTCCGTCAGAAAAGAAAGGTAAACAGAAGAAGCCGCGGCTTCTTTTATGTATTGAGATAAGTATGAAAAAAGTTCTTGTTGGTCTGTCCGGCGGTGTTGACAGCGCAGTCGCCGCATATTTGCTGAAAAAACAGGGATATGATGTCACCTGTGCTTTCATGCGCAACTGGGATTCTGCCGCGAATGATGATTATCTTGGAAATCCGACTGTAAATGATCCTGTATGCCCGCAGGAAGCGGACTACCATGACGCCCAGTCTGTTGCGGACAGCCTTGGCCTGCCGCTGCTCCGGATCGATTTTATAAAAGAATACTGGGATGATGTGTTTAAGACATTTCTTGTTGAATATGAAAAGGGAAGGACCCCGAACCCGGATATCCTATGCAACAGATATATCAAGTTTGACAGTTTCATGCGTTTTGCGAAGGATCAGGGATTTGATACGGTAGCGACCGGTCATTACGCAAAGATGGCTTCGGAAAACGGTGTTTCCGTCATCCAGAAAGCTGATGACAGGAATAAGGATCAGTCCTACTTCCTGGCGGCTGTCCGCAGACAGGTGCTGGATCATATACTGTTCCCGCTTGGCTCCGTGGATAAGCCTGAAGTGCGCAGGATCGCGTCTGAGCTTGGCCTTTCGGTTGCCGCGAAGAAGGATTCTACCGGCATCTGCTTTATCGGCGAAAGAAAGTTCCGGCAGTTCCTGGCAAACTATCTGCCGATGAAAGACGGCCGGATCATCAATATCAGTGACGGCACCGCTGTCGGTACGCATCACGGCGTCTTCTACTACACGATCGGTCAGAGAAAAGGTCTGGATATCGGCGGCATCGGCCCGTTCTTTGTAGCAGGAAAAGACGTTGCAAAGAATGAACTCTATGTCGCAGACAGCGCTCACCAGGATCTTCTGTATTCGGACTCCTGTCTGATCACAGAAGTGAACTGGCTGGCTGACAGAAAACTGCCGATGGACTGCTGCGCGAAATTTCGTTACCGGCAGCCGGATCAGAATGTTCATCTGGAACTGAACGCAGACGGCACGCTGACAGCATCCTATCCGCAGACAGTGCGCAGTGTCACACCGGGACAGGAAGCTGTATTCTACGACGGCGACACGATGATCTGCGGCGGCCGGATCGAAACGGTTTACCGCGGCGGCAGAGATATGCAGGAGATCATCCGTGAATCGGTCAGTAAAGTGCAGTCTCGGTGAAAAACGCTGTATCTGGATCATCGGACTGTACTTTATCCTGTATCTGTTTGTTCTGCAGATGCTGATCGTTCCCGCGGCGGCAGAACACTTCGGACGGACAGGCGCGGATCTCTCACAGCTTCTTGGAATGGTCCTGATCCTGTTTGCAGCTGCTGCTGTCTGCGGGACATGGCTGATCCGGGAAAGGGATGACTTTCGGAAACGGCGGCGCTTCTGTCTGGTTCTTAGTCTGAAGTATTACGGTGCAATGTGCGCTGCGACGCTGCTGCTGACATTTGTCTTAGCAGGCATACTGGCAGAACCTTCGGCTGCCCAGAAAGCAGATGAAGCTTTAATGAGATCCGGAAGCGTCAGTTTTCTGTTCGGTGCAGCGGTATTTGCGCCGTTTATGGAAGAACTGGTATTCCGCGTCAGTATGATCCGTCTCATTTCCAAAAGATTCGGCATGCCTGCCGGTCTGGTACTGAACGCGCTGATCTTCGGGCTTCTTCATATTGTTTCCATGCTTCCGGCCGTTTCAGCTGCTGATCTCGGCTGGCTTGTCATATACTGCGGGCTTGGCCTGATCCTTTCTCTTGCATATGTGCGCTCAGGAAGCATGTTTGCTTCGGTGTCCGCTCATATACTTTACAATCTGACTGCAATGATTATGATGATGCTCTGAGGCTTCTATGGAAGAAAACAAAGAATTGATCTCTCTGACCGGAACATTTACATATATTCTGTTCCGCAATGATGAAAACATGTATACAGTCGCAAAATTCAAAGTGCAGGACGCAAAAGAAAAGACCGTCACAGTGACCGGTCTGATCCCGCGGCCGGAAACGAATACGATGTATACGATCAGCGGAACATACATTGAGCATCCCCGTTACGGGATGCAGTTTCAGATCGTCTCGATCACAAAGAATCTGCCTTCCGGAAAAGAAGGCGTGATCCGTTATCTTTCCGGCCCAGCGTTTGCCGGCATCGGCAAAAAGACAGCTTCAAAGATCGTAGAATCACTGGGTGAAGACTGCATCCGCATGATCCGGGAAGATCCGGATGTCATCCGGCTTGTGCCGGGCATCACGGAAAAAAGCATTGATGCCATTCTGAACGGCCTGAAAAATGATCAGGAAGGTCCGGAAGAGCTGATGCGGTTCATCAATGTCAACGGGATCGGATACCGGAATCTGATCCGTCTGAATCAGAGATACGGCGCACAGGCAGTTGAGAAGCTCAAAGAAAACCCGTACCGCGTGATCGAGGAATGCGACGGCTTCGGTTTTATTACCGCTGATAAGATCGCCAAAAGTCTCGGCGTGGAAGACGATGATGAAAGAAGGCTGTACGCGATCCTGATCACATGTGCTTCCGATCTCTGTTTTTCGCTTGGCAACAGTCATGTACGGTATGAAGCGCTGGAAGAATACTTCTCCGGCAAAACAAGAGGCATTGAAGCTTCCTTTGACGATCTTCTTCAGAAAGCTCTGCTGGCGCGCAGCCTGATCAGGGAAGAAGACCGGATCTATCCGGCTGTTCAGTATGACGCGGAAGTATATGTGAGCCGTTTTCTGGATGGATTCCCATATAAGGATACAGATCCATACGATCCTGCGTTCCTGCACCGGTCTCTTGAAGAACTTGAAGACCGGATCGGGATCAGCTACGACGAAACACAGGTCGAAGCGATAGACTGTTTCTTTCAAAATCCGATCACTATCCTGACCGGCGGACCCGGCACCGGCAAAACGACAGTCGTCAGAGCGATGGTGCAGCTTTTTACCCTGATGTATCCGGCATCGACAGTTGTCTGCGCAGCGCCGACCGGCCGGGCGGCCAAGCGTCTTTCTGAACTGACCGGTGCCGACAGTGCAACGATCCATTCACTGCTGAGATGGGATCTGGAAACAAACACGTTCCGCAAAAATGAAGAAGATCCGATCCTGGCAGATCTGCTGATCATCGATGAGTTTTCCATGGTCGATACATGGCTTTTCAGCAATCTTCTGAAAGCATCCGGCAATGTGAGAAAGATCTGCATTCTCGGTGATGAAGACCAGCTGCCAAGCGTCGGTCCGGGCTGTGTGCTGCGGGATATGATCGCCTGCGGCAGATTCCCGCTGATCCGCCTGGAAAAGATCCACAGACAGGAAAAGGGGAGCGGCGTCATCATGCTGGCGAGAGATATCAATCAGGGAAAATGTGAAGAACAGTACAGTGATGTCGCCATGTTTGAATGCCGGCGCACAGAGATCAAGCAGATCCTTGTTCAGGTGATCCGCAACGCGTTTGATAAAGGTTATACGCTGGATGATATCCAGGTGCTTTCGCCGATGTACAGCGGTGCTGCCGGCATCGACGTTCTGAACAATACGCTGCAGTCATGCTTCAATCCGCCGGATGAAGCAAAGCGTGAATACAAGATCGGGTATACGACGTTCCGGGAAGGTGACAAGATCCTGCAGCTGAAGAATCAGCCGGACGATGATGTCTATAACGGAGATATCGGCATCCTGACGGAGATCGTAAAAGCCAGTGAATCAGAAAACAATATGGTCACGCTGGTCGTTGAGTTCGACGGCATCTTTGTTGAATATACCCAGGACAACTGGAACAACATTTCACTTGCCTACTGCATCAGCATCCACAAGTCGCAGGGAAGCGAATATCCGATCGTCATCATGCCGTTTACCTGGCAGATGAATGTCATGCTGCAGAGAAAGCTGATCTACACCGGGGCGACCAGAGCCAGAAAAGCTCTGATCATTCTTGGCGAGATTGGCGCATTCCGCAAAGGCATCGAGATCCTCGAGAAGCATCCCCGGGAAACGACACTGACCCAGCGGCTGACGATGCAGAACGACAGTTTTCCGCTGTTTGAGGAAGATTCAAATCCGTAAAAAAAGTTGGTGTTTCATATGCTGATTTGTGCTAACATTATCGGTGAAATCGATGACGGAGAATAAGTAATCTGTGTGATCTCCCTCTAGAGAGAAGCCGGCCGGTGCAAGACTTCGGGAAAAATACAGATGAAGCTGTCTTCAGCAGAGCGCTTAATCAGCGACGCATTTCCGGCGTTAAGGAATAATCAAGGTGCGCAGCGGCAGCTGCGAACCAGGATGGTACCGCGTGCAGACGTTCCTGGATACTGGAACGTTTTCTTATTTTCAGGAGGCAAGAAATGAACGAAAAACAGCTTACAGGCAATCAGGTAAGGCAGATGTTCCTGGACTTCTTTCAGTCAAAAGGCTGCATGGTAGAACCGGGCGCCAGCCTGATCCCTCACAATGATCCGACGCTGCTTTGGATCAATGCCGGCGTATCGGCATTAAAGAAGTACTTTGACGGTACTGAGAAACCGGCATGCAACCGGATCTGCAACGCGCAGAAATCAATTCGTACGAACGATATCGAAAATGTCGGCAAAACAGCCCGCCATCATACGTTCTTCGAAATGCTCGGCAACTTCTCGATCGGCGACTACTTCAAGCAGGAAGCGATCCCGTATGCATGGGAATTCCTGACAAGTCCGCAGTGGATCGGATTTGATCCGAAACGTCTGTATGTGACAGTATATCCGGATGATGATGAAGCATATGACCTCTGGATCAAAGTCGGCATGGATCCGAAGCATATCCGCAAGACAGCAGACAACTTCTGGGAGATCGGCAGAGGACCCGGCGGACCTGACACCGAATTATTCTATGACCGCGGTGAAAAATATGATCCGCAGGGACTTGGTGAAAAGCTGTTCTTTGATGATATTGAAAATGACCGCTACATCGAAGTATGGAATATCGTATTCTCGCAGTATGACTGCCGTCCCGGCGAAGTACCGAGAAGCGAATACAAGGAACTGCCGCAGAAGAATATCGATACCGGCATGGGTCTCGAACGTCTGGTCTGCCTGATCCAGGACGGCGAAACGAACTTCGATACAGATCTGTTCCTGCCGATCATTCATAAGGCAGAGACATTCGCGAAGCATTCCTACGACGAAAAAGAGTACAAGATGGCATACCGCGTCATCGCTGACCATATCCGCACTGTGACATTTGCGATCGCTGACGGTGCGACATTCTCCAACGAAGGAAGAGGATATGTCCTCCGCAGAGTCCTGCGCAGAGCTGTCCGCTACGGCATCAAGCTCGGCATCTCCGGCGCGTTCATGTACAAGCTGGTGAAGGTCGTTGCCGACAACATGATCGACTACTATCCGTATCTGCAGGACAAGGTCAGCCTGATCGAGAAACAGGTAAAGACAGAGGAAGAAGCATTCCACAAGACACTCGCGAACGGTGAAAGCCTGCTCAATGACGAACTGAAGAAACACGCTGACACAAAACAGCTGCCCGGCGCCGTTGTCTTCAAGCTGTATGATACATACGGATTCCCGCGTGAGCTGACAGCTGAGATCGCGGAAGATGCGGGATATACAGTAGACCAGAAGGGCTTCGATGAAATGATGGCCCAGCAGAAGCAGAGAGCCAGAGATGCCCGCGGCGAACAGCAGTCCATGCACGGTCAGTCCGAAGACCTGATGAACTTCACGGAAGCTTCTGTCTTCACCGGCTATCAGTGCGATGAATCCGAAGGCACTGTCATCGGTCTGTTTAAGGACGGTGTGATGGTCGATGCACTGGATGAGGAAGGCGATGTGATCCTTTCCGAAACATGCTTCTACGCGGAATCCGGCGGCCAGTGCGCAGATACCGGCAAAGTCTGGAACGATTCCTTCAGTGCTGATGTTACGGATGTCCGCAAGGCTCCGCATCAGCAGGCACTGCATCATATCAGAAACCTGAACGGCATCCTGCATACAGGTGATGTCCTGAAGGGAAGCTTTGACAAAGAAGCAAGAAAGAAAACAAGAGCCAACCACTCCTCGCTGCATCTGCTGCAGGCTGCCCTGAGAGAAGTTCTCGGCAGTCATGTTGCCCAGGCCGGTTCCTACAACGGTCCGGAATACGGACGTTTCGACTTTACGCATTATGAGAAGCCGACCGAGGAACAGCTGAAGGAAGTTGAAAAGATCGTCAACGAGAAGATCATGGAAGCGATCCCGGTCGTCACTGATGTCATGGGCATTGAAGATGCCAAGAAGACAGGCGCTGTCGCTCTGTTCGATGAGAAATACGGCGATACTGTCAGAGTTGTTTCCATGGGAGATTTCTCCAAGGAATTCTGCGGCGGCACACACGTTTCCAATACGTCTGAACTGGGTCTGTTCAAGATCGTTTCTGAGGAATCCATCGGTTCCGGTATCCGCCGTATCACCAGCGTGACAAAGATGAAGGCTTATGAGGCATTCCGTGCTGAAGAAGACTATCTGAATGAGACAGCAAAGGTCATGAAGATGGGATCCTGGACCGGTCTGAAGGACAAGATCCAGGCACTGAATGACGATAATGCTGCTCTGCGCAAGGAGATCGCTGTCTGGAACGAAAAAGCGATGATGCTGGAAGCAGACTCCATGGTTGCCAAAGCAGAAACAGTTAACGGCATTTCTGTTCTGATCCTTTCCCTGAAAGACAAGGCGACCGGCGGACTGAAGGCTTATGCTGAAACGCTGCGCAACAAGATGCAGGACGGCTTCGTGTTCATTTCCAATGAAACGGAAGGCAAGGTAACATTTGTCTGCGCCGCTTCCAAGGCTGCGATCGCGAAGGGTCTGAAAGCCGGAGATCTCGTGAAGGCTGCAGCCCAGCTGACAGGCGGAAACGGCGGCGGCAGACCTGATATGGCACAGGCCGGCGGCAGAGATGTATCAAAGATCGATGACGCTCTGAACCTGATCCGTGAAAAAGTAAACTGCTGAAAACACAAATGAAAGGCCGGAAGCGAGATCCGGTCTTTTTTTCGTTCCATGATTTCTCGATGATTGTATACTTTTTTGAATAATTATTTTAGAATTAATAAAAAGGAGGATCAGATATGAATCGTTCTAATCTTGATGTTACTGAGACAGTCAGTTTTAATGCGGAAGAAATCAGGCGTGAGAATATCCGCGAAGTTCTCAAACATGTAGAAACAGCATTGAAAGAGAGAGGATACAATGCGATCAATCAGCTGGCGGGGTATCTGATTTCCAATGATCCTGCCTACATCTCCAGTCATAATAATGCCAGAAGCATTATTCAGTCTGTAGAAAGACATGAGATTATTGAAGAGCTCGTCAGGTTCTATCTTGAGGAACATCAGTAATGACAAGATATCTCGGACTTGATCTGGGAAGCGTAACTTGCGGTGTCAGCGAAAGCGACACCGGTTTCATTGCGCGGACAGTGGTCACGCTGCGTTTCAAGCCGGATGACTACGACAGTGCCATGGATCAGGTGCTTGAACTTGTCAGAAAAGAAAAACCTGATGTGATCGTTCTCGGATATCCGAAGCTTCTGAATGACGATGTCGGAGAACGCGGGCATATCTGCGAGGAGTTTGGCGCTGTTCTGGAACAGGAGTCCGGAATTAAAGTCATCCTCTGGGACGAAAGATTTACAACAAAAGAAGCTGAATCGATCCTTCTGGAAGCAGATATGTCCAGAAAAAAGAGAAAGAAGAAGATCGATCAGCTGGCAGCTGTTCAGATCCTGCAGTCCTATCTGGATTCACAGGTGAACAGCGTGTTCTGAGAAAGGAGTTTTTTTATGGATGAAAAGACCATCTGGATCACTTCCGATGACGGAAAAGAGATCAGAGCGGAAATTCTGTTTACGTTTGAGAATGAAGAGACCGGAAAAAAATATGTTCTGGTTTCTCTGCCGGGAAACGATGATGAAGTGTATCCGTTTACGTATACAGACGACGGTGAACTGAATGCCGTTGAAGATGAAGAAGAACTTGAAATGTGCGAAGAAGTACTCGGTTCTTTTGTTGAGGAGGATCTTGTCTGATGAGTGAATTTGCTGAGAGACCGAGAAAGAAGAAAAAACCGGTCGGTGTGATCATCGTCTTAACTATTCTGCTTGTACTGACTGCGGTACTCGGATTCATTGCATACCGTTTTTTTGATTCCCAGAAACCGGTCAGCAGTAATTCTGAACAGGTAACATTTGTTGTAGAAAACCAGTCTTCACCGATGAAAGTGATCGAGAATCTGGCAGACCAGGGGATCATCAAAGATGCGAAGATGGCGTACTACTTCATGCGCATGAACAAGCTAAGCGATATTAAAGCAGGTGAGTACACCCTTGATAAGAGCTGGGATCTGAAGCAGATCCTGACGTTCCTGAACGATCCCAAGTCAGCGAATCAGAAGACAGTCAATGTCATGATCAAGCCCGGTCAGTGGGCGAAGGAAGCCGCAAAGTCGATCTCGGCCGCGACCAGCGTCAGCTATGACGACCTGATGGCGCTCTGGAACAATGAGGAATGGATCCGTTCCGTAATGCCGGAATATCCGTTCCTGACCGAAGAAATGTTCCAGCCCGGCGTAAGAGTGCTTCTGGAAGGCTATCTGACACCGGAAACATATCAGTTCCTGCAGGAAACGACAGCTGAAAAAGTAACGAGAAAGATCCTCGATGAGACTCTGAAAGTCTATAACCAGTTTGCGGAAGACATGAAGGCCAGCCAGTACAGTGTTCACCAGCTGTATACACTTGCCAGCATTGTCCAGTATGAAGCCGGCTCCAACGGTCAGGACGGCGTTCAGCAAAAGGTCGCCAGCGTGTTCTACAACCGTCTGAAGATCAATATGAAGCTGCAGTCCAGCGTTACTGTCTGCTATGCGATCGATTTTGACAAGGAGACAGATAACTGGATGGCATGTGAGGTCAACGGAAACTTCGAATCTCCGTACAACACATATAAATACGGAGGATTCCCTCCCGGAGCGATCAACAATCCTTCCTCGGAAGCGATCTGGTCAACGCTCCATCCGGAAGAGACACCTTACTATTACTTCATGGCGGATGTCTACGGCGACGGTACAGTCTACTTCGCTGAAACGCTGGAAGAACACAACGCCAATGTCAGAAAGTATCTGAAGAAGAAATGATTGAAACAACACAGTGCTATCTGATCAGAAACGGACTGTGGCTGATGCTGCTGCGGAACAAAAAGAAGAATGACATCAACGAAGGCAAATGGATCGCACCCGGCGGCAAGTTGGAAGCGGGTGAGACCATTGAAGAATGCGCCGTACGGGAAGTTCTTGAAGAAACAGGACTGTACGCAGATCATCTGGTTCAGAGAGGGGTCGTTGAATTTCATTATGAAGACAGCAGCAGCGAACTGATCACTGTATATACATGCGATCAGTTTCACGGAGAATTAAAAGAATGTGAAGAAGGCACTCTTGCCTGGATCCCTGAAGATAAGATCCTGGATCTTGCTTTGTGGGACGGAGACAGAGTCTTTCTGAAAAAGCTTCTTGATCATGAAACAGAACAGTTTGCGGTCGTTCTGCATTACAGCAGAAGCGGAGAACTGATAAAAGTCACGGAAAGGGAGTGAACAGCAATGGAAAAACCGATCATTATCGGAATAGCGGGCGGAAGCGCGTCCGGCAAAACATCGATTTCCAGAAAACTGAAGGAAGAATTCGCGGAAGTCAAATCGGTACTGATCATCCGCCAGGATGACTATTACAAAGATCAGTCGGACAAACCGATGGAAGAACGCGTCAAGACGAACTATGACCATCCGTTTGCGTTTGACAACGATCTTCTGATCGAACATATTCATCAGCTCGTTGCCGGCCAGCCGATCGAGAAGCCGGTCTATGACTTTGTAAATCACACACGTTCAGACGTGACGGAAAAATGTCTTCCCTGTGATGTTCTGATCCTGGAAGGACTGTTTGTTCTCGAGGACGAGCAGCTCAGAAACCTTCTTGACATCAAGATTTTCGTGGATACTGACGCTGATGTCCGCTTCATCCGCCGTCTGCTCAGAGATGTCAAGGAAAGAGGCAGATCTCTGGACAGTGTCGTCACCCAGTATATGAACACCGTCCGCGTCATGCACAACTCGTTTGTTGAACCGTCCAAGAGATATGCTGATATCATCATTCCGGAAGGCGGCCACAACAGCGTTGCCATTGATCTGCTGACAACAAAAATCAGTAGCATCATCCATCGCACAGTGCTATAATAGGCAGGCAGTTAAGGAGGATAGATCATGAGTGAACAGAAAATCCATTATTTGACAGAAGAAGGTCTTAAGAAACTTCAGGATGAATACTATAACCTTGTTCACGTTGTCCGTGAAGAAGTAAAAATGGAACTGGCGGAAGCACGTTCCCTCGGCGACCTTTCCGAAAACGCGGACTATGACGCCGCAAGAGATAAGCAGTCTCAGGTTGAAAGCAGAATTCTTGAACTGGAAAACATGCTTCAGCACTATGAGATGATCGACAACACGGCGCAGCCAAAGAAGGGCAGCTCCAAGGTTGTCATGATCGGCGACACCGTTACTCTGAAATTCCTGGACACGGAAGAAGAGGAAACATACAGGATCGTCGGTTCTACAGAAGCTGATCCGCTGAACGGAAAACTTTCCAATGAAACCCCGCTGGCGCAGGCGATCATTGATGCCAAGGTTGGTCAGACAAAGGAAGTGACCGGCATTGCCAAACCGTATTCCGTCAAAATCGTCAGCATTAAGAAATCAAGCTGAGTAATCTGGTGAATAGATAAGCAGGAGGATATGAACATGAAATCCATGCTTATCTTTTTTTTGCTCATTCTGACTGCTCTGTACACAGATCTGAAACCTCTGGATCTTGGATCTCTGCAGGATCAGACGATCCGCGTGACGGTCAGAGGAACAGATCAGGGAGAAGAAGTCATTGAAACAGATCTGTACAGTACGGTCAGTGATGTCCTGCAGGAAGTCGGGACTCCGGAGAATGCGGATCTGAGCACGCTGAATCCTCAGACGATCCTGAAGGACGGTGATCTGATCACCATCCCGAAGATCAGAACAGATGAAAAGCCAAGGATATCGATCAATACTGCAGATGCTGCCGAGCTTTCCCAGCTGCCCGGGATCGGACCAAAGACAGCTGAGAAGATCGTCGCCTTCAGAGAAGAGAACGGCCTGTTTCAGACGATCGAAGACCTGAAGCGTGTTTCCGGGATCGGAACGACAAAATTCGAAAAGCTGAAGGATCTGATATGTCTCTGACAACAGTACGGGAAAACATCCTGCTGCTTGCTGTGATCCTGTTTCTTTATGTCTGTTCCGCTGACAGGTTTCCATATACCGCTGCTGCCGCTGTGATCTGTTACTGGCATCTGCGGTTTCATGATACAAGTACCATCATTCTTGTTCTGTGTCTTCTCCTGGTGAATATCCCGCGCGCCAGTAAAGGTTTTCCCCGCACGAATCACGGCAAAGTGCTGTATGCATCAGAACGAAGTGCTGTCATAGCAGATGGAATGACCAGGATCATGGTCTACGCAGACCGTATATTGCCGCTGGACGCAGAGATCAGCTTCGTTCCCCGGTTTCAGAAGATCGAATTTCCTTCCGGCTTCTTTTCCGGTGCTGACCGATATTCTTTTAAAGGTGCATATTATTCCATTTCTTCTGATCAGATCACATATATACAGGAACGGAAAACACTGAAAGCCTGGATCCAGAAGAGAATTGCCGGATGTGACGAAGCCATCCAGCCCTATCTGTACAGATCTCTTCTGAACATAAAGACAGGAGAAGAGGACAGTTTTCTGACAGAAAACGGCTTCAGCATCTCCGGTATCACAGCAGCCGCAGCATTTCTGATGCGATATTTCATTGTGGAAGAAAAGAGAAAAAAGATCCTTCTGGGGATCAGTATACTGCTGTGTCTGTTTTACCGTTTTCCGCTTCTGCCGTTTCTGTCCCTGATATACAGACTGCTGGAAAAGCTGCATCTTTCCACCAGTGAACGGACTGGCTGCGCGCTGACTGCTGTGATCATTCTTTATCCGGGGCAGCTTATGACCGCATCTTTTCTGATTCCTGCTGTATTCCGTCTGTGTACATGCTTTCAGGAAAAGGACAGATATATGATCTGGACAGCTTCCATGATGACAGGAAGTCTGTTTTTTCACTATATGGATCCGCTGCGGATGATCCTGTTCAACGGTATCCGTACAGTATGCGGCTTTCTCTGGTTTATTTCCTGGATCCCTGTCCTGACAGGAATATCCGTTCTTCCTGCATTTCTGGCGGCGGACGGCTTTCTTGCGTTTCTTACGTCATTCCGGTTTCCCGGATCTGTTTTGGGGTTTGGACTTGTGTTCTTTGCAGTGCTTCTGTACACATTCAGAAACCTGAAGCATCAGGGCATCGTTTCGCTCTGTGCGCTTCTGTTGTTTCAGTACTTTGGTCTGTTTCATCCATTCGCGGAAGTATCTTTCATTAATGTAGGGCAGGGGGACAGTATTCTGATCCGGCTGCCGCTGAACCGGGAAAACATTCTGATCGATACCGGAAAACCTTCCGCATGGAACGCTGTTGATACATTTTTAAAGGGAAAGGCTGTACACAGGATCGATACAATGTTCATTACTCATTCGGACAGCGATCACAGCGGAAATGCAGAACAGATCAGCCGGAACTATCATGTCCGCAGGATCGTAACTGAACATTTTCATGAAACGGATACCGGCTGTCTGCGCCTGTATGACCTGAATGATCTGAAAACAGATGATGAAAACAGAAATTCACTGGTTCTGTACTTCCGGATGGGAGGTCTTCGCTTTCTGATGACGGGAGACGCGGACACCTTTGCGGAAGAACGCATCGTGCATTCCTGGCCTTCACTTCCTGCGGATATTCTGAAGCTCAGTCATCACGGATCAAAGACCGGCAGCTGTGATGCGTTCCTGGACGCTGTCAGACCATCTCTTGCGGTTGTTTCGGCTGGTTCGTATTCCATTTATCATCATCCTTCGGAAGAAACTGTACAGAGGCTTCTGAAGCGTCATATACCGTATCTGAATACAAAAACAGAAGGAGACATCAGCATTATTTTTCTTCCCTTTATGAACTTGTTGATTACCTCATCAGGCAAAATTGCTATAATGAGACCATCATGAGTGTATATATTATTTCAGGCAAAGATACATACCGCGCGGAAGCATATCTCAGAACACTTCTCGAACAGAAAGTGATCGGAAAAGACCGCGTGACAATGATCGACGGATCTGTCCGCAAATTCAGGCTGGAGGAAGCACTGATGGAATGCGGCAGTTTTTCCCTGTTTGACAGCGGCGAAAGCAAAGCGGTCATCATCAGGGATCCGTCTTTTCTGACAGCTTCCCAGGCGGCGAAGGAAACGGCAGCGCCAAAAAAGAGCAGCAAAGCAAAGAATGACAAAGACAGCATCCTGCCGATGCTGGAACAGTATCTGGCCAGTCCGAATCCGGATTGTGAACTGATCTTTTTCCTTTCCGGAATGGATGCTGACAGCCGGCGGAAAGAATACAAGCTTCTTGTGAACGGCGGTGCCGCTGTTCAGAAATTTGACCGGATGAAGGACAAGGAGTTCGGCGCCTACGCGGACAGGATCCTGCGGGAAAACGGGATCCGGATCGACCGCAACGCGCGCAGTGAACTGCTTGAGAGGACCGGTACGGATACGATGCTGCTGCACAACGCAGTCGACAAGATCCTTCTGTATGGAAAAAAAGACCTGGATGAAGAAGACATCAGAAATCTTGTCGCAATGAATGCTGACGTGAACATCTGGAAAATGAGCGATTCTTTCCTGAGTCAGGATCTTGCCGGCGTACTGAAGATCCGCGATGAGATGCTGCGCTGCGGGTATGACTACAATGCCATGTTCAATATGCTTGCCTCCAGACTGAGAAACAGCTGCTATATGAAGCAGCTGTATGAAAACGGTCTTTCATATGATGAGATCGCCGTCAGGATCCAGGGAAATGCATGGGTGATCCAGAAGAATCTGGAGAAGATGTACCGGCTTTCTTCCGGGGATCTGCTCAGGATCCTCAGTGAACTCGCGGATCTGGATCAGGATATAAAAAGCGGAAGAACCGATATCAGAGAAGGATTTGACGCGTTCCTTCTCAGAAATGTGAGAGTCTGAACCTATGGCTGAAGAGATCCTTCTGCATCCGTTTGATGCATTGTATGATGAGAATTCAGAGATCCTGATCCTGGGGTCCTTTCCATCAGTTGTTTCGCGCCGTCAGTCCTTTTATTATGCCAATCCCAGCAACCGCTTCTGGCCGGTGCTGAGCATTCTGTTTAATGAGGAGATCACTGACAGAAGAGCGTTCTGTCTGCGTCATCATATCGCGCTCTGGGATGTGATCGAAAGCTGTTCCATCAGCGGCAGCAGTGACGCTGCGATCCGCAATGTCAAAGTGAACGACTTCGCTCCGCTGATTGCTGAAACAAAGATCCGGCATCTGTTTACGACCGGCGCCAAAGCATATGAGCTGTTCAGAAAATATTCTGACTGTCCGCTTCCGTGCACGCCGCTGCCCAGCACATCTGCCGCAAACGCGCGCATGCGAACCGATGATCTGGTACGTGAATACCGAAAAATCACGGAGGTACTGAATGAAGAAAAAAGTTGAGCTGCTGGCACCTGCCGGCAATATGGAATCTCTGATCGCTGCTGTGGCAGGCGGATGCGACGCTGTATACCTTGGCCTGCAGAACTTTTCCGCCCGTGCCTTTGCCGGGAATTTTTCCCATGAAGAATTTCAGGAAGCGATCCGTTACTGCCATATCCGCGGCGTAAAGATCTATGTCACAGTCAATACCATGCTGTATGAGACGGAGATCGCCAATACGATCAAAGAGATCGACTTTCTGTACCACAATGACGTTGATGCGCTTCTGATCCAGGACATGGGCCTGTTCCATTATGTCCGCACATGCTATCCTGATCTTGATATTCACTGCAGCACGCAGATGCACATCCACAACAAAGCCGGCGTTCTTTTTATGAAAGAAGCCGGTGCTGCCAGAGTCGTTGCAGCAAGAGAAACACCCGTTTCACTGCTGAAGGAAATGTGCTCCTGCGGGATCGAAGTAGAAGCGTTTGTTTACGGAGCCATCTGCATCAGCTACAGCGGTCAGTGTCTGATGTCTTCCGCGATGAATCACCGCAGTGCGAACAAAGGCGTCTGTGCCCAGTGCTGCCGTCTGCAGTATTATCCGGAAAAAGGGAAGCACTTTGCGGAAGGGGATTACATCCTTTCTCCGAAAGATCTGAATGTCATCGAACGGCTTCCTGAGCTGATCGAAACGGGCGTATGCAGTCTCAAGATCGAGGGACGCATGAAGCGGCCGGAATATGTCTGGCTGGTAACGAGAACGTTCCGGGAAGCGCTGGATGCGTATGAAAGAGGAGAGACGTATCAGCTGCGCAAAGATCAGATCCGTGATCTGATGCTGATGTTCAACCGCGGCTTCAGCTACGGCCATCTCTTCAACGCCTCCGTCAAAGAAAGAATGAGTCAGTTCAGGCCGAATCACATGGGACTGAAGATCGGCACCGTTCTTGGCTTTAAAAATGACAGAGTACAGGTCAGACTCAGTGCTCCTCTGTATCAGCATGACGGCCTGCGGATCCTGAATCAGCCGAAAGATACAGGTCTGACAGCGGTGCGGATCGAAAAAGACGGCAGGCTGGTCAGCGAAGCGAAAGAAGGGGATGTTGTGTGGCTTGAGTGCAGATCACGGCCGGCACCGAAAAAAGGACAGCCTCTGCATAAGACAAGCGACGCAAGACTCATCGAATCGATCGATCATATGATCACCGATGATCCGCGCGTCATTCCTCTGAAGATGACCTATACTGCATATGAAAATGAACCTCTGAGGATCACCGTCTTTGACAATGACGGTCACACTGCGGAAGCAGAATCTGCCTCTCTCTGTCAGAAGCCTCTGAAAGCGCCTGTCACAAAAGAGCGACTGGAGGAACTGCTGAAGCGGACCGGCAATTATCCGTATGCAATTGAAGAGTGCAGCGGAACATGCGGCGAGATCTTCCTGCCTGTTTCTGCTGTCAATGAGACAAGGCGGTATGCTCTGGAAAAGATGAATGACCTGCGGGCTGTTCAGCATCCCGGTTATACGGAAGCACGTCCGTATGAATTCCATGTTGAACAGAAAGAATGTTCTCTTCCTTCCGCTATCGTTCAGAATCCTTCCATTTCTGCGGAAGAAAATGGTATTTCCTATATCCGCAGCGACAAAGTCCGGCCGGCTGTTGACCAGTACCTTTCAGAGAAAGAAACTGTTCAGGGAATGCTCGTCAGTGAAAACGGCGACCTGTATATGGATCTGCATGACTGTATTGCCGGTCCGACGCTCAATATCGCGAATTCCTACGCGGCAGCCTGGTTCCTGAGCCAGCCGGGCATTGTATCGACAGTGCTGTCTTCTGAGATCAGTGATGTGCAGTGTGCGAACCTGATCGAGGCATTTGAAAAGCGCTATGGCTTCAAACCGTTCCTGTACCGCTATGTGTACGGAAAGAGAGTCCTGATGTATATCAAAGACGGATTCCAGGAAGGCCGGCCGGAACAACTGGTTGATTTTAATGGCAACCGCTACAAAGTGGCGTATAATAGTTATATGGCAGAGATCCTTGAGCCTGCTCCGCTGTCAGTTGAAAGGGGAGCCTGCAGCGGCGTTTATCTCAATATCGATGCTGATTCCAAAAAAGGGATAGAGGAGATTGTTTATGAAAAAGTTTATGGAAGAATTTAAGGCATTTGCCATGCGCGGCAACGTCATGGACATGGCGATCGGCGTAATTATTGCTTCCGCTTTCGGAAACATTATTGCGGCCTTCACGGAAAACATTATCGGGCCGATCATCGGCTGTCTGTTTCAGGCAAATCTGGATGAGGTCGTCATCAGTGTTCTCGGCGGCAAAGTTACATTCGGTGTCGGCAAACTCATCGCTGCGATCCTGAACTTCATCATCGTTGCCTTCGTTCTGTTCTCTCTTGTCAAGTTTGTCAACAAGCTGAAAGACATGAAGAAGAAGGAAGAAGAAGCTGTTGAAGAAGCACCTGCCAAGAGTGATGAACTGATCGCTCTCGAACAGATCGTTGAACTGCTGAAAGAAAAGAAATAAACTGAACTGCGGCTGAAAAAGCCGCTTTTTTCATGCATGTACGAGAGAGCGCAAAGCGTACAGTTCATATTCACGAACAATGCTCTTTTTGATATAATAACAGGCGATATAAGGAGAAATCATGTTTTTAAAGCGCATTGAAATGCAGGGATTCAAATCCTTTGCGGACCGTACAGTGATCTCATTTGAACACTCCATCACCGGTGTTGTCGGTCCCAACGGATGCGGAAAATCAAATATCGCGGATGCCGTGCGCTGGGTTCTCGGCGAACAGAGCGCAAAAAGCATGCGCGGTGAAAAGATGAACGACGTCATCTTCGCCGGCAGTGCTGACCGCAGAAAAGTCAATATGGCAGAAGTCACGCTGGTATTTGATAATTCCTCACATATACTGAATGACGAAAGAGATGAACTGGAAGTCACCAGAAGACTGTACCGGGATTCGGGTGACGCGGAATATCTGATCAACAGGACCAATGTAAGACTCAGAGATGTCGTTGAACTGTTCCTTGATACAGGACTTGGCCGCGACAGCCTGAGCATTATCAGCCAGGGCAATGTCGTTTCCTTCGCGGAAGCCAAACCGTATGAAAGAAGAGGCATCTTTGAGGAAGCCGCAGGCGTCGCCAAATACAAGAAAAGGAAGATGGAGTCACTGTCCAAACTGGAGCGGACGAGCGCCAATCTGGAACGTTCGCAGGACATTCTTCTCGAACTTGAGAAACAGGTGTCGCCGCTGAAGCGGCAGGCCCGCAAGGCGGAGATCTACCGGGAAAAGAAGAAACGGCTGGAAGAGATCGAGATCACTGTCCTGGTGCAGGAGATCGAACAGTTCCAGGCAGATATTGAATCCGCAAAGAAAACACTGTTTGAGATCGAAACACAGACCACAATGTTCAATACGAACATCATGATCAGTGAGACCAGGATCCAGGACGCCAGAAAAACGATCCGGGAACTGGACAGGCAGATCAATGATCTGCAGGACGAGCTGATGCGCAACTACAGTGACGTACAGGCGCTGGAAGCCCGTAAAACAGAACTGGATGAAAGAAGAAAATATATTGTCAGCACCGGCAGCAGCGAACAGAAGATCCATGAGATGAGAGATCTTCTGGATTCCGCAAAAGTTGAATATGACGACAGAAAAAAGCGGCTTGATACGCTGAACAGTGAGATCAGACTGCTCAGCGAGCGTCTGAATATCGCGGCTCAGGAGATCGTTGACAAACGGAATGAATATGATCAGGCAGCCGGACGTCTGCGCAGTCTGGAAAACAGAAAGAGCGTCCTCGATCAGCTGATGAAAAATCCGTTCACCAGCCAGGCCGGCATCCGTTCCATCATGGACAACCAGAGTTCCCTGAACGGGATCCTCGGTGTTGTCGGTCAGGTCCTGACCGTCGAAAGCGGCTATGAAGAAGCGATCTCAACGGCTCTCGGCGGAGCGATGAACAACATCGTAACCACCAATGAGCAGGCAGCCCGTGACGCCATCCGGTTCCTGACAAAGAATATGAGCGGCCGTGCGACGTTCCTGCCGGTGACCGTCTGCGTTCCCAGATATGTAAGCCGGGAAAGCATGATCATCTGTGAGAACACCAGAGGATTCCTCGGTACAGCTTCTGATTTTGTCACCTGCGATCCGAAATTTGATCCTGTCGTTGCGTCGCTGCTTCAGAACGTCCTTGTCACAGATACGATGGAAGCCGGAAACGAACTTTCTGCGCTGACCAAACGCATGTACAAGATCGTTACGCTGACCGGTGAGGTCATTCACCGCGGCGGCTCCATGACAGGCGGAAAGACAAAACATGACGCGAATATCGTCACGATGAAAAAAGAAGCCCAGATGATCAGCGAACAGCTCGATGCCCAGCAGGCCCGTACGGAGATTGCTCGAAGAAACCAGGAAACTGCAGAACGCACAAGGGAAACGATCTCGATCCAGATCCAGGAAAAACGTTTCTCCGCAGCGGCACTGGAACCTGTCGTGGAAGCCAAGCTGGCCAAGTATGAGAAGCTGCAGAATGACTATTCACTGCTCAATCCGGAAGGAACTGAAGAAGATACTGACAGCCATGTCGATGAACTTGTCCTGCGGCTGAACAGCGCGTATTCCAGACGTGACGAGATCACGAATGAGATCAAAACGAAACGGGAACAGCGTCTTGCGGCAAACCAGGACGCTGACCGGAAAGAAGCACAGCTCAGACAGATGCGCAAGGAACTGCAGACTGCCGAAGCAAGCGCCAATGCGATCCGGATCGATCAGAGCCGCATTGAAACAAAACTGGAAAACGATCTGCAGAGACTGGCTTCAGAATATCAGCTGACATATGAATATGCCAGAACAAAGACCGGTGACATCACATTTGACAACGCCCGGGAAGAAGTCGCGCAGCTTCGCAGCGAGATCGAACACCTCGGCAATATCAATATGAACGCTCCGGAAGAATACAACGAAGTAAACGAGCGGTATGAAACGCTGAAGAAGCAGATCGATGAACTGACACAGAGCAGGGACAAGATCCTTGCGGCCATCGAAGAGATGGACAGCGTCATGAAGAAGCAGTTCAAGGAAATGTTCGACAAGATCAACATTGAGTTCAATGATATTTTCCGGAAACTGTACGGCGGCGGCAAGGCTTCGCTGATCCTGCAGGATCCTTCCGATATTCTCAATACCGGAATTGATATCGATGCCCAGCCTCCGGGAAAGGCAGTTCAGAACAACATGCTGTTCTCAGGCGGTGAAAAGAGCCTGATCGCCTTATGTGTTCTGTTTGCGATCCTGAAAGTCAAGCCGGTACCGCTGGTCATTCTCGACGAAGTTGAAGCTGCGCTGGATCCGGCCAATGTCGAGCGTTTTGCGCAGTATCTCCACAACTATACCGAACATACGCAGTTCATTGTCGTAACACACCGGACCGGCACGATGCAGAGCGCGGATGTCCTCTACGGCGTTACGATGCAGCATCAGGGCGTCAGCCAGATGCTGAAGGTTGAACTCAGCGAAGCGATCACGATGGCGGATCATACAGCGGAGGTGAATGCATGAGTTTTCTCAGCAAGTTAAAAGAAAAGTTTACGAAAAAGGAAGATAAAGCCGTTTATCTTTCCGGTTTCAAAAAAGCAAAGCAGACATTCGGCGACCAGCTGAATGAAATGAAATACGAGTTCAAGGGTGTCGATGACGACTTCCTGGAACAGCTGACGATCATTCTGCTGGAAAGCGATGTCGGCATTGAAACAGCGGATGAGATCTGCGACCGTCTCAAAAAGAAGTGCGATGACTTCCCGTCGCTGACATTCCACTGGGCAATGAACTTCCTGATCGAGATCATGAAAGAGATCTATGAAGAAGTGGAAGACACAGACATTGTTTACAACGAGAACGGAACGACGGTCATTCTTCTGGAAGGCGTCAACGGCTCCGGCAAAACAACAACAGCCGCAAAGCTTGCTCATATGTACATGAAGCAGGGGAAGACGGTTGCCCTGACGGCTGCGGATACATTCCGTGCCGGCGCGATCGATCAGCTTGCGGAATGGGCAGAGCGCCTCAATGTTCCCTGCATCAAAGGACGTGAAAACGGTGATCCGAGCGCTGCCATCGTTGACGGCTGCCGGTTTGCCAGGGAACACAATATCGACATTCTGCTCTGTGATACAGCCGGACGTCTGCAGAATAAATCCAATCTGATGCAGGAGCTTTCCAAAATGAACCGCGTGTCCGGCAGAGAGATCGAAGGAGCGCCGCACAATACCTGGCTGGTACTGGACGCAACGACCGGACAGAATGGTCTTGCGCAGGCACAGGTATTCGCGGAATCTACATCTTTATCCGGTATTATCCTTACCAAGATGGACGGAACAGCCAAAGGCGGCATCGTTCTTGCCATCAAGCACAAGCTGCATCTGCCGGTCCTGTTTATCGGCCTTGGCGAGCAGCGTGAAGATCTGAGACCGTTCGATCTGGAAAGCTATCTCTACAGCATCTCAGAAGGTCTCGATTATGAATAAGAAGCTGTATTATGATATTCTGCTTGGCTTCTACGGAAGTCTTCTGACAGAACGTCAGCAGCGCATCTGTGAGGCATATTTCAGTGAAGATGAATCGCTTCAGGAAATATCTGAAGAAGAAAATGTGAGCAGAAGCGCTGTATATGATACAGTAAAGACGTGCAGAAGCGAACTGGATCAGTATGAAGAGAAACTTCATCTGTACAGTGACAGCAGAAAACGTATGAAATTGTATGAAATGATCCGGAAGGCCGGAAACGAAACCGTTTCTTCGCTCGTGGATCAGCTGATCAATACCGAAACTGACTAAGGAGGATAATATGAGTAAGGTAATTTCAGTCAATTCAGGTTCTTCATCTTTAAAGTTTCAGCTGTTTGACATGCCCAGTGAAACTGTCCTTACAAGCGGACAGGCTGAGCGTATCGGACAGAAAATGGGAGCATTCACCATTAAGTACAATGGCGAAAAGAAAACGACAGAACTCCCTCTGCCGGATCACAAGGCAGCAGTAGACATTCTTCTGAAGAGTCTGACAGAACTCGGAATCGTCGAGAGTCTTGATGAGATCAAGGGTGCCGGACACAGAATCGTCCAGGGCGGCGCTTACTTCAGCGAATCTGTGATCGTTGATGAAGATGTAGAAGCAAAGGTAGACGAACTGTGCGAACTCGCACCGCTTCATAATCCTGCCCATCTGGTTTGCTACAGAGCTTTCAAAGAAGCTCTGCCGCAGATCGGACACGTATTTGTATTTGACACAGCATTCCATCAGACAATGGGTCCTGAGAGCTATCTGTTCCCGGTACCGTATGACTGGTATACACAGTACAAGATCCGCAGATACGGCGCACACGGCACATCTCACTGGTATGTCAACAGACGTGCAGCTGAACTGATGGGCAAGCCTGTCGAAGATCTGAACATGATCACATGCCATCTCGGCAACGGTGCTTCCATTTCCGCGATCAGAGGCGGCAAAGTCATCAACACTTCCATGGGTCTGACACCGCTCGGCGGCATCATGATGGGAACACGTTCCGGTGATATCGATCCGACAGTTGTCTTCTACATGATGAAGAAACTGGAATGCACACCGGATGAGATGGATACATTCCTGAACAAACGTTCCGGCATGCTCGGCGTTTCCGGCATCAGCTCTGACGCCAGAGACATCCAGGCTGCTTATGAACAGAACAATGAACGTGCTGTTCTGACTGTCAATCTGTATCAGAACCGCGTTGTCAACGTTGTCGGCGGCTATTATATGCAGCTCGGTCAGGTCGATGCGATGGTCTTCACAGCCGGCCTTGGCGAAAACGACGCAGCAACACGTGAAAGGATCCTGAAAGGTCTTGAAAAGGGCATGGGCCTGAGCATTGACTATGACCTCAACAAGCAGATCCACGGCAAGGAAGCCCTGATCTCCAAGCCGGATTCCAAGATCGCTGTTTATATCATCCCGACAAACGAAGAGCTGGTAATTGCCCGCGACACGGTCAGACTGCTTGGTCTGTGAGCCGCTTCAGCGAGTTTACCCAGCTGATCAGAGATCATCAGATCATTACGATATTCCGTCATTCAAGACCGGACTGTGACGCTTCAGGCTCGCAGTTCGGTCTTAAAAACTGGATCGAAGAAAACTTTCCGGAAAAAACAGTGCTGGCGGCAGGGGAAGAGACCTGTTCGCAGGGGAGTTTTCCTTCTTCTGATCCGCTGGATGACGATACGATCAGAAAGAGCATCGCTTTTGTTCTCGATACTGCAAATACTGACCGAATCGATGACAAACGTGCAATGCAGGCAAAGCTGGTGATCAAGATCGATCATCATCCTGACAGAGAGCCGTTCGGTGACTTCAGCTATGTTGATCCTGAGGCCGCAGCTGTCTGTCAGATCCTGACGGAGTGGCTTACGTCAGAAAAAGATTATAAACTTTCTGACAAAACAGCAAAATATCTGTATTCCGGGCTGTTAACAGATACGTTATGCTTCCGGACTTCCAATACGACCGCAGCAACATTAAAAGCCGCAGCAACGCTTGCAGATACCGGGATCGACATACCTGGCATCAACCGTGAGCTGTTTGACGTCTCTGTCAATGAGTTCAATTTCGGCAATTATATCAGGACGCACGCTCAATTATGTGATGACACAGCGATCGTTGTATTAACGAATAATGACCTGGAACAATGGAAGATCAGCGGTTCTGATGCAAGAAACCACATTGATGAGATCGGCCACATCAGAGAAATGAAAGTCTGGGCAGTCTTTACAGAAACGGCAGACGGCGCAATGTATGACGGATCACTCAGATCCAAATATGCGGCAGTCAACGAGATCGCCGCTAGATACAACGGCGGCGGACACCGCAATGCTGCCGGCGTCAAAAACATGACTCCGCAGCAGCTTCAGGAAATCATCATTGAGCTGAAGAACGCGGCCAGGTCGTAAATGACTGTACAGACAGACATGTGATTTTTTCACAATATCTGATATGTGAATGAAAATACTTTTCACACATGATTGTTATCAGATCTTTGATATATGATGACAGTTGCATGTAATCAATCTATACAACATTAAAGGCTGACTGAATATGTTTGATATTATTTTTGAGATCCTGTTTGATTTACTGATTGAAGGCTCACTGGAAGCAGCTCAGAGCAGACGTGTGCCAATGCCGTTAAGAATCGTACTGCTTGGTATACTGATTGCGATCTACGGCGGGATATTGTATGTCATTGTCAGTATTGCCATAGAACATAAAAGTGCAGTGGCTTGGATCATCGCAGTATTATATGTGGTGTTCGCCGGTCTGTTTATCAGAAAGAAATACCAGGAATACAAAAGCAGAAAATCACGGGATACAATTCAGTAACAATTTATTTAAATCTTCACAAATAAAGAAAGCCGGCATACAACCGGCTTTTATACTGATTATATCTATTACTTCGCATAATGTATGTTATGCGATTTTTGTAAATGTGCTTTTTCTGTGTGGAAAACAGGACACTCCTACCGGAAGCTTCTGACCCAGTTCAGCAGTGAGTCACGGTAGACATTTTCCATGACATCCTGCTTCATGCGGTCTGTCAGCGGACCGTTCAGAGACATCTTGTACAGTATCTCTGCCTGCAGTTCTTCGATCGTCATTTCTTCATAGGGCTTCTGATGGCTGCTGCGTTCCGGGAGAGGTTTTTCTTCTTTCCTGACAGGCGGTTCTTTTGGCACTGCCGGTTTTTGAACTGGAGTCGGTGCTGTCCCCTTCTGCTCTTCCCCTTCAGGAAGCCATATTTCGCCGTCTGAGCCATCGACCGTAATTTCCAGTATTCCATTCGCCGGAACGCATTTCATGCCGCTCAGGGCTCCTGTGAACGTACAGGAGAGTTCTGTACGGATATGGAATGTTTCCGGCTGTTCTGTATTGGTAACAGTGATGACGGCATTGCCTCTGGAATACGCATATCTTGTTGTTGTCAGTTCCAGTTCTTTATATTCGCCGTACGAAAGATCAGGACAGCCGCAGCGGGTCTTTGCCAGTGAAGTGATCAGCGGCAGGTAATCAGAATAATTCATCTTCAGCAGATCGAGGTCCAGGCAGGGACGGATCGACGCATCTGAATATCTCTGCTTTTTTCCTTCCACTGCAAATTCCGAGCCATAGTAAATTGAAGGGATCCCGGGCAGTGTATACAGAAGAACAAGCAGCGGAACATAGTTCGATCTGTCATGCAGTCTTGTAATGATCCTTTCTGTATCATGGTTGTCAGCGAAGTTATACAGCTCATTCCGGATGCCCATCTGTTCCTGACGGCGGATCGTATGCGCGATCTCAAAATAGTTGTGTTCATTATGAGCACTGTAGAGCGCTTTATGCAGAGCGTAATTCGTGACGGAATGCAGCGTGGACGGGTTGACCCACCTGTTATATTCTCCGTGGATCACTTCCCCCATCAGCCAGAAATCTTCTTTCAAAGGTCCTGTTGTTTCTCTCATGATCTGCATAAAACGCATGTCAAGCACATCCGCAGTATCCAGACGCAGACCGTCAATATCAAATTCACTGACCCAGAACCGGATGGTATCCATGTGATACGCAATGACATCCGGATTCTTCAGATTCAGTTTCGCAAGCAGATTGTATCCGCCCCAGTTGTCATATGAAAATCCATCGTGATATTCATTGTCTCCCTGGAAATTCACATTGCAGTACCAGCTGAGATACTGAGAATTCTCCCGGTTTTTCAATATATCCCGGAATGCGAAGAAATCCCTTCCGGTATGATTGAATACAGCGTCCAGAATGACTCTGATCCTTTTTTCATGACAATATGCAACAAATTCCTTCAGATCTTCATTTGTCCCGAGCCGGCTGTCTGTTTTTCTGTAGTCGGTCGTTTCATAGCCGTGTCCCACAGATTCAAACAGCGGTCCGATATACAGTGCCGTGCATCCGATCTTGCTGATATGATCGATCCAGGGCCAGAGTTCCCGGATCCTTGAGACCGGTTTGCCATATTTGTTCTTTTTAGGCGCTCCGAGAAGACCGAGCGGATAAATATGATAAAAAATCGCTTCCTGATACCAAGTCACAATACATTTACTCCATTCATATGATGCTATTTTACTCTATCTCTGCACTAAAAAAATGACTTGTATTTAAAAAAGAACCTGATTTTGATCAGGTCCTCTTTGTTTTATTCGCAGGTCAGCCATTCAGTTTCCTGCAGCGGATCAGCTTTATGCTTCACACCGGTCGTGATCATCTTGAAGGTATCCCCTTCCACAGCATAATGGTAGCTTCCCGGATAATCATAGCCTGTTGAGATCGAAGCCTTCTTCAGCCAGTATGTTTTCCCGTCAACACCGATGATCGCTGCTCTCCTGAATTCCAGTGAACGGACTTCACCGCTGTACTGATTCAGATAGTTTTCCAGGAATACCGCAATATTGCCTTTGAAGCAGACATCCTCAGCACCGAGGTCATAGGTGCAAAGATGCGTCCACTTTTCGGTTTCCACATCCATGACCCATTGTTCGATCGTTGTATTGCCGGTCGTTTCATTGACGCCGCAGCGCAGACACATCGAATACCAGTGTCCTGCTTCCCACTCATAATCCACGATGCATTTCGCGCCGGTCCCTTCACCGCCAAAGGCTTCCCCTGCTCCCCTGGGATAGATCACCTCTGGCCGCAGGACAGTCGTCTTGCCGGCGGCGTCAGTGCAGGTGACATCCCAGAATGACATGATCGATACGCGTCTGCCGTCTTCAAGGCTCTGGAAACCGGCATATCCCGCTACGCCGCTGTATTCTGTCCTGACGGACTTGTATTTTTTCAGCAGTGAAGAATAGTCGATATCAAATTGTCCCAGACAGCAGTATGTTCCGCACGGCAGGTAATCCGCTTTGAACCGTACATAGTATTCTTTAAACTGTTCACAGTCAGAATAATTGATCCAGGCACAGACATACGGCGACCGGTTTTCTTTTGCCTTGTTGACGGCTTTGATCTCACTGACAGTCGGGAGCTTCATCAGCTTCTCCCAGTCATTTGCTGAACTGACTTTCTTCGGATCAGTGGTTTCCGTGCGCGGCGTGATGCCGTACCAGCCGATCCCTTCATCTTTCCAGCCAAGCTTTCCGGTCAGGGCTGCATGTTCCTTTTTGTTCGTTGTGTAATTGTGATTGCAGGAAAACATATTGGGATTATATTCACGGTAGACAGGTATGCTTTTATCGTCATCGCTGTACCAGCCAATGCCTTCATACTTCCAGCCGATCTTAACGAGGGCATCTTTTTCTTTTGCTTTCATCGTATAGTGATGATCGCCGGAATTGGAATTATACAGACGATAGACCGGCTGAGATGACTGTTTGGGCGCGATCCAGCCGATGCCTTCATATTTCCAGCCGGCACTGACAAGAAAACCACGTTCCTTTTCTTTCGCGGTATAAAAGTGTTCTCCGGAACTCTTATTGTAAAGCCGGTGCATGTTCTGGAAGCCGACAGACTTTGCGGATACCGGCTGCACATGGAACACCGCTGTCATAAATGACAGGATCAGGATAAGAATTGTCGTTCGTTTCATGATATTTCCTCACTTTGAAAATATATAACCCTTTTCCAGTATAAATCTGTTTGGTTTCACATGTCATCAAAAAAAGAACCTGTGTTCCAGGTTCCTGTGTTACCATGCGACAGCGATATCGATCTGGTATTTGTTCGTGTAGATGAATGTACCGGTATCACACACGATACCCATGCCCAGGCTTGTCGGGAGGATCGTTCCTTTCGGACGGATGGAAAGATCTGCTGCTACCATGACATAATTGCCGAACATTTTCACACCGTCCTCACGCACCCAGTATTCCCCTTTGAAGCCGGCTTTATGCATCAGCTTGACGACATAGGACATCTTCAGGTTATACCAGGTTTCCTTTCCGGACGGTCCCATGATCGTTCCGTTTCTCTTGGTCAGCTTTCTGCCGTCCCATTTGCCGATCGAACCGCCGCCGGAAGATTTCTGTACGACGGGTTTTGCAATGACCTTCGGACTGTCCATCAGATCATCCTTGTTTACATAAACGGTATTTCCTTTGTATTCAGCCTGCCAGAATGGTTCTTCACTGGTACCGGTAATATGCACTTTCGCGTTCAAGGAAAGATTTCCGACTGCCTCCCCTTCTGCGTACGGTGCATTTCTGAGAATGGTTTTTTCTTTTGCGTATTTTGTCGTATCCGCAGCATCAAAGATATAGCGGATATCATCCGTAAGATACGCGGCATGAATATATCCGACGCTGCCGCTGCCGGTCAGTATTTTTGCATACTCATCTTCCGTTTCCATGACATATACCATCTCGCGTTTCTGCAGGATGGCGGATGTACCGGAAAGAATACGTTTTTCACGGATGGCTTCCGTATCCCTGTTCAGATACTTTTTCTGATACATGCTGCTGAGGGATGACAGAGAGACTGTGCTGTCTTCTGCAGCAAAAAAAGCCTGGATCCTTGCGCCGGATGTCTCCGCTGTATCGTATGCTGCGCTGATCCTGCCGGCCGCTGC
>JAILCN010000108.1 GCA_024680365.1 Solobacterium sp.
GTCATGCACAGAGAAGACTTCACCCCGGTCAACAACGGATCCCTGATGAGAAACAAGTTTGACGAGATCTCCATGCACATGGAAGAAAAGATGGGTCATCCGTTCTTCTGCTGCGACGCTGTTCTGGATTCAAAGTCAAGACAGATCGAGATCCTCTCCGGCTACGCGAAAGAGATGATGCCGCTGTCCTGGAAGATCGCCGACAAGCGCAACTACGTCCACTGGGCAGAGAAGAAATACGATGTCATCGTCTTCGGCATGCCGCAGAAGTTCCACTACGGTGACGGAATGGGAACGAACCCGATCATGATGATGCAGGCATTAAGCGCACAGGTGCTCCGCCACAAGAGGATCATGAGCGATCACTGCGTCTTCATTGTCTCCAGTCTGTGCAACGGCTTCTTCAATGACAAAAAGTGGCCGTATCTCAGAGAGCTGTATGAATGGTTCCAGCATGATCAGATGAATGAGCTGCCGGACATGAACAGACTCGGCGAATACTTCGCGACCAACGAGGAATATATCCGTCAGTACCGCTTCACCAATGCCTTCCATCCGTTCCACGGTTTCTCCATGATGAGCTGCGGACATATCGCGGAAATGAACACCAGCGCGATCTACATCGTCGGTGCGGAAGACCCGGGATATGCAAGAGGCATGGGACTCAAGACCAGGGCAACCTTTGAAGAGGCTCTGGAGGACGCAAAGAAAAAGTATGTCGGAGAAAATCCCAACATACTTGCTCTGCCGCTGGCATTCAAGACAACAGCTGTCCATCTGTGCATGAAGGATCCGGAAAAGGATCCGATGGATGAATACGGACACAGACAGTAATACGATCAGATTCCAAGCCGGACGTACTGTTCATCAGGCGCCTCGGCTTTTTTCATTTCTTCCTTCAGCAGTTTCTTCATTCTCTCTTCTGCTTCTGAGTCCTGCAGCGGATGTTCCTGACGGGGATCACATTCAAGATCAAACAGCATTGTCCCGTACTGCAGATGACTGCTGTAGCGGTAGTAACGTTTTTTGTCATACCGCTCATCCACCGGGATCTTCAGCATCGGCACATGATCAGCAAATTCGAACTGTCTGCACAGGGTGTCATCTGCCTGAGCGATCTCTTCCTTCTGCATGTATTTTTTGATATGCGCCGGCATTAATGTGTACTGGAACAGCGGCGCGTTGTCTTCTCTGCCGCACCGCATGTTTGTATACCTGCCGTCGGTGACATTCACATGCATGCCGAAGTATCCGTACAGGACGGCATCATGTACCTTCTCTGTTCCATCCAGCAGCGGAAGCAGAGACATGCCCGTCATATGCTTCCCCTTTTCAATACCGAAAAAGTCCAGGATCGTCGGTGCAATATCCGGTGTCTGCGCCAGCGCTCTGCATACTGTGCCGTCCTGTTCAGGATGCCGAGGATCGTGCAGGAAGAACGGGATATTCGCCAGTTCATTGTAGACAGGCATGTAATTCTTTCCGACAAAACCTTTTTCGCCGAGCATATAGCCGTGATCGGTATTGACGATCAGCATCGTATCTTTCCACAGATCGTGCTCATCAAAGAGATCCAGGATCTTTCCAAGATACCTGTCGCACATGGTCACTAGCGCCTGATAATTCAGGGTAAAGCTTTCCACCTTGTCTTCTTCCTCTTTGCCGTACGGACGGTATTCCGGCCAGTCATCCGGAATTTCCTTATCGGTATACATCTTTTTGTATTCATCCGGGACAAAGAACGGCTCATGGGGATCAAAGTATTCCAGCTGCAGGAACCAGCCGTTTTCAGAAACATGTTCCTGCAGGAATTCCATGCCTTTTTCAAAGCTTCTCACATGACATGTTTCACTTTCCTTCAGCATATGTCTTCTGTTGACAGCGTCCTGTTCTCTTGGTGTCAGAGGTCCGTCAAAGTCAGCAGGATCTGCCTTCCAGGCATCGCCCTCCTGCCCTCTGACAAACTCAAAGGAGCTGTAGTTGGTCCAGTAATTGGCGCCGCCTGCTTCCCAGTAGTGGCAGTGATCCGTGACCAGATGACTCCAGATGCCGTTCTGCGCAAGCATTGCCGGCATGGATTCATCAAACGGTTCAAACGGACTCCAGCTTCTGTGCAGAAAGTTCAGCCTGCCGGTGTGAAGTTCTCTTCTTGCCGGCATGCAGGGCAT
>JAILCN010000115.1 GCA_024680365.1 Solobacterium sp.
CCTCCGATATCATTATGCCACAAGATACGCTACCACGCTACATAAAAACACACATAATTTGGCGATAAAAAAAGATGATTCAGCCCATGATCATCGCATTTATTGATATTCGTCTTTTTAAACAACTGTCAAACTCCCGAGCCGGAAACGGCTCTTTTCTTTCGGAACAGATATTTTCTTATGAGATGTTATAATAAGGCGTATGGAACTGACTGAGAAACAATTCAGACTGACAAAACGGAGGATCGAGATCCTGCATGAGCTCGGTCTTTTCAGCGCGGAAGATGTTCTTTCCTATTATCCGTTCCGCTATGAGATCCTTTCCTGCAGTCCGTTTGAAGAATGGCAGATCAAAGACAAAGTTCATTTTGAAGGGGAAGTCGTTTCCTCTGTCAGATCGTGGCGGCACGGGAAGATCACGACCAGTTCCTTTGAGGTGAGCGCTTTTGACAGGATCCTGAAAATCACGATCTTTAACCGTCCCTGGGCAAAGAATCTGACCCTGAATCAGATCATCACGATCCAGGGCGTTTATATGGGTTCGAATAAAGTGACAGCGATGTCGTACGATACAAAGCCGCTCAGTGAACATGACGCCGTTACGCCTGTCTACAGCACGAAAGCAGACATCCGTCAGCAGACGATCCGCGATTCTGTCCGGCGTGTATATGAAGCAATGGAAAATGAGATCCTGGATGAAGTTCCGGAGGAGCTCATCCGTCGGTACCGGCTGCTGCGGAAGCGCGACGCCCTGTATAAGATCCATTTTCCCGAGACGCCGAAAGATGTCAGCCTGGCTGTCAGGACTTTGAAATACGAAGAATTCCTGCGTTTCTTTACAGCTGTTCAGATGGTACGGGATGAAGAGCGAAACGGGATCATCAAGATGCCGCGCATCTTCGATATGGAAAAAGTCAGAAAACTGGCAGCCGCACTGCCGTATGATCTGACCAGAGATCAGAAGACTGCCCTGGAAGAGATCTGTGCGGATATGAGCAGCACCAGACCGATGTACCGGCTGGTACAGGGTGATGTCGGCTGCGGAAAGACGGCTGTCGCGTGTCTGGCCATGTACGCAGCAGCGCTTTCCGGCCGTCAGTCCGCATTGCTTGCGCCGACGGAGATCCTTGCCCGTCAGCATAAAGCGAGCATCGATGCGATCCTGAAAGGGACCGGGATCCGGTGTGAAGCGCTGTATGCAGGACTTTCAGCGCCGGAAAAAAGAAGGATCCTGGAAGAGATCGAGAGCGGCACGCTGAAGATCGTTGTCGGCACACACAGTCTGATCCAGGAAACTGTGAAATTCCAGGATCTCGGTCTTGTTGTTGCAGATGAGCAGCAGAGATTTGGCGTGGAGCAGCGGAAAGCACTGCGGGAAAAAGGAAATCAGACAGACTTTCTGCTGATGTCGGCAACACCGATCCCCAGAACACTGGCTGCGACGATCTTTGGCGATATGGATGTCTCGACGATCGAAACGATGCCGGCCGGCCGGAAAGATCCGCAGACTGTTTATATTGGCGAGAACAGTTTCCGGAAAGTGCTGGACGAAGTAAAGGACCTTCTTGCCCAGGGCAGACAGCTGTATATCATATGTGCAGCTGTTGATCAGAGTGAGGATTATGACGCAAGAAATGTATATGATACTGCAGAAGCTATCCGAAAACTGTTTCCGCAGTATCAGACCGGCGTTCTGCACGGCAGGATGAGCAGTGAGGAAAAACAGAATGTGATGAATGACTTCGCGGAGGGCAGGACCCGCATTCTCGTTTCCACGACTGTCGTGGAAGTCGGCATGAACGTCGTCAACGCGACCGGAATGATCATCTACGACGCCGACCGCTTCGGCCTTTCCCAGCTGCATCAGCTCAGAGGCCGCATTCAGCGGGGGAGCGTGCAGGGAAAATGCTGGCTGCTGAGCGGAAGCAGGGATGAAAAAACGATCGAGCGTCTGAATGTTCTGGTCGGCTCAAATAATGGCTTTGAAATCTCGTATCAGGATTTACGGCTTCGCGGACCAGGTGATATACTTGGTACAAGACAGAGCGGTCTTCCTGATCTGATTCTCGGCAATGTTGCTGAAGATACGGCGATGATCGATCAGGCGCGCAAAGATGCCGCGAGAATTTGGAATGAACGGGACAATCCTGATTATGCCGCGTTGCTGAGCTCAGTCAGGATCAGAAACGAAAAAAACATCATGTACGCTGACTGAAGGGGGTATCATCATGGACATTACGGACTGGCTGGCTGCCAGAAATATTCATGTCACTGACAGTGAACTGATTCATCAGGCTTTCATGCATACTTCCTACGCGCATGAACATAAAACAAAGCATGATAATGAACGCCTGGAATTCATGGGAGACGCGGTACTGCAGCTGTGGAGCTCCAATGCCATCTTCCCGCTGAATCTGAGCGAAGGTGAAATGACAAGACTGCGTTCGCAGCTGGTGTGTGAAAGGGCACTTGCGATCTATGGAAGAGAATTGAAGCTCAATGACTACCTGCTGCTCGGTGCCGGCGAAGAAAAGACCGGCGGACGCAATAAAGATGCGATCATCGCGGATATGTTTGAAGCATTTCTCGGTGCGCTGTTTCTGGATCAGGGCATGGAAGCAGTGGATGTGATCCTGGATGAAGTGATCACGCCGAAGATCACACACCCTGAATTTACCGGCGTCTTTGACTATAAGACAAAGCTTCAGGAATACGTACAGGCGGACAGCCGCAGGACCGTGCATTACGAACTTGTATCATCCAGCGGTCCGGCCAACGCTCCGGAATTCGTGATGAATGCCGTTGTCGACGGTCTGATCATGGGAACCGGTACCGGCAATTCAAAAAAACAGGCAGAACAGAATGCGGCTAAGAACGCGTTTGAAAAAATGGCAAAGTAAGGAGGAAAATGCATATGCGGATTAGTGAACTGATGGAATATGTCAGAAACGGCAAACTTGATGAAACCCTTGTCAGTCTGTATGGTGAGAGCCAGACAGCAGCGCAGAGAGAACGGTATCTTTCGATCCTTGAAAAAGGATGCGGCCTCTTCGGAGACAGAGAAGCTTCTCTGTTCAGCGCACCAGGCCGCACAGAAGTAGGAGGAAATCATACCGACCATCAGCTTGGCAAAGTTGTTGCCGCCAGCATCGATCTTGATATCGCAGCTGTCGTCATCAGGACTGATGACATGATCGTCCGCTATGCCTCCAAAGGCTTTGCGGTCGAACCTGTAGACCTGCATGATCTTTCGGTCAGACCGGAAGAAAAGAACACGACGGAAGCATTGATCCGGGGCACGGCTGCGGGACTGAAGGAAAGAGGCTATGAAGTCGGCGGCTTCCAGGTCTATGCAGAAAGCGATGTGCTTCCGGGCGGCGGCATGAGCAGCAGCGCTGCATTTGAAGTCCTGCTTGGAACGATCTTCAACAGCCTGTATAACGACGGGAAAGCTTCCTCCGAGGAGATCGCGAAGAACGGTCAGTATGCTGAGAATGTGTACTTTATGAAACCGTGCGGTCTGCTTGATCAGATGGCCTGTGCGTCGGGAAGCTTCACGGCAATTGACTTCTATGATAAAGATAATCCGAAAGTCAGACGGGTCAGCTTTGATCCGGGAGAATTCGGATATGATCTGATTCTGACGGATGTCAGAGCGTCTCACGCGGATCTTTCTGATGAATACGCGGCAGTTCCGCAGGATATGAAAGATGTCGCGAAAGTGCTTGGCGAAGAAGTTCTCAGCCGCTGCACACTCGGACAGTTTATTGAAAAGATCGGTGAGATCCGGAATGCATGCGGTGACAGAGCAGCGCTCAGAGCATTCCATTTCCTGAAGGAAACACAGCGGGCAGCGGATCTGGCGGCGGCGATGGAAAGAGGAGATATCGCTTCCTTCCTTGACATCGTCAATGAGTCGGGACGTTCTTCCTACATGTACCTGCAGAATATCAATGTACCCGGAGCCGTTAAGGAACAGCCTGTCGCTCTGGCACTCGGCATCAGTGATGCCGTTCTGCACGAACGCGGTGCCTTCCGTGTTCACGGCGGCGGATTTGCCGGAACGATCCAGGCATACGTGCCGAAAGAACTGACAGAACAGTACATTGCCGCAATGGAACGTGTGTTCGACAAAGGATGCTGCTATATCCTGAAGATCCGCGGCTGCGGCGGAATCAAGATGTTATAAGAGGTAAAAAGAAATGCTGAAAGACGGAAAAATCCTGATTGGAAAAGCCGGAGACAAAGAGATCTGCCTGATCCCGAAGCAGATGAACCGGCATGGTCTGATCGCCGGTGCAAGCGGCACCGGAAAAACTGTCACACTGAAAGTCATCGCAGAATCTCTGAGTGAACTCGGTGTGCCTACATTCATTGCTGACGTCAAAGGTGATCTGACCGGCATGATCGTTCCGGGTTCCCAGGAAGGGATCCAGGGGCGTCTCGACTCCATGAGCATTACCGATCCGTATGATGTGAGAAAGTATCCGGTGCATTTCTTTGATCTGTACCGGCAGAACGGCCATCCTGTGCGTGCCGTCATTGAACAGATGGATCCGCTCCTTGTCAGCCGCATTCTTGATCTGACAGATGCCCAGCAGGGTGTTCTGAACATTATCTTCAAAGTTGCCAGAGACATGGAACTCGCGATCTATGATCTGAAGGACCTGCAGGCGATGGTCAGCTATGTCGGCGAACATGCGTCTGATCTGACGCTGAAATACGGCAATATCTCCAAAGTGAGTGCCGGCGGCATTCAGAGAAAGCTGCTCGAACTGGAAAACCAGAAAGGCGACCTGATGTTCGGTCTGCCGTCTCTCGATATCGATGACTGGATGATGTCGATCGGCGGCTGCGGCGTCATGAACATGATGGAGTGTGAAGAGCTGTTCCAGCATCCGATGCTGTATTCGACATTCCTGCTCTGGCTCCTTGACAAACTGTACAAGGAGCTGCCGGAAGTCGGCGATCTGGAAAAGCCGAAGATCGTATTCTTCTTTGATGAAGCGCATCTGCTGTTCTCCAATGCCTCCCGTCAGCTGCTGGATAAGATCGTTCAGATCGTCAAGCTGGTCCGTTCCAAGGGCGTCGGCGTCTTCTTCGTGACCCAGAGCCCTGCGGATATTCCGCCGGAGGTCCTTGCGCAGCTTTCCAACCGCATCCAGCATTCACTGCGTGCCTACACGCCGGCTGAGATCAAGGCGACAAAGCAGGCTGCAGACAGTTTCCGCGATAATCCGGAGATTAATGAAGCAGAGCTCATCACCAACATGAAGACCGGCTACGCGCTTGTTTCCGTGCTTGATGAAGAAGGTGCTCCGACGATCGTTCAGCATACGAAGATCCTGCCGCCGAAATCCAGCATGGAGATCGCGCCGGATGAGAACCGTTCCAGATGCTGGCAGAACGACGCTCTGTACGGCAAGTATGAAAGAGACATCGATCCTGACAGTGCGTTTGAGGATCTGGAGAATGTCCGTCAGCAGGAAGCTGCGGCGGAAGAAGCAGAACGCAGAAGGATCGAAGAAGAAAAGATCGCTGCCAAAGAACAGGCCGCAAGAGAAAAAGAAGAAGCAAGAGAAGCTGCCAGAGCGGAACGCGAGAAAGACAGACTGAAGAAAAAGCTGACAAACAAAGTTGAAAATGAGATCCTCAACTATGCCGCAAGGTCAGCCAAGAAGCTCCTGAAGCATTTCCTGAAATAACATGCATGAGGAAAATCTGATGACAGGTTTTCCTCTTTTTCATTCACGGCAATTGTGTATTACAATGAGAGTAAGCAATCATTAGAACAGGAGGCATATCATGAAGCGTAAACTGATGCGAATCTTTCTTTCTCTGATCCTGATGTCGGGCATGTTCTGCTTCAGCGGCAGAAGCGTATCCGCGGATGTTCCGCAGCAGCCGGGAGGCCTGGAGTGGATCGGAACGACTGCGATCTGGAATTATATTCCCGGTGCAGAAAGCTATGATGCAGCGTTATGGAATACGGAAAAGCAGCTGACTTCAGTAACTGTTTCAAAAACATCCTATGATTTCAAAAATGAAATGGAAAAATACGGTACAGGGTATTACAGATTCGTGGTCCAGGCTGTCAATCAGGACGGGAAAAGCCTGTACAGCCAGTATTCGGGCGAGTATTTTTACCATCCGGAAGAAATCAAAGTCTCGAAGAATGCCGGTGCCTGCCTGGTCCCGCCGATCGAGGGGAATCTGCCGGATCTGTCGCCGGTTTCTGTTTCTCCCTATGTATATGATGTTTCCATCTCGCTTTTCAATAATTCAGTTCCCTGCTGGTTCAGTGAAGGAACGATCGCAAATCCTGACAGAAGGATGAGCAAGGATGAAACATTTGACCTGTTCGGCCAGTATTTTGTGGACATCGTCTTCACGCCGAAGGAAGGCTTTGCCCTGGATCTGAAAAACGGTCATGCTTTTGCAAACGATACAGAAGGGTTCCTGACCTTCTATGACGCGAAGACAAATTCATTTACATATCGTTTTGACTTTGTCGCGCAGGAAAAAGGTTCCATTCATAAAGTGAAATTCATGCTGACAGACGGTACAGTCATCCGCGAAACATACGTGAAGGACGGAGAAACGGTCACAAAACCGGATCCGGTCGAAATGGATAACATGTACTTTGACGGCTGGTTTACAACCGTTACCGGCGGCAGTCCGTATCAGTTCGATGAACCGCTTTCCTCAGATCTGAATCTGTATGCCAGACTGATCCCGATCATGACCGGAATCACCCTGAAAAGCAGCGGAAATGAGAAAAACAAAGACGGATACTGGCAGGTAAAGCCGGATGTTCTTGACTATTTTCTGAAGGCAGGCAAAGCGGACATCAATATGCGGGTCGGTCCGTTTGAAGAGGAAATGTACTCGCATCAATACATCAAAACAGAACCGGAGATCGGTAAAAAATACTATTTCAGCGTTGTCATAAAAGCAGGGAAAGAAGCAGCGCCCACTGCATATTTCTCGGATGAAATGAAAACAGGGAATACTGTTTCCGTAGCAAACGCGGATGTCAGTCTGGTCAATATCTCTCATTCGGTCGGCGCTTCCGAAGCAGTGATGGTATTTACCTACGTCAGGACGGAAAAGAAATACGCTGTCAATTCCGCGCCGGCAAAATACGGTACATTCAGCGTGTCGCAGCATACCGCTGTGGAAGGAACAGAGATCACTGTCAAAGCGAAGCCGGAAAAAGGATACATTGTCAAGAAAGCAAGTTACAGGACACCGGACGAGAAAGAAACAGACATCACGAAGACGCTGAAATTCAAGATGCCTGCGTCAGATGTCATCGTTGCAGTGACATTCGCAAAAGAGATCAAGACCATTGAAATGCACCGGCTGTACAATCCCAACAGCTGGGAACATTTCTACACAGGCAATACGGCAGAAAAAGACGCGCTGGTGAAGCTGGGATGGAAGTATGAAGGCGTCGGCTGGAAGGCGCCGGAAACAAGCAGCACGCCTGTCTATCGTCTCTACAATCCCAACAACGGCGGAGATCACCATTATACAAAGAACAAGAAAGAGTATGATGCGCTGATCAAAGCAGGATGGACCGGAGAAGACATCCGCTGGTATTCAGACGATGAAGAAGCGGTTCCTGTCTACCGTGAATACAATCCCGGCGCAGCGATCCGCAATCATAACTACACCGCAAATAAAAAAGAACATGACGCGCTTGTCGGCTGGGGCTGGAAAGACGAAGGCATCGGCTGGTACGGAGTAAAATAAAAATATGCAAAACAGTGAACCGGCATATAAACTGCCGGTTCATTGCGTTCTTATAAAGCAGATGATAAAACCATGTCACAGAGAGACAGATCATGATTTGCCGATCTGATCTCAGCAGAAATGGAAACTTTGTGATATGATAGGTTTCACGGTGAAAAGAACAATGTTATTGAAAGATACGTTAAAAAAACAGATCCCGGATCTGCCGGATACATTTGCGGAGACTGCGCTGAAAGCGGTCCGTTTTTACCGCGGCCAGAATCTCCTTGAAATAGAGCTTTCCAGTCAGAAAGTATTTACCTGTGAAGAGCTGAATGCCCTGAAAGAAAAGATCGGTGAGATCACCGGCAGTGATGTCAGAGTACTTGTTGAAGCAAAGCAGGGGACTGTTTCACAGAATGAGCTCAGGAACTATCTTGATGCGCTGTGTGAAGAAGATCCGGAATACTCTGTTCTGCAGGAAGCTGTGATCCAGTATGAGACTGCTGACGGGATCCTCCGTTTTCTGTTTCAGGATGAACAGGCGAAAGAACGCGCTTCGGCGTTTGCGGATGAGATTCTGAAGAAGCTTTCCGCCTTCGGTATTTCCATGCATTCTGTACTCTGTGAAATGAGCGAGATCAAAAAGGCAGAGGTCGATGATGTGGCGCTGCCGTTCTTAGCAGAAAAGACAGAAGAAGAAAAGAAAGAAAAAAAGCAGAAGAAGACCTATTACCGTACAAAGCTGGATGATTACACAAAGATCGATCTGAAAGGCATTCATGATCCGGTCACGGATATCTGCTTTGAAGCAGACGTCTTCGCAAGTGAGATCACAGAAGTCAAGAAAACAAAGAAAATGATCCAGACACTTTCGCTGTATGACGGCACAGACGCCATCACTGCGAAACGTTTCGAAGGCCGGGGAGTGACCAGAGAAGACCTCGATCTGATTGGCAAAGGCGACAGAGTACTGGTCAGGGGCAGGATCGACTATGACAACTATGTCAGGGATCTTGTCTGTGTCCCGACAACAATTGAAAAACTGGAAAAAGAGAAGATCAGAGATGCCGCAGAGAAAAAACGGATCGAATTCCATATGCATACGAACATGTCCGAAATGGACGGCGTATGCGATATCAAGGAAATTGTCAATTACGTATATGATCTCGGTCATGAGGGCATTGTCATTACTGATCACGCTGATGTGCAGTCTTTTGTCAAAGCGTTTAATAACGCTTCCAGCCTGAAAAAGAAGGATCCTTCCAGAAGTTTTAAAGTCGGTCTGGGATGTGAGATCAATCTGACAAATGACGAGCTCTGCATCGTCAGAAATCCTGTTGATGCGGACTGGAAAGACTGCGAGTATGTAGTTTACGACCTTGAAACGACCGGTCTTTCCGCGAAGTTTGATCATATTATCGAATTCGGTGCAGTGAAGATCAGAGATCAGGCTGTGATCGACCGGAAACAGATGTTTATCAAGCCGCCAGTTTCCATTCCTGCCTTTATCTCATCGAAGACCAATATCACGAATGATATGGTCAGGAATCAGAAAACATTCAAAGAGGCATGCGATGAGATCCTTGATTTCATTGGAGACGCCGTGCTTGTGGCACATAACGCAACATTTGACTATTTCTTCCTGAATGAAGAACTGCGCCGTATTGGCAGAGAGCCGCTGAAAAATACAGTCATCGATACCCTCGACATGGCAAGAGCTGTGCTCAGAGAAAGAAGGACATACCGTCTCGGCAACATCTGCCGCAACTATCATGTCCAGTATGACGAAGAAGTGGCGCACCGTGCGGATTATGATGCGGAAGTTCTTTCCCAGGTATTCCTGTGTCTGATGCGTGACGCGCAGAACAAATACAAAGCCCAGACGATCCGCGACATGCAGGAGAAACTGCAGGATGAGACTTCCTTTATGAAGATCCGCCGCAGTCATGCCTGCATCATCGCGAAAAACCATGACGGCATCCGCGATCTTTATAAGCTGATCACAGAATCCAACACAAAGACGCTTGCGGTCATGGGCAAGGCGACCGGCAAAGAAGGCACAGATGTTTCCGCCGAACCGAGAGTGCTGCGCTCATCGCTTCAGAAGCACAGAAAAAACATGCTTGTCGGCAGCGGCTGTCTGAACGGTGAAGTGTTTGAGCTTGCCTGCAACGGCGACGATCAGAGACTGGAAACAGCCATGAAGTTCTATGACTATATCGAAGTGCAGCCGCTGAGCAATTTCAGCACGTTCCTGGCAATGGGAAACGTTCCTGGCATCCAGAGACTGAAGGATGTGATCAGAAGGATCATTACCATGGCGGAGAAGCTTCGCATTCCGGTGATCGCGGACAGTGACGCGCATTACTGCCGGAAGGAACAGAAGATCTTCCGTGACGTATATATCATGAGCCAGGGTGTCGGCGGCGTATCACATCCGCTGTATATTCGTGATGACGCGCTTCGTTACCGGACAAAGAATCCTGATCAGCATATCCGGCTGACGGATGAAATGCTGAAGGAATTTGACTGGCTTCAGGATGATGATCTTGTCGAAAGGATCGTCATAGATAATCCAAAGATGCTGTTTGATCAGATCGAGGAAGTGAGGCCGGTCCCGGCAGGAACATATCCGCCGCATGTCGAAGGCTCCGATGAGAAACTGCGTACGCTCTGTCATGAGACAGCAGCCCGCATGTATGAATTCAACGGCGAGATCCCTTCGATCGTGACCGAACGTCTCGATGAGGAACTGGATAATATCATCCGCAACGGGTTCGGCGTGCATTACTATATCGCCCATCTGCTGGTCAAGAAATCAAACGATGACGGATATGTCGTAGGTTCAAGAGGATCTGTCGGTTCTTCCTTTACGGCAACGATGTCCGGCATTACTGAAGTCAATCCGCTCAGACCGCATTATCTCTGTCCGAAGTGCAGATACAGCGAATGGATGGATTCGGCAGAAGTGAAATCCGGCTTTGACCTTCCTGACAAAACATGTCCGCACTGCGGCGCTGTGATGAAGGGGACCGGCCAGAACATTCCGTTCCAGACCTTCCTTGGCTTTAACGCAGACAAGACGCCTGATATCGATCTGAACTTCTCGAATGAATACCAGTGGCGTGCTCATGCCTTCATCAAGGAAGTATTCGGCGAAAACCATGCGTTCCGGGCCGGCACGATCGGCACTGTCGCTGAAAAGACAGCATACGGCTATGTCAGCGGCTACTGTGAAAAAATGAACATTCCGGATATGCGGAAGGCAATGCGGGATTATCTTGCGTCAGGCTGTCAGGATGTCAAGCGGACGACCGGCCAGCATCCGGGCGGCATCATCATTATCCCGGATGAATATGAAGCGGAAGATTTTACGCCTGTGCAGTATCCGGCAAACGATCCGTCTTCCGACTGGAAAACGACCCATTACGACTTCCATGATATTCATGACAATGTTCTGAAATTTGACATCCTGGGTCATGTTGACCCGACCGCGATGCGTCTTCTGCAGAACATCGCCGACCGCAAGCCGATGGACATTCCGATGAACGATCCGGAAACACTCAGTCTGTTCTACTGCGATGATGCCCTGAAAGCTGATCCGCGGATCTATAAACAGGAGACCGGCGCTCTCGGACTTCCTGAATTCGGAACAAGGACGACCCGTCGTGTTCTGGAAGAAACCAGACCAAAGAATTTCTCGGATCTTGTCATTATTTCCGGTCTTTCACACGGAACGGACGTCTGGAGCGGCAACGCCCAGGAACTTGTCAGACAGGGACATCCGCTGAGCGAAGTCATCGGATGCCGTGACGATATCATGACCTATCTGCTTGACAAGAAGATGGACCCGCTGAGTGCCTTCAAGATCATGGAGGATGTCCGAAAAGGAAGAGGTCTGCGGCAGGATCAGGAAGAACTGATGGTTCAGTGCCACGTTCCGGACTGGTATATTGATTCCTGCAAAAAGATCAAATACATGTTCCCGAAAGCACATGCTGTTGCCTATGTTATGATGGCTGTCCGCATTGCCTGGTACAAAGTTCATGAACCGCACAATTTCTATGTGCAGTATCTGTCGCTTCGCTGCGATGCCTATGAGATCGAAACAATGACCAAGGGACTTGAGGCAGTCAGATACAGAATGAAAGATATCCAGACGAGAATGGCAGACCGCAATGCGGCTGTGCCTGTATCGAATAAAGAAAAATCTCTGTTTGATACGCTGGAAGTCTGTGAAGAGCTGTATGCGAGAGGGTACAGGATCGCCAATGTCGATCTGAATCTCTCCAAGGCAACGCAGTTCTCAACGCTGCCTTCCGATCCGCATACGATCATTCCGCCGTTTACCGTGATCGACGGACTCGGCGCCAACGTTGCAAGATCCATTGAAGAAGCACGGAACGAGGCTGAATTCCTTTCCCGGGAAGATATCCTGAGAAGAACGCAGCTGAGTGCGAATCTTCTGAAAAAAATGGAATCGCTCGGTGCTGTCGGTGATCTTCAGGAAAGCAACCAGATGTCTCTTTTCTGAATTGAAAATATCGTTGACAAGTACATTTTTGAAGGATATAACTTAATAGAAATGTGTTGAAGGGGACACGGCCGCTGCCGCGTTGATCAGAGAGCTGTCCGGCAGGTGAGAGGACAGTGAGACAATCATCGGCTACTACCCCGGAGCAGTGCCTGAAAAGGATCACCGCAGATCTGCGTTATGGATAAATGAGGTGTCAGCTCACAACAGAGCTGGAAGTAAGGTGGTACCGCGTAAGAATGCGTCCTTTCATGGAAAGGGCGCTTTTATATTCAAAGGAGAACAACATGATCAATTTCAAGGAAAATGAAGAACTGAACACGCTGAATCACAGCTGTGCTCACCTGATGGCGCAGGCTGTCAAACATCTGTATCCGCAGGCAAAATTCTGGGTCGGACCGGTCGTTGAAGAAGGTTTCTACTACGATATCGATCTCGGTGATGATGTCATCCGTGATGATGATCTCGCAAAGATCGAGAAAGAAATGAAAAAGTGTGCGAAAGACGCGAAGAAGATCGTCCGTCATGAGATCTCCCGTGAGGAAGCTCTTGAACAGTTCAAAGATGATATGTACAAAGTCGATCTGATCGAGAGAATGCCGGAAGGTACAAATATCTCCATGTATACACAGGGCGATTTCACGGATCTCTGCCGCGGTCCGCATGTCGACAACACAAAGATGTGCCGCTTCTTCAAGCTTCTCAAGCATTCCGGCGCATACTGGAAGGGCGATAAGAACAACAAGGTCCTGCAGAGGATCTACGGTGTCTGCCTGCCGACGCAGGAAGAACTGGATGCGCATCTGGCTGATCTGGAAGACGCAAAGCTGCGTGACCACAGAAAGCTCGGCAAGGACCTGCAGGTATTCATGTTCTCCGAAACAGTCGGAAGCGGTCTGCCGATGTGGCTGCCGAATGGTCTGCAGATGAGACGTGCTCTGTCCGACTATATCATGGACAAGGAACTGGCCCAGGGTTATGTACATGTCAAGACGCCTGTTGTCGTCAGCACAAAGCTGTACAAGATCTCCGGTCATCTTGCTCACTATAAAGACGATATGTTCCCGATCATGGAACGTGACAATGATGAATACTGCCTGCGTCCGATGAACTGTCCGGAACATATGGTCATGTTCAAGAGTACACTGCACTCCTATCGTGATCTGCCTGTCAGGATCGCTGAGATCGCGGACGACTTCCGCTTTGAAGCAGGCGGAGCTCTGACCGGCATCGAGCGTTCCCGTGCGTTCACGCAGAATGACTCCCATCTGTTCTGCCGTCCGGATCAGATCGCGGATGAGATCAAGAGTGTCACAAAACTGATCCTTGATGTTTATCACGATTTTGGATTTGAAAACTATTCGTTCCGTCTTTCCCTGAGAGATCCGGAAAACAGTGAAAAATATTTCGGAAATGACGATCTGTGGACAAGAAGTGAAGCAGAGCTGCGCGAAGTGCTGAAAGAAATGGATGTTCCGTTCTATGAGGCGATCGGTGAAGCTGCATTCTACGGACCGAAGATCGATGTCCAGGTCAGAAGCGCCCTCGGTCATGATGTCACGCTGAGCACGATCCAGCTTGACTATCAGCTGCCGGAACGTTTCGAGCTTGAATATGTAGACAGAGACGGTTCCAAAGCGAGACCTGTCGTCATTCACAGAGCGATTCTCGGCTCCATTGACAGATTCATCGCGTTCCTGCTGGAAGAAACAAAGGGCAATCTGCCGCTGTGGCTGGCGCCGCGTCAGGTCGTTGTCATTCCCGTCTCACCGGAAGCACATACAGCATACGCGGAAGAAGTCGCTGCCATGCTGAAGCAGCGCGGTGTCAGAACAGAGCTTGACAACCGGAATGAAAAGCTTGGCTACAGAATCCGCGAAGCACAGACAAACAAGATCCCGGTCGAGATCGTTGTCGGTGACGGTGAAGTCAGCGAGCGTGCTGTCACTGTCAGAAGATACGGCAAGAAAGAAGCCGTCAAGATGAGTCTGGAAGACTTTATCGCAGCAGCTCTGGATGAGATCGCAACAAAGAAGAACGCTGAGTAAATTCCTTGTAATTACTGCGAATCGTGGTATATTGGTTAATGTCATCTGACTGAAAAGAATACTCTGAACAGAAAGAGGCAGAATCAGCAAATTGATTTTGATGAGTCTCTGTCTGTTCGGCAGAGACTTTTTATATGATGCATATACTGGAGGTATATATGAAAAAATTATTGACAGCAGCACTCGCTGTACTGCTTGCGGCGGGATGTTCCGCCAACAAGCCCGCTCCGACGGAAGCACCTGCCGCGGAAGTGTCCGGTCTGAAGATCGCGACGCCGACAGGCGCTCCGGCACTTTCCCTGATTCCGGTGATCGCCGGTGCGAAGAATGACGTAACAGTCATGCTGAACGGCGCAGCCGATCTGCAGGCAGCATTCATCGCTCCCACACCTGCATATGACGTGATCGTTGCTCCGACAAATCTCGGCGTAACACTGGCTTCCAAAGGCAAGACACCATATCGTCTTCTTGCGGTTGTTGACTGGGGCAACCTGTATATCGTCGGAAACAGCGACGACGCTCTCTCCGCCGGTCACAAAGTAGCTTATTTCGGCGAGACATCCGTTCCGGGTCTTGTCTTCAAGAAAGCATACAGCGACATCGCTGCGGAAGTTCTTCCTGCATACAACAAAGCTGACGAAGTTATTCCTGTTCTTCTCAAGGGTGACGCAGACGCCGGACTGCTGGCAGAACCGGCTGTTACAGCTGCAATGGCAAAGGCAAAGGAACAGAACAAAGAACTGAAGGTCATCTCTTCCGTTCAGGAAAAATGGGGCAAGGACGGCTTTCCGATGGCAGCTCTGTTCGTCAACAGCGAGACATACAGCGAGAAGAAAGATGTCTATGAAGCTATGCTGAAGCAGATGTCTGATTACGCATCCGCTGTCGACATGAAAGACACATCCGCTCTGGTTGCGGATATAGACAAAAACGGAGCAGAGTATTATGGTGTTCCGAGCTCCGCGATCGTCGGCAAGTGCTATGACAGAATGAATATCCGCATTACAAAAGCTTCTGAGTGCAAAGACCAGATCGCTCAGTTTATGGAGATTTTCGGAGTAACGGGAATCGACGGAGCATTTGCGGAATAACTGATGAAACCGGTAAAAAACCGGTTTTTTTATGATGGAACAGTGAAAGAAAAGCAAAAACGATATGATGCAAATATTGATTATGGTATAATACACGGAGGAAAGGGTTTTTATCGTGAAAAAAGAGCATTTTATTACTGTTGCGGTTCTGATTCTTTTGTGGGAAGCGGCAGCTGTATATGCCGGTAACGATATACTCATTCCTTATCCGTATCAGACATTTCTGTGTCTGGTGAAAATGCTGCAGGATCCGGTATTCTACGCTTCTGTATTCAGAACGCTGATGAGGGTTTCTGCAGGGTTTCTGCTGTCTCTGACCACGGCGCTTGCTGCTGCGATCGTGTGCGGGGAAAGCAGAAAGGTGAGGCTGTATCTGACGCCTGTGATCGCGCTTGCCAAAACGATCCCGAATATCAGCTATATCATCATCGCTCTGGTATGGCTGGGTGCGGAAGGTTCGGTGACCGCTGTCACGTTCATGATCCTCTTTCCGCTGTTTATCAACGGATTCCTGAACTGTCTGGATGAAGAGGACAATACGCTGAAACAGGTTCAGATGCTCTACCCGGAAAAGATGATCCCGAAGCTGGCGCACAAGATCCTGCCGCAGCTGCTTCCGGAGATCCTCAGGACCGGAAGAACGGCTGCTTCGATGGGCTTCAAGGTCGGCGTTATGGCGGAGATCCTCGGATCTGCCGGGACCGGCATCGGAAGACAGCTTGCCTACAGCAGAGTCACCCTGAACACAGCAGGCATCTTTGCCTGGACGATCGTCATGATACTGATCACTCAATGCATCGAGCATCTGTTCAGTCAGATGTTAGATAAAAAAATTAAGGAGGAAACAGGATGGAAAAGTTAAATCCGGCTGCAATCAGCAAAATTGAGGAGATTGTTGCCAAACACAAGGATGAGCCGGGTCCCTGCATCGTCATGCTCCATGACGTTCAGAACGAGCTCGGCTACATTCCTTTCGAAGCGATGGAAAAGATCGCGGAAGCATGCGGCAGCAGCGTAGCTGAGGTTTACGGCGTTGTCATGTTCTATGCACAGTTCACGACAGAGCCGAAGGGCAAGCATGTCATCAATGTCTGCCTGGGTACTGCATGCTATGTCAAAGGCGGCCAGAAGCTGATCGACCAGGCTGTCGAGCTGACAGGCGCACCGATCAACGGAACAAGCAGCGATGGTTTATTCTCACTTGATGCTACAAGATGCCTCGGCGCATGCGGACTGGCTCCGGTAGCTGTTGTTGACGGAAATACGATCGGCCTGGCAACTGAGAATAACAAACTTCTGACAGAACTGAAACGGATCATTGC
>JAILCN010000130.1 GCA_024680365.1 Solobacterium sp.
GCTCCGACTGTCTGTGTTGTTTTCTCCAGAGAGAACAGCATCTATTCCATGCCGGATTCCTTCTGCTGCGCAGAGAACATGATCCTTGAGGCAGCAGATCTGAATGTCGCTTCCGCCATTATCGGCAGGGCAGAGCAGACATTTAATACGGATCTGGGAAAAAAGCTGATGAAAGAGTGGGAGATACCGGAAGACTATATCGCCAGATGCTTTGTCATTCTTGGCTATCTTGACGGCCCGTATCCTTCCCTGAAGCCGCGCCGGGAAGGAAGGATCCAGATCATCCGCTGAGGTGTTTCGTTTCAGAGCTGCGCATTCATTTTTGTTGATTTCTGTTCCCGTTGGAATACAATAGAGGAGGTTAGAAATAACTAACCTATACATGAGAACAGAAAGAACTGGTGAAATATATGATCAGAACAACAATGAAAATCGACGGTATGATGTGCGGAATGTGTGAAGCGCATGTCTGTGACGCGATCCGCAAAGCAGTCCCTTCGGCGAAGAAGGTGACAGCGTCCAGAAGCAGAAAAGAAGCGTCCTTCCTGAGTGAGGAAGCAGTGGATACAGAACGTGTCAAAGCGGCGGTCAATGCGACCGGATATACCTGTCTGTCTGCGGAATCAGTGCCATATGAAAAGAAAGGCCTGTTCGGCTTCAGATGATGACAGTGATCTGGGGACTGCTGATCCCCTTTATCGGTACCGGGGCAGGGGCTGCCTGCGTGTTCTTTCTGAAGAAAGACCTGAAGGAAAATGTGGAACGTGCACTGACCGGCTTCGCGGCAGGCGTGATGGTGGCGGCTTCCATCTGGAGCCTCATCATCCCGGCGATTGAACAGTCTGCGGAAAAGGGAAGGTGGTCTTTCCTGCCGGCATTTATCGGCTTCTGGATCGGTATTCTGTTTATGCTTCTGCTGGATCATGTGATCCCGCATATTCACCGCAGCATCGGTGAGGCAGATCAGACGGAAGGACCGAAGAGCAGGCTGAACCGGCTGATGATGATGGTCCTGGCAGTGACACTGCACAACATTCCGGAAGGCATGGCAGTCGGCGTCGTTTATGCCGGAATGCTGTCAGGCTCTGCGAACATTACAGCCGGCGGGGCACTGGCGCTGGCCCTTGGCATCGCGATCCAGAACTTCCCGGAAGGTGCAATTATCTCCATGCCGCTGTATGCGGAAGGCCGCAGCAAACCAAAGTCATTCTGGCTTGGCGTCCTGTCCGGAGCGGTGGAACCGGTCTTCGGCGGACTGACGGTCCTGATCGCGGGACTGGTCGTTCCAGCCATGCCGTATCTGTTGTCGTTTGCGGCAGGAGCGATGCTGTATGTCGTCGTGGAAGAGCTGATCCCCGAGATGTCTTCAGGAGAGCATTCCAATGTCGGTGTCGTGTTTTTCGCCGTCGGTTTCAGTCTGATGATGGCACTGGATATCGCGCTGGGCTGACCGGCGCTTTTTTCATGGCGCCGTGCGCAAAAACTGGGTTTTCATCCATCTTTATATAGGTTTTCTCCATATAATTAGTTGTTTCATTCCGATATAATAAGGACGAGGATGCGGCGAGAGTCTTTCGTATGCCGCAGAAAGAACAGGAGCACACAATTATGATCAGAAATGATGAAGGCGCTGTTGCATTAAAACATCGTGTTGTGGAAGGGCTTGCACGCCTGGAATGGGATGATGCTGTAACGGAACAGAACAAAGAAGCGCTGGCGTATGAGATTTCTCCTGGTCCGCACGCGACCTGGAGATGCTGCGTTTACAAAGAAAGAGAGATCCTCAGATGGAGAATGCGGCTTGCTTCAAATCAGAACGCGTCCATCGCAGATCCGGCGAACAATATTATTCAGGTCATTGAGCCGGCATGCGAGGAATGCCCGCTTTCTTCCTACACAGTCACAGACAACTGCCGTCTGTGTCTCGGCAAAGCATGTATGAATTCCTGCCGCTTCGGGGCGATCTCGATGACAGAATCGAGAGCGAAGATCGATCCGAACAAGTGCCGTGAATGCGGCATGTGCGCCAATGCCTGTCCGTACGGTGCGATCGCACATCTGGTCCGTCCCTGCAAGCGTATGTGTCCGGTCGATGCGATCTCGTATGACGAATACGGCATCTGCAAGATCGATGAAGCAAAATGCATCCGCTGCGGCCAGTGCATTCATTCCTGCCCGTTCGGCGCGATCGACTCCAAGGTGCATGTGCTGGATGTCATCCGTGCCATCAAAGCAGGAAAGAAGGTCTATGCGATGTGCGCGCCGGCGATCGAAGGACAGTACGGCGAAAACATCACCATGGCGTCCATCCGTGCAGCACTGAAGAAGGTCGGCTTTACCGACATGGTCGAAGTTGGTCTCGGCGGCGATATGACAGCTGCCTATGAATCCGAAGAATGGGCGGAAGCGCTGGAAGAAGGACGCAAGATGACGACATCCTGCTGCCCGGCATTCATCAATCTTCTGATGAAGCACTATCCGGATGTATTCGAAAAGAATATGTCAACGATCGTTTCACCGATGTGCGCGATCTCCAGATTCCTGAAATCCCAGCACCCTGACTGTGTAACAGTCTTCATCGGACCGTGCATCGCGAAGAAATCCGAATCGCAGGAAATGGGAATCGAAGGAAACGCTGACTATGTTCTGACATTCGGCGAAATGACATCATTGCTGAAGTCCAGAGACGTTGAGCTGGAACCGGTTGAAGAAAATTACCAGGAAGCTTCCGTCTTCGGCAAGGGCTTCTCTTCCTCAGGCGGTGTTGCGGCGGCTGTTCTTGAATGCATGAAAGAACGCGGTCAGGATACTGACAAGGTCAAGCTCCGCAAGTGCGCCGGCGGCAAGGACTGCGTGGTCGGCGTCAAGCTGCTGTCGATGGGCAGACTGCCGGAAGACTTCATTGAAGCAATGATCTGTGAAGGCGGCTGTGTCGGCGGACCTTCCAGGCACGCGGCTGAAGCTGAGGTACGCAAAGCACGCACCAAGCTGCTGCAGGACGCAGATCAGCGCGGCATTCTGGAAAACCTGAAAAACTATCCGATGGATGCCTTCTCGATGATCCGCGGTGAGATGAAGGGAAAGAAATAATCACAAAATCAGGCATTAAGCTGGCATCAGCCAGAGAAATAACAGAATTTGGATCCGACAGAGGGGTCCCAGGAGAGAAAATGTTATGAGTATGAATGAAAAACTTGCTTCCTACGGTGTCGTTCCTGTTGTTGTTCTCAATGACGTGAAAGACGCTCTGCCGCTGGCCAAAGCGCTGGTGGAAGGCGGCCTTGCCTGTGCAGAAGTCACATTCCGCACAGACGCTGCAGAAGAATCGATCCGGATCATGAGCGAAGCGTATCCGGACATGCTGGTCGGTGCCGGAACAGTTCTGACGATCGATCAGGTCGACCGAGCAGTCAAAGCGGGCGCGAAGTTCATCGTTTCCCCGGGCTTTGATCCGGAGATCGTCGACTACTGCATCGAAAAGGAGATCCCTGTTTATCCGGGAACTGTTACACCGTCCGAAGTTGCTCAGGCAGTCAAGAGAGGCCTGAAGATCTGCAAGTTCTTCCCGGCAGCTCAGTTCGGCGGACTGGATACGATCAAGGCTCTGGCAGCTCCTTACACAATGGTTAAATTCATGCCGACCGGCGGTGTCAGCCCGAAGAATCTGAGAGACTTCCTCGCCTGCGACAAGATCGCAGCCTGCGGCGGAACATGGATGGTCAAGGGCGACCTGATCAAAGAAGGCAAGTTCGATGAGATCAAGAAGCTGACAGAAGAAGCTGCGGCTGTTGTCAAGGAGATGAGAGGTTAATCATGGATATGAATTTAAAGCCGGAAGGCACTTATGCATTTGACGCAGTCAGCCTCGGCGAAGTCATGCTGAGACTGGATCCGGGAGAGGGCAGAATCAGAACAGCCCGTTCCTTTACAGCCTGGGAAGGCGGCGGCGAATACAACGTTGTACGCGGTCTCAGAAAATGCTTCGGACTCAAGACAGCTGTCATCACAGCATTCGCTGACAACGAAGTCGGCAAGCTGATGGAAGACTTCATCTGCCAGGGCGGCGTTGACACCTCCCTCATCAAATGGATGAAGACAGACGGCATCGGCAGAGTCTGCAGAAACGGCATCAACTTCACTGAGAGAGGCTTCGGAATCAGAGGCGCAGTCGGCTGCTCCGACAGAGCCAACACAGCGATCTCCAAGGCAACAGCGAAAGACTTCGACTTTGAATATATCTTCGGAACACTCGGCGTCAGATGGCTCCACACCGGCGGCATCTACGCAGCTCTGTCTGAAGAAGCTTCCGAAACAGTCATCGAAGCGATCAAGACAGCGAAGAAATACGGAACGATCGTTTCCTACGACCTGAACTACCGTCCTTCCATGTGGTCTGCCATCGGCGGAAAAGAGAAGGCACAGCAGGTCAACCGTGAGATCGCGAAGTATGTCGACGTCATGATCGGCAACGAAGAAGACTTCACAGCATGCCTCGGCTTCGAAGTAGAAGGCAACGATGCGAATCTGAAGGAACTCAACCTGGACGGATACAGGAAGATGCTCAACGAAGCAGTCAAGACATATCCGAACTGGAAGGCAGTCGCAACAACACTGCGTACCGTCAAGACAGCGACAGTCAATGACTGGAAGGCAATGTGCTATGCGGACGGCGAGATCTACATGTCCAAGCGCTATGACGGACTTGAGATCCTCGACCGTGTCGGCGGCGGCGATTCTTTCGCTTCCGGTCTGGTCTACGGTCTGATGACAACAGGCGATCCGGAGATCGCAGTCAACTACGGTGCAGCACATGGTGCTCTGGCAATGACAACACCTGGCGACACCTCCATGGCTTCGAAGAAAGAAGTAGAAGCGATCATGGGCGGTGCCGGCGCACGTGTACAGCGTTAAGCAGAAATAACATATGCATTTTGTTGACGCGAAAGGGATCCTGACTGCTGGCGGCGGCACGAACGGAATGAATGTATACCGCGGCTGTACGCACGGCTGCATCTACTGCGACAGCAGAAGCCGCTGCTATCAGTTCACGCATCCTTTCGAAGATATCGAAGTCAAGCAGAATGCACCGGAACTGCTGGCAAAAGCTCTCCGATCAAAAAGACATAAATGCATGATCGGCACCGGCTCCATGTCGGATCCGTACATGTACTGTGAAGAACAGCTTCAGCTGACAAGAAGATGTCTGGAAGTCATTCTTCAGAACGGCTTCGGCTGTGCCATCCAGACAAAGTCCGACCGCATCCTGCGTGACATCGATCTTCTTGACGCGATCAACCGTTCCGCGAAGTGCATCGTGCAGATCACACTGACGACATATGATGAGGATCTTTGCCGGATCCTGGAACCGAACGTGTGCACGACAAAGCGGCGGATCGAAGTGCTGGAAAAAATGCAGGAAAGAGGCATTCCGACGGTTGTCTGGCTGACCCCGATCCTGCCTTATATCAACGACACAGAAGAAAACATCACGTCCATTCTGAACGAATGCGTCAGAACAGGCGTGAAGGGAGTCATTGACTTCGGCATGGGAATGACCCTGCGCGAAGGCAGCCGGGAATACTATTACGCAGCCCTGGACAGATATTTTCCGGGACTGAAGGAACAGTATATCAGGTGCTATGGTAATGCGTATAACCTGCCAAGTCCCAGGGCAGAACAGCTGCGGAAGATCTTCCGTCGGATCTGTGCAGACAACGGGATCCTCTGTGATCCGCAGGACTGCTTCCGATACATGAATGAATTTCCTGAGAAGTTTA
>JAILCN010000163.1 GCA_024680365.1 Solobacterium sp.
CTTTGCTGGTCATATTATAGTCAGCACAATGTGAAGGAAACGTGAATAAAACAGAACATTTGCATGAATGTTCTGCAGTATAATCTTGCGATCACAAAAAAAACCGGAAATATTCAATTTCCAGTTCTTTGCATCACAGTATTATTTTTTCCTCCTCAGGAAGAATACCGCGGCAGCAGCGATCGGGATGATCAGCAGCCACCACGGGAAGCCGCCAAGCTTGCTGGTGACGGTGATGGATTTTGTTCCGGACGGCACTTCCAGCAGATCGATCGTCACTGTCTTTCCGTCTACTGTTCCGTATTCGCACTCTGCCTTGTCCGGCATGTTGACGACAAGCTTCATGCTGCAGCCGAAGGATTTCAGCTGGCTCGGCGAGAAGTCCATGCCTGTGTTGTTCATGTCGGAGACATCTTCCGTCAGATCATTCATAGGCAGCTCCAGCGTGACCACTCTGCCCTCAACTGTCGCCTTGAGATCCTCGTCCTTGATGCCGGTCACATTCAGTCCGGCATATTCCGCATCGTCAAACTTTTCCGTCACCGTCTCGATCTTCGCGTCAGGATACTTCTCAACATATTCTTTTTTCATGGATTCCAGCGCGGCATCCAGATCCGCACCGTTGGCTGTCAGCATTTCCTTGGACATGAGGATCTTCATGTCTTCGGTCACTTCACCTTTTTTGTTCACATTCATTGTGATCGTCATTTTCATGCATCCTGTCATCATAAACGACAGAACACAGACAAGCATCATTTTCAGCCACTTTTTCATACATCCGACCTCCTGTTTCTATTGTAGCGTAATCTGTCCCTGCGGTGAGCATATAATTATGAAGCCATGTCAGACCGAAGCAGATACTCCTATTTAAAACTGTGTATGATCTATCTGACTCACAAACTGGATGAGGTGCTGAAAGAACAGGGTTCCTCTGTATGTGTGAATGCCTTTAACCCCGGATTTATGGTTTCCACAGGTTTTTCCGAAGGACATGCGGATAAGGCACGAGCGCTTGCCGTAAAAACGACGATGCCAGACCGCTACGGTGAGCTGGAATCTTCCTCAGATGCGCTGACGGAAGCCGCCGTCAGTGACAAATATGACGGCGTATCCGGAAAATACTTTGACCGCGGCTTCGGCATCAAAGACTCTTCCGAGCTCTCTTACAACAAAGAAAACGCGGAAGAACTGTGGGTAAAGAGTATCGGTTTCTGCGGATTAAAAAGCTGATCAAAAAGGGTTCAGGTCTTAACTTCAAATTGTGTTCAGAGGGCTTCTGGTCATTTGCCGATCAGGAACTCTTTTTGTATCGGGTTCACCTTTTCTGTATAATGAGCTTAGAAAACTGGAGAACGAATATGTCAATTCCCGAAAAAGACTGGAAAGCATTGCGCAAACACCTTCCTGACTGGCAGGAAGCATACATCGAAAAGAAACTGCAGGAATATCAGGAGATCATTCAAAGAGGCGGATCTTCCGCTGTGCGCTTCTGGGAGCTTGACAAACGGATGAAAGCAGACAAAAAGCTGACGGGCGTTGTTGTCACTGACATGCGGCGATCCACCGCAGTCTTCACGATCGCTTCCCTGGCGGAGTGCGGAGCTATCAGCGACGAAGATCTTTCTGTGTTTACTGAAGAAACCCGGGAACGGGTCCGCGATATTCTTTCACTCTGAGAAGAAATCTCTCTTATTGAACGGTGATGTCATGAATCTGTACATGGCTTTGCGCTTTGTCAGCCAGGCAATGTAGTCATCCTGCTTCTTCGCTTCCAGATTGCGGATCATACCCTTCACCAGGAACTCTGCGACGATGTCCGGCTTGTCGCCGAGGACGTTGTAGACCTTCTTTGTCGCATCGGAAAGTTCCATCGTTCCTTCACTGCCGAGGGGATGGGTGATGAAGTCGGTGATCATGATGCCGGGATTGAGACGGCCGATCTGCACCGGCGTATCTGTCTTCGTCAGCTCTTTGGCAAGACCTCTGACCATGTACTGCACGCCCTTCTTCGCGCTGCCGTAGGCTGTTAAGCCAAGCTGCGTTGCATCATCAGCGCCGAAGCCTTCGATGCAGTAGACACAGCCGTGT
>JAILCN010000216.1 GCA_024680365.1 Solobacterium sp.
TCGGATCAGCGTTGAACTGATAGCGGTAGTTGATATTCAAAGGATTACAGTAATACTTCATAATGGTGTTCTCCCTTTTCTGCATTGATCTTTCTGCCATCCGGCAGAATCACTTCCGCTTCGCACGGCAGAGTGATATCAAAGATAACGTTCTGTTCTTCATATTTCCAGGAACTTGTGACAGTTCCTTCCGGTGCTTCCCACTTCGCTTCCGCGTATCCCAGTGAAGGATGCGGATAAGGCTGAATGATCAGCTTCTGATTCTTTCGTTTGATGCCGCAGACACCGCTGAACAGCCAGCCTGAGACAGCACCGTAGGAATAATGGTTCAGGGAATCGTGCACGGTTCCGTCTTCACGGATACCGTCCCATGTCTCCCAGATGCTTGTGGCACCCTTCTTTACCGCGTACAGCCAGCCCGGGCAGTCTTCCTGCAGAAGCAGCCTGTATGCGGTATCGGTATGTCCGTGTTCGGCAAGCACAGAACAGAGATCCGGTGTGGAAAGGAATCCCGTATTCAGATGGTATCCGTTTTTCACAACAAGATCATTGAGCGCGTCTGCCGCATTCTGCGCCTCATCGCCGGAAAGCAGTCCGAAGGCAACAGGACGGACGTATTCACACTGTCTTTCTGATGTGATTACTCCCTTTTCCGTGCATGTATAGCGGTATGCCCGCTTTGCCTTGACGGCAATGTCGGCATACTTTTCCGCGTCTTCTTTCTTTCCGAGAATCTGAGCGATTTCAGAAAGCAGTGAAGCGGAGCGGAAGAAATACGCGGTTGCCGGTTCCGGCGCGCCGTGCATCATCGTGTTCTTCATGGCCTCCATGTTGGAGACATCCGGCTGACACCACTCACCGAAGTGGAAGCCTTCATCCACAAGGTATTTCTTATAAGGGTTGGACATGTTGCGCAGCCTTGTCTTCTTTGCCCTTTCGGCTGTGAAGTCCAGCCACTTCCGCATCATGTCATAGTTCTCTTCCAGAATGGAAATATCGCCATAAGCCTCATAGAGCGCCCATGGAACGATCACGCAGGCATCTCCCCAGCCGGCAGACCCCTGCAGCATTTCTGAGATCCTGGAGCCGCTGTTATTTACCGGAGCGATGTTCTGAACTAAACCGTCTTCTCTTTGTGCACAGCGGCATTCTTCCAGCCACTTGCGGTATACCGGCAGACAGTCCGCAAGATAGACAGCGGTCGGTGCAAACACCTGGGCATCGCCTGTCCAGCCTGCTCTTTCCCTGGTCGGACAGTCTGTCGGAATATCGCAGAAATTCGAGCGCATACTCCAGAGACTGTTCAGAAAGAGTCGGTTGACGTCTTCATTTCCGCAGCGGAAGGAACCCTTCTGCGGCATTTTTGAATAAACAGCCACAGACGTGAATTCCGCATCGGAAAGATCAATCTCCGTTTCAATTTTCGCATAGCGGAAGCCGAAGATACAGAAGGATGGTCTGTATACATTCTCTCCGTCTTTGCATATGTATTCGATCTTCTGGGGAATCCCGCCGTTTTTGTTGCGGTCTCCCGGATCGAAGTTTGTCTGTGTGAAATTGCCGTTTTCATCCAGCGTCTCGCCATGGTACAGAACGATCTTCTGCCCAGCCTTCGCCTTGACACGCAGTTCTGTATATCCTGCCAGGTTCTGACTGCAGTCAATGACGGTTTCACCGTTCGGTGTATGAATGATTCTGCCTTCAAAGCGTTCCTGTTCTATGACAGGAACACTTCTCTGCGGTTCAAGATTCGCATACCCGTAATCACGGACAGTGACATTGTGCCATTCCGTGATTTCTTCTTTGCGGGCATCATATGTTTCACCCCGCTGAAGATCATTTTCACGCACTGGTCCTTCCTGGCTTGCCTGCCATGTCTCATCCGAGCAGAGAACCGGTTCATTGTTTACTTCTAGCTGTAAGAGCAGCGCGAGATCTGTGCCGTAGTAATTGCGCAGACCGTCAATGCCGACGCTGCCTCTGTACCAGCCATCCCCCAGTGTCACCGTGATTGCATTCTCTCCTTTTTTGAGGAAGGATGAGACATCATATGCCTGCACGCACAGGCGCTTATGATAATCCCCGGTGCCCGGTGCCAGAACAAATTCCGAAGCGTTCTGTCCGTTAACGGTTACGGTATAGATGCCATGGCATGTGATATAGAGCACTGCTTCTTCCGTGTTTTCCAGTGTGAATGTTCTGTGCAGAACGGATGCCGGCTGTTTTGTGTCTTTGTCATGAGGAAGCTCGGGATCGATCCACTTTGCCTTCCATGACTGCGGCATTCTGTTTGGAATCATCGTCATATCTCAATACCTCGCGTTCAGCCATTTCGCGCTGAGTTCCATACTCCTGAGCGGATCTTTATCGATCCAGTTTTTGTGGCTTTCCAGGATCACGGCAGTGATGCCGTTTGCCTCGGCAGTCTTTCTCAGCCCGTCAAGATCCATGTTTCCGGTTCCGAGTTCCATACTGTCTGCCTTCAGAATCGGTGTCATGGCTTTTCCCTTCAGTCTTGTGCCGCGGTCTGTCACATGCCACATCTTCATTCTGGAGCCGAGCTTTTCCATCCATCCCTTCGCGTCGGCACCGCCGTCCGTGAACCAGTAGCTGTCAAACTCAAAGTTCACAAATGCGGGATTGGTTTCCTCAATCAGGATGTCATATGCGGAAACACCCGGCTTTACCTTCAGAAGTTCGGCATTGTGGTTGTGATACAGCAGACGGATGCCGTTTTCAGAAAGGATCCTGCCGGCTTCATTGAGCCTGCCCGCAAGATTTCTCACTTCTGATTCGCTGGCATAGTCAAAGCGGTACATGCCGGTGATCACAGCTGTTTCTGTATTGTAGCTTTTGATTTCCTCTACGACGGTATCCGTTTCATTTTCCAGGGATCCGAGGTCGGCATGAAAGCTGATGACCTCAAGACCGCTGTTTCTGATCAGGGTATGCCAGTCGAGCTTTCCGCCGTTTCCCGTGGGCATGCCGGCTGCCTTTGTCAGAAGCCTGACCATGAGGGATGACGGATTGACCATGAAGCGGTTCAGCTCGATGCCGTCATAGCCGGCAGAGCGGATTCTCTGCAGCGTTTCTGCTGTTCCGCTTTCATCCTTGCATGCTGTTCCGAGCATGATCTGCTGAATTCCTTTTTTCATAGTCCCTCCTTCATCGTTATTTTTTTCTGATTCCCTGCAGGATCCTGTTGATCTGCTGAATGCTTTCGGCATCTGTGCCGCCCTGTTTCATCAGGCTGATGAGTGTCATTCTTCCCATCATTCTCTGCAGTGCCGGATTGTCCTTGACAGCGTCTGCGACATCGCCTCTTTCAGATGCGCCTTTTGCCATCATCGCGTCCACGATCTTTCCGGCTTCCGGATTGGCGCGGATCTCACCGAGCGTGTCGTTGACAGAGAAATATGCCGGATCAATTTCTCCCGCGTCAAACCAGTTGGTGACGGAAGCTGTTCCCTTGTTGAAGACATAGCTTTCATCCGGTTCACTGACATAGCGTACGCACATTGTGTCGGAAGCTTCGCCGGATACCGCTTTGATCATGTGTTCGCCAAGAAGCGGAACACGGAAGCGGAAGATTGTTTTTCCTGATTCTTCCGCAAAGAGAACATCATCCACATACAGCTTTACAGTATCACAGTTGGAATAGACCTTGATCTCTGTCTTTTCCTCATTTCTGTTGATATATCTCTTGCCGCAGAGGTGCACAAACGGATCTCTGTGATTCCAGGCTGCCTTGTAGAGCCAGAACGCGTCCTTGCGCAGAGTGCGGTCAAAGGTGACAAGACCCTTCTGGTTTTCGCCGTGCTTTCCGCCTTCGTCTCTGCCGTCTGCCGCGAAGTCGAACAGATTCCATACATGCGTTGCCCAGAGATACGGTCTCTCCTCAATCATCTTAAGCATATGTTCGTGATAGAGCGCCTGATAGTCTTCCGTGTAATCGCCCTTTTCAGGATGGCTGCTGTGGAATGCCGGATTGGCATCCGCGCCGTATTCCGAGAAGCCGATGACACGATACGGATACTTGGCATGGTATTCATCGAAGAATTCATCGTTCTGATCAAGATCTCCGAGATACCATCCGAAGTACAGGTTGTAGCTGTTGATATCCGGGATTTCCAGGATCGGACTGTCTGTTTCCAGCATGAAGACATTCGCCATTGTCGTAAGACGTGTCGAGTCCATTCTGTGACACAGATCATTCAATGCCCTGTGGTTCTCCAGCAGTTCCTCATTGACCGCGCTTGCGGCAGTGATCTCGTTGGAAAGACCCCAGACAGCAATGGACGGATGGTTATAGCACTGGGTAATGAGTTCCTTCATCTGGCTCAGTGTGTTCTCTCTGCCGTCATGCATGTGCATTGTGATATAGGGAATCTCAGCCCAGACAACAAGACCGTTCTCATCGCAGAGATCATAGAATTCCTGCGCGTGCTGATAATGCGCCAAACGCAGCGTATTGGCACCGAGTTCCCTGATGATTTCCATGTCTTTCGCATGGTCTTCATAAGAGAGCGCGTTTCCTTTGCCTTTGAGATCCTGGTGTCTTGAAACACCTCTTAACGGATAGCTTCTGCCGTTGAGGAAGAAGCCCTTCTCCGGATCGCAGGCAAACACACGGCAGCCGAATCTTGCGCAGATTTCATCGCCTGAGGCAAGTTTTGCGGAAGCCGTATACAGATACGGATCCTCGAGACCGTCCCAGAGATGCACATTCTCAATGATGAATTCCGCTGTGTTCTCAACAGTCTTTGTCTCATTGTTTACCGTGATCTCAACGCTGTCTGCGTTATGCCATGTTTCGACAGTGACCTTCGCGCATCTGTTTTCAAGATCAACGACAGGTGTCACCTTGATGCCGGGTGTACCGTCTTTGAGCAGTTCGAAGTGTTCCGCAGGAACAGCGATCAGGCGTACTTCTCTGTACAGACCGCCGTAGAATGTGAAGTCTGCCTTCTGGGGATACACTTCCGTATTATCTTCGTTGTTTACGGAAACAGCGAGAGTGTTCTTTTCTTTCAGATGATCTGTCAGCTCACATCTGAAGAGTGAATAGCCGCCGTCATGATGGATCAGCTTCTCACCGTTCAGGTAAACGTCAGCCCGCATCGCCGCACCGGCAAATTCAATGAACAGCTTTTCCCCTGCTGTTTCTTCCTCTGTCAGCTCACGCACATACCAGCATGTGCCGCGGTGATAATCATTGCCGCCATCCTGTCCGTCGATTGCATTCCATGTGTGCGGTACTGTGACGCTTTCCCCGAGGTTCGCGTTTTCCATCGCCGCATTCACGGACATATCCGCTTTCAGAAATTTCCAGCCGTCTTTCAGTACAGTGATCTTACGCATTGGCATCTCCTTTGTGCAGTTCTTTTTCAATGACTTCGTGCTTCGCTTCTGCTTTCTTTTCAGCGATTCTTTCCTGAACAGCTGCCATTTCCTCTCTGCCGAGTCCGCATCTCTTCATCGCCCAGAGTGTGCACAGGAAGCCGAGGATCGCAAGACCGTAGCGCAGGAACATCGTCATGAAGAAGACTCCTCCTGTCAGCGGATCATCTGGCTGCGGCATTGTGGCTGTATAGCCGATCATCGCAACGCATCCTGTGGCGATTGCCTGGGAGAGGGAAGAAACGATCTTGTCGACAAGGCTGTATGTACCTGTGACAACTGCCGGGATGTACTTGCCGCTGCGGTCAAGCTCGAAGTCGATGATGTCTGCCATGAAGCCTGTGTTGGCTGTTGTAACGCACATCGAGAAACCGTTGACCAGGAATGTGATGACAACGAAGGCAATCATTGTCGGTCCCATCTTTGCGATGGAATGTGTTCCGGCTGTCATATAAACGATGATGAAGAAGAGGATCATCACGACGTTCGCATAGATGGAATTGCGTGTCCAGGTAACGATGGATTCCTTGTTTCCGTGCTGACCGGCATAGCGTGCTCCGTAGATCGCGAATACGATTGACGGCAGCATACCCACAACGTTTAACGTTGTAGCCAGGCCCATATTGCCGATGAGGATGCCGTTCAGCATCGTTCCGACGATGGAAGCGGCAGCCGCCTGCTGGGCGATCTTGTCAGAGGAAGCGGAAATGATATAGCTCTGCAGAGGCTTGTTGTTCTTCAGAACATCGATCATGTCCTTCAGCTTCAGGTGTTCCGTCTTTCCGATGCCTGCGAAGTTCTCCGGTCTGTCATATTCGGAAATACCGATGCATACAAGAACAACACCGAGCAGCGAGAGACCGACGCACAGCCATGTGACCATGTTCAGGAATGCCTGGTTGAAGCTGCCGCCGAATTTCGGCATCAGGACGGTATAGACAACGATGTTCAGAGCCATCGGTGTGAAATAGTTGAGGACTGTCTGCCAGACACCGACTGTCGGACGCTGTTTCGGATCGTTTGTCATCAGTGCCGGCAGTGTCTGTGCTGTCATGTTAATGATGGTGTAGCCGATGACATACAGCATGTAGCACGCCAGGAACACAGGGATGCCGTGTCCCTTGCTTGAGAAGAAGTTGAACATGCAGAGAAGTCCGGTGCACTGGATCAGCCAGCCGATGCACATCAGCGGACGGACCTTGCCGAACGGTGTGTTGACTCTGTCATAGAGGAATGCCAGCAGCGGGTCGGTAATTGCGTCGAAGATTCTTGTGAATGTCAGAAGTCCGCCGACCGCGACAGTCGCGATGCCATAGCCGATGCTTGCGGAATAGCTGGCAAGACCGATCAGGAAGTAGACGGCCATGCCGTTGAAGGCATTGAAGGCGATCAGGATGATCTGCCACAGTTTCGCACGGCGGTATACCGTGCTTTCAGTCATTTTCTCATTCTCCATTTTCTTATCCTCACTTATGTATGCGGTTTCATTCCGCGATTACACTTGCATTCTAATGGCGGAAGAATACACGGTAAACTCAAAAACTAAGGATGAAATTACAAAAATTAAGGTTATTGATCCGAATATAAATCAGTATGATAAACTGGTTTTAAGGATAAATACACAAAAGAGGTACAATTTATGGCTGAGTTTATCACAAAAGGTGAACAGAACCTGATGATGCTGCAGGATCTGCTTCCTGAAAATGAAAAAACATATGTCATATGTCTGAACAGAGACGGAGCGTTTGTCGCTGCCAACTGTCCTGCGGACAGGCTGACGCTGTTCGGCAGGATCTTCCGCGCATTCGGCGGTTATGAACGGCTGAAGGAATACGCGGATGATACGGAAATGACCATTCCGAAACTGATCGGATCTCCGATCGGCATGCAGTGGGCACTGACGTATGAATCGGAAAGAAGCAGAGAGCTGATCTTTGTGCTCGGTCCTGTCTTTTACTCAAAGCCTTCGGAAACGCAGATCCGCAATGTTCTGGAAGACATGCCCGAAACACCTGCCTGGGCAGACAGTCTGTATCAGTCTCTGAAAGAGATTCCCGTCATGCCTTACGCTGTCTTTATCCGCTATGTTCTTCTGATGCATAACACACTGACCGGTCAGCAGCTGGGACTGGAGGCAATGGAATCAGGTTATACCTTTTCCGCGGAAGCGGACCGGCAGGAAGACCGTGACCGTTCAAAGGTCTATGAAGCAGAGAAAGCGCTGCTTGCGATGGTCAGACACGGCGATATCAATTATTCCAGTGCATTCCAGCACAGCGCTGCGCTCAGCGGCGGCGTACCCGTGCAGGGGCCGGAGCCTCTCAGACAGATGAAGACAAGCATTGCCGTCTTTACGTCTCTTGTGGTCAGAGCTGCCATGGAAGGAGGTCTCGCGCCGGAGATCGCCTATCCGCTTGGTGACTCTTATATCCAGACGGCCGAGAACTGCTCTGACTCCGGTGAGCTGAGCGCGCTGACACACGCGATGTACCATGATTTCATCTACCGCGTTCACCGTGTCAGGGAGAATCCGGATTATTCCAATGAGATCCGGAAATGCTGCGACTATATCAGACTGAGTGTGGAACGGAAGATCAGAACAGCGGATCTTGCCTCTCTTGCCGGCTATACGGAATACTATCTGAGTGAGAAATTCAAAAAAGAGACCGGAGTCTCTCTGAACACCTATATACGCAATGTCAAAACAGAACGGGCGAAGGTCCTCCTTGAAACGACTGATCTTTCCATCCGTGAGATTGCCTGGCGTCTTGCCTTCAATACACCGAACTACTTCATCCAGAGCTTCCGGGAAACCGTCGGAATCACACCGGCGCAATACCGGAAAACATTCCGGAAAGAAAAAGACTGAAAAGGAGCCGCAGCTCCCTAGGTATTTGGTTGAATCAAAATTACCCATTCGTTACAGTTCCTTTTTCTTTACATGTTTTCGAGGATCGGAGCGATCGGCTGGTTGCGGATCTGTTCCAGGATATACGGCGTTGTCTGATACACATAGTAGTTCAGCCAGTTAGAATACAGCAGATTCGCGCCGCTTCGCCAGCTGCAGACCGGACGCTTCGTATCATCGTCATCCGGATAATAATTCTCCGGTACGTGGATCGGCAGTCCGGCATTCTTGTCTCTGAGATATTCCTTCTCAAGGGTATCGGCATCATACTCCGAGTGGCCGGTGATGAAGACCTGTCTGCCGCCTTCCGTTGAGATGGCATAGATGCCGGCCTTCTCACTTTCCGCAAGGATCTTCAGTCTGCCGGTAGCGAGAACGTCTTCCTTTTTAATGCAGGTGTGACGGGAATGCGGCACCATGAACGTATCGTCAAATCCCCGGAAAAGCATCGAGCTTCTGCGTACGACCTTGTGCGGGAAGACGCCGAACATCTTTTCATCCAGAGGATATTTGGGAATGCCGTAATGGTAATACAGGGCTGCCTGGGCACCCCAGCAGATGTGGAACGTACTGTAGATATGCGTCTTTGACCATTCCATGATCTGACACAGCTCATCCCAGTAGTCGACCTTTTCAAACGGCATTTCCTCGACCGGAGCGCCGGTGATGATCATGCCGTCGTAATAGTTGTCTTTCACATCGTCAAATTCCTGATAGAACGCCAGCATGTGTTCCTGCGGCGTGTTTTTCGGTGTGTGCGACGAGATCCTCAGCAGATCCATTTCGACCTGCAGAGGCGTATTGCCGAGGAGTCTGGCAAGCTGGGTCTCCGTGACGATCTTGGTCGGCATCAGATTCAGAATGAGAATATGCAGCGGACGGATATCCTGCGTTGTCGCACGCTGTTCCGTCATCACGAAGATATTCTCATGTTCCAGTACTGCTCTGGCCGGAAGTGTATTTGGGATCTTGATCGGCATGGATCACACCTCAGATCTGTTCCAGGGCCTGCTTCAGGTCGTCAATAATATCGTCAATATTTTCAATGCCGACAGAGAGACGGATCATATCCGGTCCGACGCCTGCCGCGACAAGCTCTTCATCACTCATCTGTCTGTGAGTGGAGGAAGCCGGATGCAGGACGCATGTATGCGCGTCAGCGACGTGTGTCGCGATCATCGCGACCTTCAGATGCGCCATGAACTTCTCGGCAGCCTTTCTGCCGCCCCTGACGCTGAAGGAGATGACGCCGCAGGTTCCGTCCGGCATATACTTCTTCGCTCTTTCGTAATACTTATCCGTCGGAAGACCCGGATAGGTGACGCTCTTTACCTTTTCATGGGCAGCCAGGAATTCAGCTGCCTTCTGGGCATTGGAGCAGTGTCTCGGCATTCTGACAGCCAGGGATTCCAGACCAAGGTTGAGCAGGAACGCGTTCATCGGCGCCTGGATCGAACCGAGGTCGCGCATCAGCTGGGCTGTTGCCTTGGTAATGAAAGCGCCGCCCATGCCGAACTTCTCAGCATATGTGATGCCGTGATAGGACTCATCCGGTGTTGTCAGGCCCGGAAACTTGTCCGCGTGCGCCATCCAGTCAAATTTGCCGGAATCAACGATGCAGCCGCCGACAGCAGCGTCGTGGCCGTCCATATATTTCGTTGTGGAATGCGTAACGATGTCAGCACCCCATTCGATCGGCCGGCAGTTGATCGGCGTTGCGAATGTATTGTCAACGATCAGCGGCACACCATGCGCATGCGCAGCTTTCGCGAAACGTTCGATATCAAATACGATCAGCGCCGGATTGGCGATCGTTTCACCGAAGACACACTTTGTATTCGGTTTGAACGCAGCTTCCAGCTCTTCATCCGAGCAGTCCGGATCCAGGAATGTGAAATCAATTCCCATGCGTCTCATCGTGACGTTGAACAGATTGTAGCTTCCTCCGTAGATCGCGGAAGACGCGATGACGTGATCACCGCAGCCTGCCAGGTTGAAGACCGAGAAGAATGTAGCAGCCTGTCCCGAACTTGTAAGCATGCCTGCCGTGCCGCCTTCCAGCGCTGCGATCTTGGCTGCTACATAGTCGTTTGTAGGATTCTGAAGACGTGTATAGAAATACCCTTCCGCTTCCAGATCAAAGAGCTTGCCCATGTCTTCACTCGTGTCATACTTGAACGTTGTGCTCTGAATGATCGGGATCATTCTGGGATCACCGTTGCCGGGTGCGTATCCGGCCTGAATGCATTTCGTTTCTTTCTTCATAATTCATCCTGTCTTTCTGTATTGATTGTTACGAATTATACCACGTTCTGCATAATTTTATATATTGCATTTCCGCAACTCAAAACGTATAATATGAAAGCACGGTTTCAAAGGGTGCCTTAGCCAAGTGGTAAGGCAACAGACTGCAACTCTGTGATCGCCGGTTCGACCCCGGCAGGCACCTCCATTTTTACTGGGGATGTGGCGGAATCGGCAGACGCAACGGACTTAAAATCCGTTGGTGGAAACACCGTACGGGTTCAAGTCCCGTCATCCCCACCATCCCATGAAAAGCTTCCTGGCAACAGGACTTTTTTTGGTTTCAGGGCTCTGCCTGTTTCCTGTTATAATACTTGCATGTCAAACGAACTGAGAATGTCTGCCCTGCCTGAAAACACCGAAGAACTGAGCGCTGTCCGCAGACTGTATGACAGCAGTTTTCCGGATGATGAACGGATCCCCTGGAACATGCTGCTGAAGCTGCAGAACGAATACAGGGTCCTGAACGTCTGGCACATGGATCACACACTGGCCGGCTTCACCTGTCTGTTTCTGTATCACGATATTGTCTATCTGAGCTATCTTGCGGTGCCTGAAGCGATGCGGGATCACGGGATCGGGACAAGGATCCTCACAATGCTCAGAAAAGTCTTTCCTGAGCAGACGATCGTGATCGACATCGAGGAGCTGCAGAGAGACGCAGAGAACTATGAAGAACGTGTCCGGCGCAGAAACTTCTATCTCCGCTGCGGCTTTGAGACTTCTCATATCGGCTATCATTACTACCACGTCAGCTATGAACTGCTGTGCTGCGGAGGTATGATCAGCGCCGAAGACTTCCGTGATCTCCTTCTGTTTCACTGGGGACCGCGCGCATCATCCGCAAGATTCTATGCGCTGGAAGGCATTTCGTCCGAATAATTACTGTTTTTTTCAGACTAACGATACTGTTTATTCTATTCTGAAAGACTGCTTCACAGAAAAAAGCCTTATGTCCGTTATGAGACACAAGGCTTTTTTCGTTCAGAAGTATTCTCTTTTCAGGATCTTTACCGGACTGCCGCAGAGAAGCTCTTCATACTCAGCGGGGCTGTGATGGTCTTTCCAGTACTGTTCCGCGAACCTCGCAGCACGCCGTACGTCGTTATGTTCCAGCGAGCGGTACGCTTCATCAAAATACCGGATGTCATAAGAGAACAGGCTGTTCTCTTCCGTTTCGCATGCCAGAAGATACAGATCTTCCTTTTTTATTCCGGCAGGCCGGATCCAGTCTTCTTCTGCCATCCGCACAGCGGTTTCTTTCGTACGGCAGAGGTAAACGCAGTTCAGACGGCTGACAGAAGGAACTTCCTTCAGCTTCTGCCGCACTGCTTCAAAGACTGCCTCCGCTGCCCACTTGTCCGGATTGGGTGTATCTGCGTATGAGACTGTGCTGTAGTCGAAACCGATCAGCTTTGTTCGCTCTGATTCCAGATGACGGATCATCAGCTGTTCAGAGCGCCTCAGGATCTCAAGATACGGGAGCGCCCTGTTCTTGTTTTTGTGGTGATCCGGAAGGAGAAACTCCCCTTCCGGACGATATATCGTGTAATGCCAGCAGTGCATCAGTTCAGCTTGACTTTGTTCCAGAGGTCAGACAGCTGTCTCTTCAGTTCCGGGTTGTAGTGGAATACTTCATCCTTGGCGCCGTCTGTACGAGGTGTGTATGCAGGATCCTCGAAGTATGTGCCGCCTTCGCCGCTGAGCTTCTTGACAACGTTTACGTTGACAGATGTGTATCCGACATAATCAGAGTTTGCATACTGGACTTCTTCACTGAGCATTTCGTTGATCCACGCGTGTGCCAGGCCTGTGCAGGAAGCGTTTGCCGGAATGACCATTGCGTCGACCCATTTGTTTGTTCCCTGATCCGGTTCGATCCAGCCCATGCTTTCATTTTCGGAAAGAACGAAGGCAGCGTCGCCGGAGTACATGATCGCGATGTCCTTGTCGCCGTTGATCATGGAGTCGATGACTTCGTCTGTTACATATGCAGGATCCATTGTGTCGTTCATCTTCTTCAGCCATTCGTACGCTGCTGTGATCTCCTTGGAGTCACCTGTGTTCATGGAATAGCCAAGTGCCTTGAAAGCGATCATGAAGCCGTCACGCTGGGAATCATAGAAATAGATCTTTCCCTTGTAATCTGTGTTGTGGAGGATATCCCATCCTTCCTTCTTGATGGTTTCTTCATCAACATTCTCAGTGTTGTAAACAAGACCGACTGTTCCCCAGAAATACGGAGCGGAGTATTCTCCGGTCGGATCATATTCCTTTTCCATGGCCTTGACGACAGGATCGACGAGCGAGGTGTTCGGGATCTGGCTCTTGTCAAGCTTCTGAAGGAGGTTCTCCTGTGTCAGCTGTTCGATCATATAGTCCGAAGGAAGCAGAACATCATAGCTGGATCCGCCGAGGAGCTTTGTATACATCATTTCGTTGGAATCGAATGTGTCATAGTTGACCTTGGCGTTGAACTTCTTCTCAAAGTTGCCGATGACATTTTCGCCGATATATTCGCCCGGTGCGAAAACGTTCAGAACATTGCAGCCGAATTTTTCCTTGGCATCAATTGTTTCTTCCGGCTCTTTGCCTCCGCTGGAGCATCCTGCCATTGTGATCATGGCAGCTGCGAGAATGATTTTTTCAGATTTTTTCCAGAACATTGTTTTTTTCCTTCCTTCTTTCTTTGATCACAGGTACGACATTCACGATGATCAGTACCGCGGTAACAACATAGACAATGATTGCGGACAGCGCGTTGATCGTCGGATTGACTCTCTTGACGCTGGAGTAGACATAGATCGAGATGTTGGATACGCCCGGGCCGGTCGTGAACATGGAGATGACGAAGTCATCGAATGACATGGAGAACGCGACCAGTGCGCCGGCGACGATCCCCTCTTTGATCTGGGGAATGATGACCTTGGTCATTGCCTGCAGAGGCGTGCAGCCAAGATCGAGCGCCGCTTCGGCGATGTTGGGATCAAGACGTCTCAGACGCGGCATGACCGAGAGGATCACATACGGGATACAGAAGGCAATGTGTGCCATCAGCATCGTATAGAAGCCGGTCCTGATGCGCAGAGATGTGAAGAACAGCATGAATCCGATCGCTGTGACGATCTCCGGATTCAGCATCGGCAGGTTGTTGACCTGGTTGACGAATTCGCGCACGACGCGGTTGGACTTGGAAAGACCGATCGCTGTGATCGTTCCGACGATCGTGGATACGATCGTAGCGATGACCGCGCAGAGCACTGTATACCAGATCGCTTCCATGATCGAACGGTTGGCGAACATGGATTCATACCACTTCAGGGAGAAGCCGGTAAAGTGTGAAAGCGATTTGGATGCGTTGAAGCTGAAGAACACGACGTAGATGATCGGCACATAGAAGAATGCCAGCATGACCGCGAGCCAGATCTTGCTGAATAAACTGCTTTTATTCTTTTCCATCAGTCTGCCTCCTTCGGTTCCCGGTCAAGCTTTCTCGTGATATACATGGAGATCAGGATAATGATCGCCATGATCAGGGAGATCGCCGATCCGAAGTTCCAGTCACCGGTTGAAACGAAATAATCTTCGATCAGGTTACCGATCAGAACATACTGGCCGCCGCCGAGCAGCTTCGGGATAAAGAAGCTTGATACCGCCGGCAGGAAGACGAGCGTGATCCCGGAGACGACGCCGGACAGCGACAGCGGCAGCGTTACCTTGAGGAATGTCTGCACGTCGTTGGCGCCGAGGTCGTTCGCGGCAATCAGAAGATTCTTGTCGATCTTGGATAATGACGTATAGATCTGCAGGATCATGAACGGCAGGAAGTTGTACACCATGCCGACGTAGACATTGAACTCACCGGATGTGCCGAGCCAGGTCAGGATGCCCTTCCATGCGTAGGTGCGCACGAGCATGTTGATCCAGGTCGGCAGCGTCATCAGAAGCACCATCAGCGCGGCGCTGTTGGGCTTCTGGGAAGCCATGAAGTATGCGGTCGGATAGCCGACGGCGATGCAGAACACTGTCGTCACAAATGCCATCTTCAGACTCCGCCAGAGAACGCCGGGGAAGATATCGTCGCTCAGAAAGCGGAGGAAGTTGTTCAGTGTGAACTGCAGCGTCAGGACATCATTGCCCTTTACCGTAAACGCGTAGAGAACGATCATCAGCATCGGAACAATGATCATGATGATCATCCACAGCACGTACGGATAGATGAGTTTGCTGAAGTTCTTCATCTCATTACACCATCTTTCTCATGACATGAATGTCTTCCGGATTCCAATGCAGACCGATCCGTTCGCCTTCTTCGATCCTGTCAGTTGTTTCCAGCTTGATCTCGCGTCCCTGCGTGGAGAATGTGACCGGATAGTCACCTTCCGTGATGTTCTCATCATCGAAGTCATATTTGACATCCCAGATCTCTACTCTGGAATTGTCTTCCATATTCCATGCATAGGCATCCGCCCATCTGATCAGATCTGTATCCAGCGCAAGTGATTCTCTGATCTCATCCGCTGTCTTGTAGAAATCGAATGCCTGGATGCCTTCCTCGTTGGAAGCGTCCTCAACGACTGCCGGCTTGACGACATTGATGTTGATGCGGATCATCGTACCCTTGTCTGTCGAGAATGTGCACGGATAGGTGCCGACTTCCGGCTTCAGGCTGTATTCGATCTTTGTCAGCGACACATCTTCATCAGCTGTATTCCAAGCCTGGGCGTTGGCACGGGCAATGACTTCGGTATCCGTCAGTGTTTCAACGTCCTCAAGGTCCATATAGAACGATGATGCGCTGATCTTCTCTCCTGCTTCAGGATTTTCGATATCATGGCTCTTTGTGACATGCATCGTAACCGTCTTGGATGTACCGGAGCTTGTTTCAACGATGACTTCGTAATGAACGCCCTTGAAGAGAACAGATTTCACTTCGCCGTTGAGCAGTCCCTTGTTTCTCGGAACGATATCAACGTCTTCCGGACGGATCACGATATCGACCGGTTCATTCTCGTGGAAGCCCTTGTCAGCGCAGACATAATCCACGTCATCGAAGGAGACCAGGTTGTCTTTCTTCATGATTCCGTCAATGATATTGGAATCGCCGATGAATCTTGCGCAGTATTCATTGACAGGTTCATTGTATACGTCCGTCGGCGAACCGATCTGTTCGATCTCGCCGTCTTTCATGATGACGATCTTGTCAGACATCGTCAGCGCTTCTTCCTGGTCGTGGGTAACAAAGATGAAGGTGATGCCGACTTCACGCTGGATCTCTTTCAGTTCCAGCTGCATTTCTTTTCTCAGGTTCTTGTCAAGAGCGGACAGGGATTCATCAAGCAGAAGGACCTTCGGCTCGTTGACCAGCGCTCTGGCAATGGCGACACGCTGCTGCTGGCCGCCGGACATCTTGGTAACGTCGCGGTGTTCAAAGCCTTCCAGACCGACAAGTGAGATCATTCTGCTGACCTTCTGGTCAATGATGTCTTTCGGCATCTTCTTGATCTTCAGACCGAACGCGATGTTGTCGTAAACATCGAGATGCGGGAACAGTGCGTAATGCTGGAACACCGTGTTGACATCCCTCTTGTACGCGGGAACGGTCGCGATATCCTCGCCGTCCATAATGACATGGCCTTCTGTCGGCTCCAGGAAGCCGGCAATGATCCTCAGCAGTGTGGTCTTACCGCAGCCGGAGGGTCCGAGAAGCGTAACAAATTCATTTTCATAGATGTCCAGAGAGATCCCCTTCAGGACGACCTGTTTGTCAAATGTCTTGACAACGTTTTTTACTTCAATCAGCTTTCTCATTTTTACTCTCCCTTATCAGAAAACCGGCGGAGTGCTGATCCACAGCACCGAAGCCTTTGCGGTACCTTTGTTGACCAGGTAATGGGCTTCATTACCACGGATGTAGAACGTCTCTCCTTTTCGTACCGTTACCCCTTTTTTATCTGCGGTATTCACGAGACTGATGCGGCCGTTCATCACATAGCCGAACTCTTCCCCTTCATGCGGTTCGATCTCCCGCGATGCTCCGCCCGGTTCAAGTTCCAGGATGATCGGTTCCATCCTGTTCTTCTGGGCATTGGGGACGATCCAGCGGATCGTGAAATCATCCTGCTCATCCACGAAGATGTCTTCTGCTGTAAACACGACCTTTTCCGTGCTCACTTCGGCGAAGAACCCGGACATCGTCACTCCCAGCGCTTCGGCAATATCCTCAAGCGTCTGCAGTGACGGCGATGTGAGATTTCTTTCCAGCTGGGAAAGGAATCCTTTTGTCAGTTCCGTTCTGGAAGCAAGTTCTTCCAGCGTCAGGCCGTTCTGGACCCGCAGCTGTCTGATTCTGTGACCGATGTCAAACATTTCATCACCCGCTTTCGTTGTTTACTATTAGTAAACTTAATCTTTGTGATTATTAAACCAATACAATTATACAGAAACAGCACCTGAATGCAATACTGTAAATAAACTTTTTGTTTAGAAATTGTAAACAAAACAAGCAAAAAAAAGACTTCCCGCAGGAAGTCCCTCGCAAACCTTATCGTGCTGCCTCTACAAGTCTGTACAGTGCTTCTTTCGGCTGGAAGCCCAGTGTATTGGCTGCCTGTTCGCCGTTCTTGAATGAGATCATCGTCGGGATCGACATGATTCCGTAGCGGCCTGCAACCTCCGGCAGATCATCAACATTCACCTTGATGAAGCAGACGTCTTTATTTTCATCTGCCAGCTGTTCAACAAGCGGTCCGACCATCTTGCAGGGTCCGCACCAGTCAGCGTAGAAATCAACGAATACAGACGCATTGTCTTTCAGGATCTGATCATATTCTTCTTCAGTTTTTACAATATACATAGTTGATTACCTCCTCGCATATTATGCCATATTCATTTCTTCATTTGAAAGCGGAATGCTCTACAGCCTTGCGGCTGCCTCTTCATCCAGAATGACTGTCACATCATCGTGATCCTGCAGGATGCTGGCCGGGCATTCTTCTGTCTTCGGTCCTTTGATCATTCCGTATACGGCGTCTGCCTTGTTGCGGCCGGTAGCGATCACGATGATCTTCGCAGCTTTCATGATGCTGGCAAGACCCATCGTAATAGACTCCTTCGGAACAAGATCGATGTTGTCGTCAAAGAAGCGGGCATTATCCCGGCGTGTCTGTTCGGTCAGCTCCGCGATATGTGTCAGACTGTCGAACGGTGTACCCGGCTCATTGAAGCCGATATGTCCGTCACTGCCGATGCCGAGGATCTGCAGCCCGATCTGGCGGACACTGAGTTCCTCTTCATACTTCCGGCATGACGCTTCCGGATCCGTGCCTGTTCCGTCAGGAAGATGCACATTCTCTTCCGGCATCTCGATCTGATCAAAGAGATTCTCATGCATAAATGTCCAGTAAGACTGATCATGTTCCCTGGGCAGACCGATATATTCGTCCAGATTGTAGGTCGTGACATTGTCGTACGACGTTCCGTTGGCATTGTGGTCAGCAATCATCTTCTTATACAGACCGATCGGACTGGAACCCGTCGCGAGGCCAAGCACCGGAGCTTCTTTCTTCAGTTCTTCCTTCATGATCCGGAATGCTTCGCTGCTGACTTTGTCATAGCTGTCAGTGATGATAATGTTGAACATGAATGACCTCCTTCCGCTTACCAGATCCTGATGCTGTAAGCTGTCGTCCATGTCCGGCCGGCATCGAGGAAGAGCGTTCCTTCTCTTTCCTCAAACGGCACTTCGACCTTGTCGAAATCCGTGTGGGAATGCCACGGCTCGATGCAGACGAACGGAGCGTTCGGCGACCAGTAGGCAAGCCATTTATAACCGACATTGGAAACTGTAACGCCGTGTTCGCCGTCAGTCAGGCTGCTTTCTGAGCTGGCCGGTTCAGTGATGATGATCGTTTTGGCCAGCGCTTCCGGATCCAGCTTCATGACCTTTTCGCCGTCGATCTTTGTATCCAGCCATTCAAATGTTTCCGGATTGGAGAATTCAATGTGATAGTCCTCATATTTCTTCGCCGGATCCAGCGGGCAGTTGAAGGCCGGATGCAGACCGAAGTTGAACGGCATGACGACATCGTTTTCATTTTTGATCGTGTAGGTGATCACGAGTTTGTTTTCCTGCAGTTCATACAGGATCCGCAGGGTAAAGCGGAACGGATATTCCTTCAGCGTTGCTTCACTGTCCTTCAGTTCCATGATCAGATGCGCGTCGTCATGTTCAACGCAGGTGAAATCACTTCTTCTTGTGAAGCCGTGGTTGCCTGTGACATATTCTTTTCCGCCGATATGGAGGATCTTGTCCCAGGTGCTTCCCACCATCGGGAACAGGGTCGGGTTGCGGCCGCTCCAGAACGCCGGATCGCCCTGCCACATATACTCAAGGCCTGTTTCAAGATTTCTGAAGCTGTGGATCTCAGATGCATGCTCATCGATAACAGCGCATGCTTTTTCGTTTTTCAGAACAAATGATGACATGATTTTCTCCTCGCGCGCAGCAGCAGAAGCTCCCTTCTGCCTGCGTTCTTTTTCTACAAACAGTATAGCATGACGCAAAACTGCGATGAACACAGAAAACCCTTTTTCACCATTTCCTTAATTGGCCGTACGGAGTAAAATTGAATCGAAGGAGGACATGAAACATGTCATTTATTGAAACAATTAAAGAAAAGGCCAGAAAAGATCTCAAGACGATCATTCTCCCTGAGTCCGAAGATGAAAGAACCCTCCGCGCGGCAGCGAAAGTCCTTGAAGAAAAGACTGCAAAGCTCGTTCTGATCGGAAATCCTGATGTTGTCAAAGCAGACGCGGAAAAATACGGTGTTGACATCAGCCGAGCCGAGATCATCGATCCGGAAACATCCGAAAAGCTGGAAGGCTATGTCAACCTGCTGTATGAACTGAGAAAAGCAAAGGGCATGACACCGGAAGCAGCCAGAGAAGCACTTCTGAAAGACCGCACAACATTCGGCGTTGTCATGCTGAAGAACGGCGAAGGCGACGGACTTGTTTCCGGTGCCTGCCACAGCACAGCCAACACCCTGCGTCCTGCTCTGCAGATCCTCAAGACTGCCAAAGGCGCAAAGCTTGTCTCCGGCTTCTTTGTCATGGATGTTCCGAACTGTGAATACGGTGCTGACGGCACATTCGTATTCGCTGACTGCGGTCTGAACCAGGATCCTGATTCCGAAGCACTCGCAGCGATCGCCAACGACAGTGCGAACAGCTTCAAGGCACTGACCGGCAAGGATCCGTATGTTGCGTTCATCTCCCATTCTTCCAAGGGAAGCGCAAAGCACGCTCTTGTTGACAAGGTCGTCGCGGCTGTCACAGCAGCTCACGAACAGTATCCGGATCTCGTATGCGATGGTGAACTGCAGGTCGACGCAGCGATCGTACCGTCTGTCGCAGCATCCAAGGCTCCGGGTTCGCCTGTTGCCGGCAAGGCAAACGTTCTTGTATTCCCGAACCTCGACTGCGGAAACAGCGCTTACAAGCTCGTTCAGAGACTTGCCAAGGCTGAGGCTTACGGACCGATGCTCCAGGGTATCGCGAAGCCGGTCAACGACCTCTCCCGCGGATGCAGCGCTGATGACATCGTCGGTGTTGTTGCCATCACAGCCGTTCAGGCACAGATGGCCGGATAAAAAAACCGGAATCATCCGGTTCAAACGAAACATCTCAGGAGGCAGACATCTGCCTCTTTTTTATTTACCAGGGAAGCAGTTTGTCCCCTTTGACAAGAAATGCCTGCTTTGCTTCTTTCGCCAGCGGCGTATCGCTGTAGGAATCAGAGTAGAACGAATCGATCACAGCATCAGGATACTGTTCCCTCAGCCGTCTCACCTTCTCTTCCCCGTGACAGTTCTTTCCGGTGTATTCACCGGTGTGAATGTCGACGACGCTGGCCATCATATAGCGGATCCCCAGTTTTCTGCAGAATGATCCGATGAGAAATTCAGGAGACGCGGAGATGACCATGTCATCCTCTTTCTGCATATCTTTATACCACTGCTTGACATGATCCATATGAGAAGAAGTAAACTCCTCTACCAGTTCTTCCATATCATCAATATAGACAAACATGTGATACAGGTTGCGCTTGAAGGTCAGCTTCGGCATCAGCTTCAGGCCGAACAGCAGACCGCAGACAGCTGTCCGCGGCAGTCCGAGCATGCTCTTCGGACGCTTCGTCAGACAGTAGCGGATGAAACCGGCGGTCGAATCGCCCCGGTAGATCGTATTGTCCCAGTCAAATACATTCATGGTGCCACCTCCGATGTGTTGGGTTCCGGATGCACAAGATCAGAATACAGTCCCTGCTGCAGACCGGCAAATGAAGCGATATGGCCGAACAGCGCCGTACCGACCAGACACAGTTCCAGGACCCACTGGCCGATCACCGTCCACTGGCACATCTGATAGATCCAGACAAACAGCAGGATATCGGTAAACGGATTGAACAGGATCTCGAATCCGCACGCGTACAGTTCGGTTCCGGTCAGCGATGCCAGCATGGTCATGCACAGCGGATTCAGGAAGAAGATCGTCATGCAGATCATCATGGAGCGGATCATCCGGTCTTCGCGGATCTTTCCGGCTTTCATAATAAAGACGATGACGCCGGCAAGACGGAATACGTCAAGAACATAGTCCAGTATGTTCCGGCTCAGGAAGATCATATTGGAGACCGGAACGGAAACAAGATAGTTCAGATAATATTTGTAGCCGATCGCCCGGCCGGGGATCAGGAAGTGCATGATCAGCGAACCGATCAGGAAGATCAGCGGGATCACGACCCAGAATATCTTCCGGTTATGATCGATAAAGAAATACTCTGCGTCAATAATTGCGGTATAGACCTGCCGCCGGTAGCGGATCACGACAAAGACAGCATACAGGATAAACAGCAGGATGCCGGCTGCCGGGCTCAGTTCGATCAGCCAGGCTGAAACATAGACCACGACCGGGATCAGGAAGGTCGTTACGTCAAACAGCGAACGGATCTTCTGGATCCTGAACAGATAGACAGCGAGACAGTAAATGATCTCGATCGAGATGATCAGGAACCCGTTCGTACAGGCCAGTCCCGCACCGGTGATGATCAGCAGGAAATATTTGATCTGTTCATTGCCTGTCTTCATCCACTGGTAGGCTGTAAACAGCATCATGGCAATGAATGTGATGCGCCAGTTCTCACTGAAGTACGCACCGGTGATCCGCCATCCGTAGAATTCTGTATAGAACAGCGCGCAGCTGATCAGAGTAAAGCGGAACCAGGGATTTTTCAGATTGAAGCTGTTGACGATATTCATCGACAGCATGGAAGCGATGCCGGTCGCAAACAGACTCAGCGACAGCACGGTTTTCTCCATCGAACTGCCAAGCATCCAGTAGAAGAAAGCTTCAAACAGCTTGTAGCCCTGCAGGCGGAACATCTTCAGATCAACAGTCACCGCCTTCGCGTTTGCCAGGATCATCGCCGCCTCACGCCCATCCGGATCTTCCATCCCGGGCTTGAATTTCAGCCACAGCACCGTATACAGCAGAAGCACCGCAGCGATATACAGCGTATCAGGCCGGATAAGAGTATGCGCCGTTTTCCGGAATCTGCTGAAGAACAGCGCAGCTGTCAGACATACCGCCGCCGCGCTCAGAATGCGCGTCAGAGATGTCTGAAGATGGAGCACCATGACCGGAAGATAAAGAATCTCAAGCAGAGCAAAAAGCACAGCTGCCCCGGCCGGTGCTGCGTAGCCTTTCTGTTCGATCTGCAGTTTATCAAGTACCCATGCGCCGCATCCTTCACAAAGCAGAAGAATTGCCAGCGCGGCTGTTATGCCTGTTATCATTTTGTTTCCTCTTTCCTCCCTCCGGATTTTTTCACGATAAAGCCCATCACAAGATAATTGAGCGGGATCGTGAAAGGAAGAGAGAGCAGTTTAGCGTAGATCTCAGGTCCCCCGCATACATCGCTGATGATCCAGACAGCCAGCGCAGCGATCGCTGTTCCCGGCAGATAGCTCAGCGGAAACGTAACAGCTGTCCGCCAGGAGGGCTTCATCCGCCAGGTAAACTTCATATTCAGAAAATACGAAGAGGCCATGGAAAGAACATCCCCTGCTATACTGGCCAGCGAGACCTGCACACCAAGCTTTACAAATATCATGTACAGGACCTGGGCCAGGACCGTATTGAATCCGCCGATCAGCCCGAAGGTCAGAAATCTGCCGGTAAAGAATTTCGCTTTGATTTTTTCCAGCATAAAAACTCCCTGTGTGCAAATACTACCTTACCACGAACAGTGAATAAATGCCACTGCATGCAGATCCCTGTCTTCCCGGGCCCGGCATGCTTTCTTAATGCCATTTTAACGCCGAAGCCGTTATTTTAATCCCGAATTAATCCCCGCTGTTACAGAATCAAAGCAGGAAAGGAGTCTGAAAATGCTGAAAATACGGATCTGGTTCCAGGAACATACGAATTCATTCCGCACGATCATGATCGGCTTTTTCCTTCTGATCCTGGGCGGCGCTGTGCTGCTGAGTCTGCCGTTTTCATCTGCCGCAGGCGAATGGACACCGTTTGCGGATGCCCTGTTTACAGCTGCCTCCGCATCCTGCGTTACCGGTCTTGTCGTCTATAATACGGCGACGTACTGGTCGCTGTTCGGCAAGCTGATCATCCTGATCCTCATTCAGATCGGAGGTATCGGCATTGTCACCGCGATCGTCCTGACCATGCTGTGGACAGGCAAAAAGATCGGCATCATCGAGCGCATCACCCTGCAGGACTCGGTCTCCGCACCGGAAACAGCCGGCGTCATTCACTACACATATTTCTTCCTGCTCGGCACGGTATGGATCGAAGCGATCGGTGCAGTTCTGCTGCTGCCGTTCATGCTCATTGACTACGGTTTCTTCCGGGGCATCTTCTTCGCTATATTCCATTCCGTTTCCGCTTTCTGCAATGCCGGCTTCGATCTTCTCTCACTCGATATGCCGTTCAATTCCCTGTGTGACTACGCGACTTCCGTCCCGGTCAACCTGATCATCTGCACGCTGATCATCTTCGGCGGCATCGGCTTCCTGACCTGGCGCGATCTGCTTGAAAACAAATTCCACTGGCACCAGTACCGGCTCCAGACAAAGATCATCCTGGCTTCCACTGCTGTGCTGATCTTCGTGCCGTTCCTGTATTTCTATTTTCTTGAATTCAAAGCCTTTACCGGGAAAGAGCGGTTCCTGCTTGCTCTGTTTCAGACAGTGACACCGCGTACGGCAGGCTTCAATACTTATGACTACAGCAAGATGAGCGAAGGTTCGCACCTGATCACGATCCTGTTAATGATCACCGGCGGTGCGCCCGGTTCGACTGCCGGCGGCATGAAAGTCACCACGCTGGCTGTCATTGCCATGTCAGCCCGGGCCTCCATGCGGCGCAATCAGGATGTCGTCTGCTTCAGGCGGCGTATCCCGACCGACACGGTTTACAACGCTCTGACGCTGTTTTCGATCTATTTCTTCCTGCTGATCGCCGGAACTGTCCTGATCAGCGGCATTGAAGGACTGCCTGTGATGCCTGTCCTGTTCGAATGCGCGTCAGCGCTGGGAACGGTCGGTCTGTCGCTCGGCGTCACCCCCACCCTCTGCACAGTATCCCGTCTCATCCTGACAGCATTCATGTTCTTCGGAAGAGTGGGAGGACTGACACTCGCTTATGCAATGCTTTCGGCAGCCCGCACCGGCGGCAGCCGTTATCCGAAAGAAAAAGTCACGGTTGGCTAGAAAGAAGGTAAATACAATGAAAAACTGTCTGGTTATCGGCGCAGGCCGCTTCGGCCGCTATACAATACGCAAACTGCATGAACTCGGCCATCAGATCATGGTCATTGACAGAAATGAAGAACGCATCGAGAAGATCATGAACCTCGTGTCTGACGCCCGCATCGGCGACAGTACGAATGAGGAATTCATGCAATCGATCGGCATCAATCATTTTGATCTGTGCATCGTTGCCATCGGTGACGACTTCCTGGCCTCCCTGGAAACGGTCTTCCTGGTCAATGAACTCGGCGCAAAAAAGATCGTAGCCCGGGCAACGACCGGATCGCAGGAAAAGTTCCTGCTGAGAAACGGCGCCCACGCAGTCGTTTATCCGGAACGGCAGCTTGGCTCCTGGACAGCGATCCGCTACAGCTCTGACAACATTTCCAACTATATTGAGCTGACGGACGGCTATTCCATCTTTGAGATCGCTGTGCCCCGCCACTGGGACGGCAAGAAGATCGGTGAACTCGATGTACGCCGGAAATATCACCTGAATATTCTCGGCATCAAAGAGGACATCATGAACATGAACATCAGCAATGATACCGTGATGCACTACGGCAGAAACATGCTTGTGCTCGGCAAGTTTGATGATGTCCAGAAAATCTTCCAGATCCAGAGGTAACGGAAAATGAACGCGCTGTCTGAGGTATCTATGATGATCGGAATCATTATCTGCGCGGGGTTCATGTATTTCGTTCTCATCAGGGCTATCGATGCGTTTTATGATCAGGAAACACCCCGCCGGAAACGAAAAAGAATGAAAGATTCCGGATCAGAAAAAAAAGACCCGCCTGATGACATCCCATCTGTCTTCTTCTGAATTTGACTTTCCCAACCTCTGATATTATTTTGAATATTGAGGTACAGCATGTCTGAGACGAATAACAAACACTCTGGCAGTGTGATCCTGCTCTGCCTTTCCGCCTCTCCGTCCAGTCAGAGAGTCATCCGGACTGCCGCCAAGGCGCTGAACATTCCGGGCAGTGAAGGGATCGCGCTGTATATTGAATCACGAAATGACGCCGCTTCCGGAGACACCCAGCTGCGCGAGAACATTGAGACCGCGCGCCGCCTGGGATTTAAGATCCAGGCTCTGGAAAGCGGCGATATTGTCATGGGAATCACTGAATACGCCCGCCGTGTCAAAGCGACTGATCTGTATCTCGGCTGGAGTCCCCCGTCTTTTCTGATGTCCGCGAAAAAGCCGCTGTCAGATCAGCTTGTCAGCGCTCTGCCGGAAGTGGATATCCATGTCATTCCTGACATGCGTTCATCCGCGTTTCCGCAGATCAGCAGAAGATCCGATCACGTCTCCTGGAATCTGCGGGATCTGCTTCTGGTGCTGGCAGTGATGGCAGCCGCGACCTTCCTGTGTCTGCTGATCGACAGATCGCGCTACAGCAACGCCAACATCATCACGATCTATATTCTCGGCGTACTGATCGCATCCCTGCTGACATCCCATCAGATCTACGGTCTGCTGGCAGCCGTGCTGTATATCCTCTTATTCAATTTTCTGTTTATCGAACCGCGGTACAGTCTGCTGGTCTATGATCCGGAATACCTGATGACATATCTTGTCACGGTCATCGCTTCACTGCTCACCAGTTCGCTGGCAACTCGGGTCAAGACGATCGCCCGCCGTTCGGCAGAGAATGCCTATCAGGCAAAGATCCTGCTGGATACGTCCAAGCAGCTTGAGCAGGCAGCCGGAAGCAGGGATCTCATCCGCATCACCTGCGATCAGCTGTCCAATCTGCTGGACCGGACCGTGATCTTCTTCCATGAAGACAGTCAGCCGCCTTCCGTGTTCCCGGCTGCAGAAGATGCCGGTGAACAGATATACGATCTTACCGGAGAACGGGAAGCCGTCGAATGGACAAAAGCCAATCTGCACTATTCTGGTGCGTATACGTCGCATTTCAGAAACTTCCGGTATCAGTATCTCAGTATTCACATCGAAGACCGCCGCTACGGCGTACTGGCGATCGACATGAAAAAAAAGCCGCTTTCTGATTTTGAAAGCACCCTTCTCCATTCCATTCTCCATGAATTTTCAATGGCGATGGACCATGAGAAAATGCAGCGTGAAAGACAGCTCGCGGAAGTGTTCGCGGAAAAAGAACGGATGCGGGCCGGCCTGCTTCGTTCCGTATCACATGATCTCAGAACACCGCTGACAGCGATCTACGGCAATGCCTGCAACCTGGCCGGCAACAGCAGCGTCATGACCCAGGAAGACCGCGACAAGACCTACGCGGATATCCGGGAGGATTCTCTCTGGCTGATCGAGCAGATGGAGAACATCCTTTCCATGACAAAGCTGGAAAGCGATCCTGCCACCTCCCTGTCCGCTGAAGATATTTCAGATGTCATTGAAGAAAGCCTGCGGCATATCAATGATACAGGTTCCCATACGCTTCAGATCGATACCGGCGACGCACCGCTGTTCGCGATGATGGATCCCAAGCTGATCACCCAGGTGCTTGTCAATCTGATCAACAATGCCCTGAAATATACGCCGGAAGGATCTGCGATCACGGTCCGCGCATGGAAGCAGGACGACAGAGTCTTCGTCTCCGTCAGCGACAACGGCCCCGGCATTCCCGATGAAGAAAAGAAAAATATCTTCGATCTGTTCTACACCGGATCGCATTCCTACACAGACGCTGTCCGCAGCATGGGCATCGGCCTCAATGTCTGCGCGATGATCATGAAAGCCCACGGCAGCACGATCACTGTCGCCGATGCGGATCCGCACGGCACCGTCTTTACATTCAGCCTTTCTGCAAAGGAGGTCAGCACTTATGAATGACATGAAAATACTGGTTGTCGAAGATGACCGCTCCGTTTCCAACCTCATCACAACGACGCTCAAGATCAACGGATGCACCTCTTACCAGAGTGCGTCAACCGGAAACCAGGCGATTGCCCTCTGCTCTTCGATGAATCCCGACCTGATCCTGCTTGATCTCGGTCTGCCTGACATCGATGGCATCGAAGTGATCCGCACTGTCCGTTCCTGGTCTTCAGCTGTGATCATCATTATCAGTGCCCGCGGCGAAGACAGCGACAAGATCGAAGCGCTGGACAGCGGCGCTGACGATTATCTGACCAAGCCATTCTCTGTCGATGAAATGATGGCACGGATACGGGCTGCTCACAGACGCATGCTGTATCTGCGCGCCAACACGGAAACGAGGCCGGAATTCATCAACGGCTATCTGCGCATCGATTATGCCTCAAACCTTGTCTATGTGCATGATACGGAGATCCATCTGACCAATATTGAATACAAGCTGCTCACCCTGCTGGCCCGCAGCGTCGGCAAAGTGCTGACGCACACATATATCATCGACCGTGTCTGGGGCGGCGAAATGGCAGCCGATATCGTATCCCTGCGGGTGTATATGAACTCGCTCCGCAAAAAACTGAAACAGGCATCGAACGAAGATCTGATCCGCACGCACGTCGGCATCGGATACCAGATGGTGCGTATTGAACCGCAGTGATCTGCGGTTTTTTCATGAAAAAAGGCATCCGAAGATGCCTTGTGTTCAGTTAATTAATACTGCGGCATTGCCGGTGCTGCCGGTTCCGGCTGAGGGATCTCAGCAACAGCTGCTTCTGTCGTGATGAACAGTCCGGAAATGCTTGCGGCATTCAGCAGAGCTGTTCTTGTGACCTTTGTCGGATCGATGATGCCTGCTTCAAACATGTTGACCCATTCGCCTGTCTTGGCGTTGAAGCCTTCGTTCTCCTTCGCGGCAAATGTCTTTTCGAGGATCTCGTTGCCGTCGAATCCGGCGTTCTCAGCGATCTGCATGACCGGCTGCTTCAGTGCTTCGAGGCAGACGTTGATGCCGCGCTGGACGTCGACGATATCAGACTTCACAGTGTCTTTGACTGCCTTGTATGCCTGAACAAGCGCCAGTCCGCCGCCGCATACGACACCTTCAGCGACCGCTGCCTTGGTGGCGTTGAGAGCGTCCTCAATGCGGAGCTTCTTGTCTTTCAGTTCTGTCTCTGTCGTTGCACCGACCTTGATCAGAGCGACGCCGTTGGACAGCTTGCCGAGACGTTCCTGGAGCTTCTTCTTGTCGTAATCGGATTTTGTATTCTCGATCGCGGCTTTGATCTCAGAGATCCTCTGAGCGATGACTGCCTTGTCGCCGGCACCATCGATGATCGTTGTCTTGTCCTTGCCGACAACAACTTTCTTCGCGGAGCCAAGATCAGCGACTGTCATTTCTGCCAGATTCGCGTTCAGATCCTTGGCGAAGAATGTCGCGCCTGTCATGGCAGCGATATCGCCGAGCTGGTTCTTCGCGTTGTCGCCGAAGCCCGGAGCCTTTGTTGCGACAACATTGAATGTGCCTCTGAGTTTGTTGATGATCAGCGTGCTCATGACTTCGTTGTCATAATCGTCAGCGATGATGAGCAGCGGCTTGTTGGCCTTGACGACTTCCTCGAGAACCGGCAGGATGTCCTGGATCGTGTTGATCTTCTGATCTGTCACCATAATGTACGGACTGTCCATGGCAACTTCCATCTTGTCGCGGTCAGAGACCATGTACGGGGATACATATCCCTTGTCGTACTGCATGCCTTCTGTCATCTCCAGAGTTGTTTCAAAGCTTCTGGATTCATCAACGTTGATGACGCCGTCGTTGCCGACTTTTTCCATTGCTTCCGCAATGCGCATGCCGATCTCTTCACTGCCGGAAGAGATCTCAGCGATGTTGCGGATGTCTTCATTGGTCGTGACCTGATGGCTTCTGCTCAGCAGTTCCTTAGCGACAGCGTTGGCTGCCTTTTCAATACCTTCTCTCATCAGGACCGGGTTCGCGCCCTTGTCAACTGCCTTGAGTCCTGCTTCGATCATTGCCTGGGTCAGGATCGTAGCTGTTGTCGTACCGTCACCGGCCAGCTCATTTGTATTGTTCGCTGCTTCATAGACGAGTTTTGCGCCCATGTTGGCGAACTTGTCTTCCAGTTCGATCTCCTTGGCGATCGTTACGCCGTCATTTGTGATGACCGGAGAACCGTAGCTCTTTTCCAGAACGACGTTTCTTCCCTTGGGGCCGAGTGTGACCTTGACCGCGTCAGCCAGCGTGTTGACGCCTTCCAGCATCTTCTGTCTGGCATCCTTCGAATATCTGATCTCTTTTGCCATATTATTCACCTCTTCTGTTATTCAATGACAGCCAGGATATCTTCTGCCTTGATCAGCAGATAATCCTTCTTGTCTTCCGTGATCTCTGTTCCGGAATATTTTTTATATACAACTCTCTGCCCCTCTTTCAGATCGACGGGAATGAGTTTTCCGTCTTCTGTCTTGCCGGGACCGACAGCCACGACAACGCCGCGGCTCGGCTGATCCTTGGGTTCCTTTGTCAGGATGATCCCGCTCTGGGTCTTTTCTTCTTCTTTCAGTTTTTCAAGCACAACATAATCATGCAGTGGTTTCAGCATATCATAGCCTCCTTTGCTTTAGCACTCTGAACTCTCGTCTGCTAACACTATGTATTATAGCTTTCTTTATCACTGTGTCAAGGCGAGTGCCAGCAATTTTTGAACTTTTCCCGCTGTGCCTTTCCACTGTATAATAGATGGCATGGAAACGATCGGATATACATTATTCAGAGATACTGAAATCCCTGCCATCGCGCTTGTCTGCCTGGCAGTTTCACTTTTGATCTGGCTGCTCTTCAGCCGGATCCCCTTTTCCGAAAAAGAAGAAGGACCTGTAAAGCCGATGCGCATCGGCCGTCCGTCGCGCCCGAAAGCCCGCTGGAGCAGAGCGGATGTGCGCAATGTCTGCCTGATCACCGCGGTCTACGCCGTCGTATCACTATGGAAGCTTGGATCTCCGGTCTTTCCGACGACCCTGTGGCAGCCTTCCTTCCAGGATGACGGTCAGGACGTTGTCTTCCAGCTTCCGGAAGAGACTGCGTTTGATGCGGTCTATGCCCTGGCGGCGGAGGGTGACAACAATTCCAACCCGGACGCCTACCAGCTCGGCTTCCACAACATCACCGTCTACGGTTCCAATGATTATGAAACATGGGATGAGATCGGTGTCCTGGACGACTACAGCATCTATCAGTATTCCATGCTGTACGGCAGCTGGGACTACCGCTATGTCTGGTTCCGCTTCATCTCAAAGAGCGACTGCATTGCCGAGATCGGCCTGCGCAGCAGTGTGAACGGCGAGCATTTCATACCCATATCCGTCTATGCCGACGGCGGCAGAGATTCGAAATATCCGGCTGAACTGCTGATCGACGAGCAGGACAAGCTGGTCCTCTATCCGACTTACTATGATGAAGGTTACTTCGATGAAGTCTATCATCCGCGCAACGCCTGGGAGGTCGCGAACGGACAGTACATGTATGCCAGCGTACATCCGCTTCTTGGCACCAATATCATGGCTCTCTTCATCCGCCTCTTCGGCATGTCGCCGCTGGTCTGGCGGATCGGCGGCGCGGTCTGCGGCATCCTGATGGTTCCCGTCATGTATGCCCTGCTGAAGCTGCTGTTTGCGGAAACGGTCTGGTGCACGGCCGGCACCGTGCTTCTGGCCGGTGACTTCATGCATCTGACGACATCCCGCATCGGCACTCTCGAACCATACAGCCTGCTGTTTATCATGATCATGTTCTGGTACATGATCCGCTACTTCTTCACATCGTTCTATGACACGCCGCTGAAGGATACGCTGAAGCTTCTCCTGATCTGCGGCATCTGGACCGGCATCGCGATCGCCGCGAAGTGGACAGCCTGCTACGGCGCGGTCGGTCTTGCGATCATTCTCTTTACCAACTGGATCACAAGGGCGCTGGAATACAAAAAGGCACTGGCAGTGCTGAAAGATCCGGAAGCAGATGATGATCTGCGTCAGGAAGCGGAACATATCAAAGCGGTCTTCCCGAAAGCCCTGACGACAAGCATCCTGCTGTGCTTCCTCTTCTTCATCTTTATCCCGGCAGCCATCTACTGGCTTTCCTTCCTGCCCGATCACATCTGGCGCAATGACACCTGGTCCATCGCGAACATCTGGAAGCACTCTGTTTCCATGTACCGCTACCATGCTGATCTGGAAGCGACCCACCCCTACCAGTCTTCCTGGTACATGTGGATCGTCGACGCAAGACCCATGTGGTATTACCTCGGCCACGACCAGAACGGCTATATGCACACGATCTCCTGCTTCTCCAATCCGCTGCTGACCTGGGTCGGCCTGCCCGCTTCGCTGTATGTCTTTTACGAAGCGCTGCGGAAGCGCAAGGCGGAAGCATGGATCATCACCGTCGGCATCCTGACGACGCTTGGCCCCTGGGTATCCTTCGTGCAGCGCTGCGTCTTCTCGTATCACTATTACCCGACCAGCATCTTTACCGCCATGGCGATCATCTGTTTCTTCCGCAGCATGGAAAAGAAAGATGGGAAATGGCGCAATCTGCTGTATGCCTTCCTGGCTGTCTATGTCTTCCTGTTCGTGCTCTTTTTGCCAGCAACTGCCGGATTCGGCACGTCTCAGGCGTATATTAAAATGCTGGAGTGGTTCCCCAGCTGGTATTTCGGATGAAAACATTTCTCAGAAAACACGGTATCGATCTGGCAGCCGGTCTGCTGATGACAGTGATCGTATTGTTTCCGTATCTGACAAAGGCGTTTCTGCCCATCGAGCACGATACGTTCTTTCATCTGTCCAGGATCGAGAATCTTTCAAAAGCGATCCGGGACGGCTCGTTTCTGCCGGCTGTTTATCCGTATGAAAACGGCGGCTACGGCTATGCAAGCCCGCTGTTCTACAGCGACGTCTTTCTGATCGTTCCCGCTCTTCTCCATATCGCCGGACTGCCGCTGACCTTCTGCTACAAATTCATAGTCTTCGTGTTCACATACGCCTCCGCGCTTACCATGATGTGGCTGGCGTTCCATATCACGAAGAAGCGGTCTGTCAGTCTGCTGGCTGCCTGCATCTATCTGTTCTCCAATTACCGGATCACCGATATCTATGTCCGCGGTGCCCTCGGTGAGTGTCTCGCGTTTGCGCCGCTGCCGCTCGTCATCCTCGGCATGTATATGATCATGGCGGAAAAAGACACGGAAAAATGGCCGGTACTGACGGCAGGCCTTTCGGTGCTTGCCCTCTGTCACAACCTGACGTTCCTGTTCGGCTCCGTTCTGTGTGTGATCTTCTTCCTCGTCATGGTCCGCAGTCTGAACAAAGACATGTTCATTTCTCTGTGCAAGGGCGTGGGATGCGCGTTCCTGTTAACGTCCTTCTATACGATCCCGATGATCGAACAGCTGCGCTCGCAGAAATTCATCGTCGGTCTCTACGCCGCATCCAGCGACCTCGGTTCAGCTGCCATGTCCTTCCGGCAGTTCTTCGCCAACAAAACGATCTTCGGCTTCTCCGGACACGCAACGCCGCCGGAATCAGCGATGCTGGTCAACGTCGGTCTTTCCGCAACGTTCCTGCCGCTGCTGTATCTCTTCTGCAAAGAAAAAAACAGATTCATGACAGCCATGGTGATCCTGGGATATATCTTCCTGATCCTGCCGGGCACCTGGACGCCATGGGATCATCTGACCTTCCTGCGCGTCATCCAGTTCCCCTGGCGGCTGAGCACGCCTGCTCTGCTTCTGCTGTGCGTACCGGCTGCATATGCCTGCTGTGAACTGTTTCCGAAAGCGGTCATCCCGGTCTTCTGTCTGATCCTGTCAGCGGAATGCGTCTGGCATGTGCTTCCGGTCTATACCCGGACATTCGGCATGCCTTCCGGCATGAGCTGGGATGAGGTGCTGGACGGCGCATTATGCGATCCGTATTACTCCGCCTATTATGTCAGAGTGGAACTTGCCGGTGCCGACTATCTGCCCCAGAACGCGCCTGATTTCCGCGGCCGCGACGGCAGTCTGCGGATCAACGGCATTCCCCGTCCGGAAATAGAAATGAAGAAATACAGCACCCGTCTTCTCTTCGAACTTGATGAAGCAGACTGTGCCGTCAGCCTGCCGATCACCTGGTACAAAGGCTATCTGATCACCAGGACCTATGAAGGAAAAACCGAGATCCTGAAGGCTATGCCGGATACAGAAGCGATGGTCAGCTTCTATTCCGCAGGTCCCGGCACCTACGTGTGCATGTATCAGGATACCGGCGTGCGCACCGCGTTTATGAATGTCACCTGGATCACAGCAGTCCTGCTGATCCTGCTTGCGGCGGACAGAAGAAATGGCGGAAAGATCATCGCCAGGATACGGAAAAACCTTCCCTTCTGATCCGTACAGACGGACTGAGCGTCAAATATGTACAAAACAGGCTGACCGATACATCACCGGGACAGCCTGTTTTTGCATGGCTGAGCCTTCATGCGGATCTTTCTGTTTAACTGATTAAGTATCGACTAAATCAAATACGGCAATTATAATAAATTCATTACAGAATCAGGGAGGTACCGCATGCATATCACCGTGATGCTGAAAGCCCTGGGAGACCCCACGCGGCTTTCCATTTTTCAGCAGCTTCTGATCCGGAAACACTGCGTCCGTTCTCTGTCAAAAAAGCTCGGGATCACAGAATCAGCCGTCTCCCAGCACATGAAAGTACTAAAGGAAGCAGATATGGTCTATGGGGAACGTTTCGGATATCACATTCATAACATAATTTAGCGGCGGAAACCCACTTACTTCAGTAGGTGGGAGGAGCCGCTTTCTCCTTTCTGTTTAGCCTTGCTCGGCTATGTACCTTTCGATAGTTGCTGATGATACTTCTCCGACGCTACAGGCAAAGTA
>JAILCN010000026.1 GCA_024680365.1 Solobacterium sp.
ATCCCGGAACCTGCAGAAGAACCGGAAACAGAAGCACCTGCTCCTGCGGAGCCGGAAGAAGTCCCGGAACCGGAAGAGAAAAAAGAACCAGCCAGATTCAGGATCCTTCCTGAAGATCTGTTTGATGATCTTGAAGAAGAACCTGAACAACCAGAAGAGGCTGAAGAGCCAGAAGAACCTGCTGAAGAAGCAGAGAAGGAGCCTGAAGTGACAGAGAAACCTGAAATGCCGGCAATGCCTGAAGAAACTGAAACTGTTGCGGAAACCGGTGAGAAACCGCACTGGATCCACGAAAAGATCGAAGATGATTCCTATCTGGAAGGCTTCCGCTATGCCAGGGAATGCCGCTGCTCGGTCTGCGGATTTGAAGTGTCCTGGGAAAAGCCTGTCTGCCCGCGCTGCCGTTCAAAGATGCAGTAAAAAAGACGCTTCAGAAGCGTCTTGCGTAAAACTATTCAACATTGAGACGGATGATCCAGTCCGTCTTTTTGATTTTCCAGTAGCCCCAGATCGTTTTGATCAGATAATCTACACGCAGACTCAGATAGATAAAGAACGGATTGGCGTGCAGGACAAGCGCGGTGAAGAATCCGAGAGGGATATTCACGAGCCAGCAGGAGAGCAGGTCGATCCGGGTAAACGCTGCTGCCTGGCCGCCTCCTCTGAGGATGCCCTTGCACATGACCAGCTGCATGCATAAGAAGAACACAGCGATGCTCGCGGAATACTTCAGGATGCCGGCAGTTTCGATCGCCTGCGGACTGACTTCAAAGAAGGATGTGATCACCGGTGCCAGAACCTGCGTCAGAACAGCTCCGAAGATGCCGAGTACGAAGGCAATGTGGATCAGGTGATCGGAATAGAGGAGTGCCTGTTCCCTGTTTCCGGCCCCGATCGCGTGACCGATGATGACGCTGGCACCCATGGAAATGCCGAACATGAACAGGGAAGAGATCGTCCAGATGTTGTGTACGATCGAATTGGCTGCGATATAGTACTCGCTGACGCGTCCGGTGATCATGGCGGCAGCTGAGACATTCAGGTTTCCGGTGACTTCTGTGATCAGGCTCGGCATACCCAGCCTGATGAAGTCGGAGCGCATTTCCTTATCCATCTTCAGGAAGAGATCGGAAAAGCGGAAATGCAGCTTTTTGTCGATCATGAACATATACAGGAAGGAAATGATGAATTCCATCGTTCTTGCCATGACTGTGCCGACCGCTGCACCGGCTACGCCGAGTCTGGGCGCGCCGAGGTTTCCGAAGATAAACACCCAGTTGAAGAATACATTGGCGAAGCAGGCAAACAGCGAAGTGATCATGCCGAGGCGGTTGACGCCGGCGCTTCGCAGCAGAGTGACGATGATCTGACTGAAAGACTGAAACAGCAGACAGACGGAAAGAATGCGCAGATATGTGCCGCCGGTCTCAATGATGCCGGCATTGTTTGTATAGATCGAAGTGATCTGGGAAGGAAACAGGAAGGCCAGCGCAAAGAAGACAATGTTGATCAGGACTGCAATGCGCAGACAGAAGGCGACCATGACTTTCACCTTGTCCGGACGTTTGTTGCCCCATGCCTGGGAACAGATGACCAGTGCCGCATTGCCAAGACCCATGAACACAGTCGCGTACAGATACGGAAACTGACTGCAGATATTGACGGAAGAAAGGGCAATGTCGCCGAGCTTTCCGACCATGATCGTATCGATCAGGTTGACGAACATATTAATGACAGACTGCAGTGCAAGCGGCAGTGCGATGGCTGTCAGTTTAAAGAGAAACTCCCTGTCTCCGAAGTATTTTTTCATGCCTGTTTACCGTCCTGCCACTATCATAAATGAAAGAAGAATGAAAGAAAAACACAATGCACAATTTTTTACTTGGAAAACCAACTTTTTTTAGAAGCAAAGTGTTGGATTTCCAATCATTTCGGAATATTATAATTGATGGGGATGTAAGGGAGGCAGTTTTTATGGATGAGAGAAGCGGCACAGAACGGCAGATGCATGACAATTCAGGAAATGCTTCACCGCTTTCAGACGAGGAACTGACTGAGGTCATTGTTGAGATCAGGTTCTGAAAGATAATTCTGAGCTGCTGTTGTTACAGCAGTTTTGTTTTGCGGCTTTTGATCAGAAACGGAGGCTTGTATGATTTGCAGAAAATGCGGACGTTCCATTCCGGAACGGGCGGAGAAATGCCCGTATTGCGGTACCAGGACAAAAAAAGGGTGGTCAAAGGAAGGCGAAAAGCTGATCTCGCCGATCACATCAATATTCAAAAAGAAGAGGAAATGATCCATGAAAGAAACGATCAGGCTGATCATGGCAGATGTTGACGGCACACTGCTCACCGACGAGAAGAAAATCACACTCAGGACAAGAGATGCCATTGCTTCTCTTGCGGCCAAAGGCATCCGGTTCGGCATCGCGACCGGCCGCTCTCCGTACGCAGTGCGCATGCTTGTGCATGACTGGGGCATCGCTGACTGCACTGATCTGATCCTCGGCTTCAACGGCGGGGCTGTCTATGACACCGCGACCGGTGAGATGCAGGAGTTCTATCCGCTTTCCAGAGAGGGCAGGGAAGCCCTGATGGAAGATCTGAAAGGATTTGCCTGTGCGTTCGGCGTTTATGATCGTGAAGAATACCATGCGACAGTACGTGATGCGATAACAGAACGGACAGCCAATATGAATCATTTCACGTTTGTGGAAGATGATCTGAAGCATTACGATACCGTCAACAAGGTGCTTGTGACGGCTGTGCCGGAAGAGATCGGCCGGATCCTGGCATACTACAGCAGCCGGGAAAAACCGGAACTCTACGCTGTCAGCCAGAGCGGCAAAGACAGGCTGGAAGTCGTGAATCCCGAGCTGACGAAGTCAAAGGGAATGGCGATCCTGTGCCGGCAGCTGGGTCTCAGCAATGAAAATGTCCTGACCTTCGGGGATATGATGAATGACTATGAGATGATCCGCGACTATGTCGGTGTGGCGATGGGAAACGCGGATGAGCCGGTCAAAGAGGCAGCCCGCTATGTGACGGCGTCCAACAACGAAGACGGCATAGGCGTATTTATCGAAGAAAATCTGTGATCTGTGAGGCATCCGCGGATGCCTTTTTCAGGTCCGGGAGACATGGTTGTTTTCGGGTTAAATACAAATGTGCATGATATGAAAACAAAGCAATTTGTGAAAATGTTTTCATGTTGATTGAAAAATTCCACGAAAAAAATACAGAAATTTGTAAAGTTTTGCTTGAAAAGAAGAGTCCGTCTCTTATAATTGACTTATGTTTCCTAAGTGTTCACAAAATGTTCACAGGAAATGTTCTGAAAAGGGAGGACAATATGAAATTCAAGAAATCCTTATGTGCACTGTTAGCTGCAGCGTTACTGGCTGGCTGCAGCGGCGGAACACCAAGCGGTGGAAGCAGCGGAAGCGGCGGTTCCGGAGAACCTGCAGCTCCTAAGTCCATCACTGTCGCGATCACTGATGACCTGAACACAATGGACCATCATGTCGCTACAGACGGACGTTCCTTCATCTTCCATTCACTCTGCATCGGCGGTCTCGCCGAACTCGACGCTGACGGACAGCCTCAGCCTGACCTGGCTGAAAAGTGGGATGTCAGTGAAGACGGCAAAACCTACACATTCCATCTGAGAGACGGCATCAAGTGGTCCAACGGCGATCCTGTCACAGCAAACGACTTCGTTTACAGCTGGAGACGTCTGGTTGACCCTGCTCTCGCATCTGAATACAACTTCATTGTCAGCACGATCAACGTTACAAACGCTGCAGCGTGCATCGACGGCTCCATGCCGCTCGACAAGCTCGGAGTTGAAGCAACAGACGATAAGACATTCGTTGTCCATCTGGATCTGCCCTGCGGATTCCTGCTTGGTCTGATGGCTTTCCCGTCCTTCTTCCCTCTGAACCAGAAGTTCTTTGAAGCTCAGGGCGATCAGTACTCCCTGACGATCGACAACCTGCTCTTCTGCGGTCCGTACAAGATGACAACATGGCAGCCGGGTGCAGAATATGTCTTCACAAAGAACCCTGAATACTGGAATGCAGCAAACCAGGGCGACTATGTTGACGAAGTTATCTTCAAGTTCGTTCCGGAAGCTCAGACAGCTGTTATGTCCTATAAGAACGGCGATGTTGATGTTGTTACTCTGACAAGTGAACTCGTTGAAGCAAACCAGAGCGATCCTGGCTACGTCTCCAGACTCCAGGGTTATGCATGGAGACTCAACCTCAACCAGAGCACATCCACGAAGGGTTTCGAAGGAAATACAAAGTTCCAGAACCTGAATCTCCGTAAGGCACTCGGCCTCTCCATCGACCGTGAAGCGATCGCAAAGGACGTTCTGAAAGACGGTTCCGTTGCTCTGGAAGGCTTCATCCCGAAGGAATTCGCTTATGGTCCGGATGGAACAGAATATCGTAAGGGCGTCGGCAACCTGCTGGCTTATGATGTAGCAGCTGCTGCTGAAGCATACGAACAGGCTAAGAAGGAACTCGGCGGCGACGTTACAGTTGAACTGCTGTATGAAGACTCCGAAGCTTCCAAGGCTGTCGCTGAAAACATTCAGAGCATGTGGGTCAAGGCTCTGCCGGGAATCACAGTCAACCTCGCTTCCAAGACAAAGAAGGAAAGACTGGCTCTCATGAACAACCTCGAATATGAGATCGGTCTGACAAGATGGGGCCCGGACTATGCTGACCCTCAGACATATCTGGATCTGTTCAAGTCCAACCTGCCTGGATACAACAACTACTACTTCAATGACGAATACGATGCATACCTCGACAAGGGCGAAACAGGCGCAGACGCTGCTGATGCAGCTGCACGCTGGGCTGACATGGTCGCTGCTGAAAAGATCATCGTTGAAGACTATGGCATCATCCCTGTTTACCAGAACGGCGGCGCGATGCTGATCAACCCGAAGGTCACAGGAATCGAATTCCACAGTGCCGGTGTTGACTCCTTCCGTCATGTGAAGAAAGCTGACTAATTCTGTAACTTCTTAACTGAATGCAAACTACGCAATAGAGCGGACCAACCGCTCTATTGCGTTATTATCAATCTGCTTTGAACGCAAGTTCATCCCAAAAGAAAGGAAAACAGATCATGAAAAAATACATCCTGAAGCGTGTATTGATCAGTCTGCTGACCCTGCTTGCCATTCTTCTCGTACTTTTCCTTCTGCTGTCGTTCATGCCGGGTTCTCCGTTCAATGACGAAAAACTGACAGAAGCACAGAAAATTGCACTGTATGCGAAATATGGACTGGATCAGCCGTTCTTTATACGATTTATCAAATACGTCATGGCTATGATGAAAGGCGACCTGGGTGTTTCCTATGTTATTAACAAGAACAAGCCGGTTGCTGAAATGCTGGCCGGACCGCTGGTTCTTTCGATCCGCATCGGTGCCAGAGGCATGCTGCTGGGTACTGCTGTAGGTCTGCTGCTGGGTATCGCGGCTGCTCTGAATCACAACAGCTGGGTCGACTCCCTCTGTTCCGTTGTTTCGATCGTCGGTGTCTCCGTTCCGTCCTATGTATTCGCGCTTCTGCTTGCGTACTACGTGGGATTCAAGCTCGGATGGCTTCCGGTATTATACAGCTCCAAGGCTGTCGCCAAGAGTATGATCGGTCCGATGATCGCTCTTGCGATGAGCCCGATGGCCAGCGTATCCCGTTTTACCCGTTCCGAAATGATCGATGTCCTGAATTCTGACTATGTGCAGCTTGTTCAGGCAAAAGGCGTCAGACAGAACAATCTGATCCTGCATCATGCCCTCCGCAACACCCTGATCCCGATCATCACGATCATGGGACCGATCCTCGTTAACCTGCTGACAGGTTCGATGGTCGTTGAAAAGGTATTCGGCGTTCCGGGCATCGGTACACTGATGGTCACCGCAATCGGTTCCAACGATTATAACGTTGTTATCATGTGCGCGTTCGTCTATTCGGCAATGTACATTGTCATGATGCTGATCATTGATATCCTGTACGGCGTCATCGACCCGAGAATCCGTGTCGCAAAGGGGGACTGACAAATGAGTGAAATAACAAAGAAAACAGTTCCTGTTCTGACCGACGAGATCGTCGATGACTATTCGGCGGAAGATTTTGTCTTTGTCCAGCAGAACGAACGTCTGACCGACAAGGTCTATGAAGCGACATCCTATCTCAGAGATGTCTGGATCAATTTCTCCAAGAACAAAGGCGCTGTCGTCGGCATGATCATTATTTCCGTGATCATTCTCTTCGCGGTCGTCGGCCCGATGGTCTCCGGCTTCAGATATGATGACATCAATCTGGCGCACCAGAGCCTTCCGCCCCGTATTCCGGGACTGGAAAAGATCGGCCTGTTCAATGGTTTTGAAAACGGTGTCAACGTCTATGAGAAGAAAGGCCTGATGGATGTATATTACTGGTTCGGAACAGACACCAACGGAAGAGACCTCTTCACCCGTGTCTGGGAAGGCACACGTATTTCCCTGAGCATCGCCCTGATCGCGGTCACTGTCGATATCATTATCGGCATGTCCTACGGTCTGATCTCCGGCTACTTCGGAGGCAAGGTCGATATGATCATGCAGAGAGCTGTCGAGATCCTCAACGGTATCCCGACCCTGATCCTGGTCACCCTGCTTGGCATGGTCCTGCCGCGAGGCATGACATCCATCATCGTTGCCCTGATGATCACCGGCTGGATCGGCATGTCGCGTATTTCACGCGCGGAAGTGCTGAAGCTGAAGGAATCTGAGTATATCCTGGCTTCCCGTACTCTCGGCGCGAAGAACTTCGCAATCATCTTCAAGGATATTCTTCCGAATATCTTCGGACAGCTGATCACAATGGCAATGTTCTCAGTACCGAGCGCGATCTTTACCGAAGCGTACCTGTCCTTCGTAGGTCTGGGTATTCCGGCACCGGCAGCTTCTCTTGGTACCCTGATCTCTGACGGATACAAGTCCATGACTGTGCATCCGTTCATGATCATCAGCGGTATCATCGTTCTGGCTCTGCTGATGCTCAGCTTCAACCTGTTCGCGGATGGTCTGCGTGACGCGTTTGACCCGAACCAGAAGCACTAAGGAGGACGGAACATGACTGTATTTCAGAAAAAACCGAAAGATGAACGAGTTCTGTCTGTCCGCAACCTGAACATTTCCTTTGAGACAGCCAACGGCACTGTCAAAGCGATCCGGGGCGTCCGCATGGACCTTTACAGAGGTGAAACGATCGCCATCGTCGGTGAATCCGGCTCCGGCAAATCCGTCACCGTAAAGACCATCATGGGCATCCTCGCTTCCAACGGCAAAATTGACAGCGGCTCGATCATGTATACCTTCACCAATGAAAAGGGTGAAAAAGAAACTGTCGACATGACAAAACTGTCGCAGAAAGAGATCCGTTACAGATTCAACGGAAAACACATCGCTATGGTTTTCCAGGACCCGATGACTTCCCTCGATCCGACCATGACCATCGGCAAGCAGATCATGGAAGGAATGCTCCTGCATGAGAAGATCTCGAAGCAGGAAGCGAAAGAGAGAGCAATCAAGCTTCTGACGGATGTCGGCATCGAAAATCCTGACAAGCGTTTCAAGCAGTATCCGCATCAGCTTTCCGGCGGTATGCGTCAGCGTGTCGTTATTGCGATCGCGCTGTCCTGCAACCCGGACATCCTGATCTGCGACGAGCCTACGACCGCTCTTGACGTAACGATCCAGGCGAAGATCCTTGAACTCATCAAGAAGATCCAGGATGAAAAGCAGATCTCGGTCATTTACATTACCCACGACCTCGGCGTTGTTGCGAAAGTCGCTGACTATGTCGACGTCATGTATGCCGGACGCATTATTGAAAAAGGCAACATCAACGAAGTATTCTACGATCCCCGTCATCCGTATACATGGGGCCTGCTGGCTTCCATGCCGGATACAGATACGGATTCCAAGCGTCTGTTTGCGATCCCCGGTACGCCTCCCAACCTGCTTGAGGAGATCACCGGCGACGCGTTCGCGCCCCGCAATCCGTACGCGCTGGCGATCGACTACCAGGCTGAGCCTCCGATGTTCACCGTCGGCGGACAGCACAGAGTCGCTTCCTGGCTCTGCGATCCGAGAGCTCCGCAGATCGATCTGCCTGACCAGCTGAAAGACAGACTGGAAAGAATGCGTGCCGAAAACGAAGCGATCAACGCAGTAGCAGCTGAGATCCAGCAGAACAGGGAAGGAGTGTAAGAAATATGACAACGATCGATTATAATTCCGAACCTCTTCTCCATGTCGAAGGCCTCAAACAGCACTTCAAGATCACCCGTACCTACACGACCAAGGCAGTTGACGGCATCAGCTTCGACATCTATTCCGGCGAGACATACGGACTTGTCGGTGAATCCGGATCCGGCAAATCAACGACCGGCCGGACACTGATCCGCCTGTATGAACCGACGGACGGCAAGATCATCTTTGACGGACATGATATCTCCGGCAAGCTGACAAAAACTGACGAAGCCTACCTCCGCCAGAATATGCAGATGATCTTCCAGGATCCGATGGCATGTCTGAATCCCCGCAAAAAGGTCATGCAGATCATTGCCCAGGGTCTTGAGATCCATCATCTGTACAGCTCAAAGCAGGAACTGGAAGAAAAAGTCTATGCGATCCTGGACAAGGTTGGTCTTTCCAGAGAGCACGCGACCCGTTATCCCCAGCAGTTCTCCGGCGGTCAGAGACAGCGTATCGGCATCGCCAGAGCGCTTGTCATGAATCCGAAGCTTGTCATCGCTGACGAAGCGATCTCAGCCCTGGACGTTTCCATCCAGGCGCAGGTCGTCAACCTGATGCGTGACCTGCAGGATGAACTGGGAACGACATATCTGTTCATTGCCCACGACCTTTCCATGGTCAAGTACATCTCTGACCGGATCGGCGTCATGCATCTGGGTCATATCGTTGAGACAGGAACGACAGATGAGATCTTCGAGAATCCGATCCATCCGTATACACGCTCACTGCTCTCCGCGATCCCGCACCCGAATCCGATCGTTGAAAAGGCAAGAATTGCCCTGACATACGACAAGGAAAAGGAAGGCGTCGACTACACAAAGGGAACGATTCACAACATGACGAAGACACACTATGTCCTCGGCACAGACGAAGAGTTCGCAAAGTGGCAGAAAGAAGCAGAAAACTTCAAGCTTTGACAGTAAGGAAGAGACTTCGGTCTCTTCTTTCGTTTATAATGAAGCAGAAACGAGGATCCACGCATGAAAAAAATACTGACTGCGCTGCTGGCTGTTCTGCTCTGTGCCAGCTGCGGGAAAAAGGCTCCGGAGGTCTCTCTGGACCCGAATTATAAGCAGGAAGATCCTTCCCTGATCCATCACGCAGAGATCACGGTAAAGGATATGGGCGTCATCAAAGTAGAGCTTGATGCCGGTGCCGCGCCGATCACGGTCGCTAATTTTATCAAACTGGCGGAAAGCGGCTTCTATAACGGCCTGACATTCCACCGGGCGGTTGCGGATTTTATGATCCAGGGCGGCGATCCAAAAGGAAATGGGACCGGCGGCGCTGAAGAGATGATCAAAGGAGAATTTGCGGCCAATGATGTGGACAATCCCATCAGTCATCTAAAGGGCGTTGTTTCCATGGCAAGAAGATCCATGGATTATGACAGCGCCAGCTCCCAGTTCTTCATCATGGTGGCGGACTATACGTCACTGGACGGCCAGTATGCGGCGTTCGGACACGTGACGGAAGGGCTTGAGATCGCTGAGAAGATCGCGAAGGAAGCGCAGCCGATCGACCGCAACGGCAGTCTGGCGCCTGACGAGCAGCCCGTCATTGAAAGCATTCAGATCACAGATTAAAGCCGGAGACGTTCAGTCCCCGGCTGTTTTCTGTATTCAGAGTTTTCGGAACGACGTGCTTCCGTCGCTTTTGTATTCGGCGATCCAGGCTTCTTCCGTACCGTCCGGCTGAATGAATTTGATCAGATTCTGACCGGCGGCATGATACCGGATCTCGATGATGTATACACCGTCTGTGTTCCGGACAGACACCTCGCTGACATTCGGCTGGCTGACTGTGACGGAAGTTTCTTCTGTGATCACAAGGCCATAGTCTTCCGCCGGATAAGCCACTGTCAGATTGACGTCCCGGCCGTTCATCAGCGGCCTTGCGAAGAAGAATGCTGCTGCCGCCAGCGCGATCACGCCGGCTGTGATCCTGCCGGTACGATCACGCAGAGTGCCGAAGATCAGCACTGCCGCGATGATCAGGCAGGCAATGAAGCTGAGCAGGTGGTTCGGGAACTGTTTCAGGAGTTCGCACAGATAACCGCCGCCCATGATCATAAGGATCACCAGCATCGGCGACAGGATCAGTGCTCCGATCCATCCGCCTTTCTTCACATACCAGCCGATGTAAGCCATCGGCAGGGTCGCGATCGTATACATGAACCATGTTTTATAGTGAATGAACAAACCGAAGCCCATGGAATTGAAGGGGACCTGGATCAGGTAGACCAGCGGCTGGGAGATCAGGAAGAACACAAATGTCTTCAGAGCGGATTCCAGCGGCGTTTCGCAGTTCATCATGATGATCAGCGCAAACAGGATCCACCATTCCATGTAGACAGCAATGTCGTGGAAGGAACTTGTTTCCGGCACAAGCAGAGCCATCAGACAGGTATAGATCCCGGCTGCCAGAGCGAAGAGGATCACCTCCGCCCATGCCATTCTGATCTTGCCGAATAATCTGTTCAGGATACTCTTTTTTTTCACCTCGTACTATGATTATGACATAGGAGTAACAGTTTTATGGAAAAAATGATACAGACAATCGTCCAGTCGCAGAAACAGTTTTTCCGCAGCGGAAAAACAATGGATCCAGCCTGGCGGAAAGACCAGCTCATCCGTCTGAAGATCGCTGTACAGACGCACCAGAAAGAGATGGAGGAAGCTTTATACAAGGATCTCGGCAGACATGAGACCGAAGCCTGGTTCTGTGATATCGGCACGATCATCCTCGAGGTCAATGAAATGATCAGAGGTCTGAATAAATGGAACAGGCCGGAGATCCATTACAGCGGCATGCACTGCTTTCCCAGCATGATCACCAAAGTCTACGCTGTCCCGTACGGCGTGACGCTGATCATAAGCCCGTTCAACTTTCCGTTCCTGCTGGCGCTTGGAGCAGCCGCAGCAGCCATGACGGCGGGCAATACCGTCGTGATCAAAGCAAGTTCAAAATCCGTTCACTGCACGGAAGTGCTGCAGAGAATGATCGCGGATACGTTCCCGCCGGAATATTTCACGGTGATCAGCGGCGGCCACGATGTCGCTGACCTGTGCCTGAAACAGCCGTTTGACAAGATCTTCTATACCGGTTCTCCGGCGGTCGGCAGACATGTCCTTCACATGGCGGCTGACAATCTGACGTCTGTCGCGCTGGAGCTGGGCGGCGAGACCGGCAACTGGTGCGTGGTCCGCAGAGACGCCGATCTGCGCGACGCTGCCCGCAAGATCGCGTTCCTCAAGCTGTGCAACAGCGGCCAGATCTGCATCAACATCAACCAGATCGCGGTCGATGAACAGATTGCGGAGGAGTTTCTGTCACTTCTGAAACAGGAGTTTGTCAGACAGATCACGGATGATCCGCTGAACAATGAGGAATATCCGTGTCTGATCACTTCCGCTGCGTATGAAAAATGTGCAAAAGAAGCGGATCAGTACAGAGACCGGATCATATTCGGCGGACACGGCGATGCGGAGAAAAAGAAATATGAACCGACCATCATCTGGCCGGTCAGTAAAGACGAGAGCATCGTGCAGCACGAACTGTTCTCACCGCTGCTGCCTGTTGTTTCCTACCGTGATGAAGAGATCGCGGATCTGCTGGATACGATCGCGGAACGGGAACACGGTCTGGCGTTCTATCTCTTTACAAAAGATATCAGGGAAGGCGAAAAGATCATGCGTTCCCTGCAGTTCGGCGGCGGCTGCATCAACGAAGTCTGTCTGCATATGATGGTGAAGGGTGTCCCGTTCAACGGGACCGGACACTCCGGCATGGGAGCCTATCACGGCATCTGGGGATTCCGGGAATTCACCCATCCCTGCACAGTGCTGTTCGGCTCTTCGAAGTTCAACATGCCGCTGCGTGAACATCCGTACGGCGGAAAGAAAAACGCGTGGAAGAAAGCCATGGTAAAGCTGTTTGAGAGATGATCATTCAAACCAGGGGCGGCTGACTGTTCTCCAGCCGCCTTTTGTTGTGAGGGTCAGAATACAGTCTTCTGTAATGATCATTTCGCTGGAAAGACAGCCGTCCATCGTGCTGGCAAACAGGCGCGCGGAAGGCTCTTCAAGTTCGAGCGTAATGGTTTCCCCGTTTCGGATGCGCATGCCGGCCTGATCCAGCACATCCATGCGGATGCGGCTGATGGGAAAGCCTGCGGCGCTCTGTTCACACAGGTCACCTTCCAGACCGTTCTGCTTCATGAACGCTTCCTTGTCAGACACAATGATCCAGTAAGGCATCAGCGCCGACGCCATTTTCTTCTTTCTGTGGATCTGAACTGTATACATTGGTATTCCTCCGGTAAAAAGAAAACCTTTCCCGTTTCCAGGAAAGGTTTTTATGGTGCACCAGACAAGACTTGAACTTGCACGGGTTGCCCCATACGCCCCTCAAGCGTACGTGTCTGCCGATTCCACCACTGGTGCGTGTGCTTTAGTATTATATCACTTGTATTCTGTTCGTCAATCAAATGGTTGTAATTTTTTACATGAAAATATATAATAGGCCCGTTTAAGGGCAAAAGAACGAAGGTGATGATGGATGGATTATCAGAAGATTATTAATATCGCGGTGATCGCGCACGTAGATGCCGGCAAGTCCACACTGGTTGACGCATTCCTGAAACAGAGTCATGTATTCAAGGACAATGAGAAAGTCGTCGACTGTATTATGGATTCCAACGATCTCGAACGGGAAAGAGGAATTACGATTTATTCCAAGAACTGTTCTGTTACATATAAGGATTATAAGATCAATATCGTCGATACGCCGGGTCACGCCGACTTCTCCTCGGAAGTTGAGCGGATCATCCGGACTGTCGATACCGTCATCCTGCTGGTTGACTCAGCGGAAGGACCGATGCCGCAGACCCGCTTCGTTCTCCAGAAGTCTCTGGAGATCGGCCTTCGTCCGATCCTGATCATCAACAAGATGGACAAGCAGGATGCCCGGGCCAACGAAGTCATCGATGAAGTATATGAGCTCTTCCTGGAACTCAATGCGGCAGATGACCAGCTGGATTTCCCGATCCTCTACGGCATCGCGAGAGAAGGCATCGTCCGCTATGAACCGGATGATACAAATACGGATATCATTCCGCTCTTTGAGACGATCATTCATCATACCCAGTCTTATCCGGATCTGATGGAAGAACCTGTCCAGATGCAGATCAGCGCCCTGGCGTACGATGACTATATCGGAAGACTCGGTATCGGACGTATTTACAAAGGCACTCTGAAGGAAGCGACGCAGTATCAGGTATGCAATGCCGACGGCTCCAGCCACACCGGCAAGACAAACCAGGTATTTGTTTACAAGGGACTCAGCCGCGTTGCGGTTCCCGAGATCCAGTGCGGTGAGATCTGCATGATCTCCGGCATTCCCGATATCAACATCGGTGATACGCTGTGCCCGGTCGGCACAAACGATCCGATGCCGATGATCAAGATCGAAGAACCGACGCTGTCCATGAACTTCATGGTCAACGATTCCCCGTTTGCCGGTCAGACTGGTAAATACGTTACATCCCGCAACATCCGCGAACGTCTGGAAAAGGAACTGGAAGTCAATGTCGGTCTCCGTGTTGAAGAAACAGATTCGACAGATACGTTCAAGGTCAGCGGCAGAGGCGAACTGCATCTGACGATCCTCCTGGAACAGATGAGAAGAGAAGGCTATGAAGTCGCTGTCTCCCGTCCGGAAGTCATTCTGAAGAAGATCGACGGCGTGACCAGCGAACCGGTCGAGGAAGTCGTGATCGACGTTCCGAACGAATACAGCGGTTCCGTGATCAGCGCTCTGAATGTGCGCAAGGGTCTGCTCAACGACATGGAAGATGTCGGCAGCTATACAAGGATCACTTACATGGTCCCGACCAGAGGCCTGATCGGCTTCCGCTCCGACTTCATCAACATGACGCACGGCGAAGGCACGATGGTGCAGCGTCTGGCGGACTACGAACCGTGGAAGGGAGATATCCCGCAGCGTGAAAACGGTGCTTTGATCTCCACTGAAACAGGCGGCGCGATGACATATTCTCTCTGGAACATTCAGGAGAGAGGCCAGCTGTTCATCGGTGCCCAGACACCGGTCTACGAAGGCATGATCATCGGTGTTTCCGCCAAGAACATGGACATGGGCGTCAATCCGATCAAGAACAAGAAGATGACAGCGGTGCGTTCCACCGGCAACGACGAAGCGATGAAGCTTGTCCCGCCGCGCGTACTGACGCTGGAATCCGCGATCGAATTCATCAACGACGACGAGCTCGTTGAGATCACCCCGACAGACATCCGCGTGCGCAAGAAGTATCTGACCGCTCTGGACAGAAGAAGACACGCGAGAGAACTTGGAAAGATCGAAAGTGACGAAGAGTGAGGAACAGGATACGCTGTTCCTCTTTTTCTTTGAAACCGTTATAATGGTTCTGTGCAAAAGGAAGGAGATTCATTTGTATGAACAGATGCGCAATATTCCTCGCTGACGGCTTCGAAACATGCGAAGGCATGATCACTGTCGACATGCTCAGAAGAGCCCAGATCCCCGTCGATCTGATCTCGATGAACGATGATCTGAACGTAACGACATCCCACGGCATTCATCTGACAGCTGAAAAGGTGTTTTCCGAAACTGATCTGAAAGACTATGACGTACTGATCCTTCCCGGCGGAAAGCTCGGCACAGCCAATCTGGAAAGCTGCGAGCCTCTTAAGGCTGCACTGAAGGAACATCTGGAGAGCGGAAAGCTGACCTGCGCAATCTGTGCGGCACCGTCCATTCTCGGCCACATGGGACTGCTTGCCGGCAGGAAGTATACATGTTTCCCGACATTTGACAGCGAATACGGCGGTGAGTATCAGATGGAACTGGCAGTCACCGACGGCAATCTGATCACCGGCAGAGGCATGGGAGCGACGATCGAATTCGCCCGTCACATTCTGATGAAGCTCACCGATGAAGAAGTACTGGAAAAGGTTCAGAACGGGATCCAGTACGAACATACATTCCGCAGCCGGAAGGAATAACAGGAGAACCTGATGAGACAGATCGATCTGAAAAATCTGAAATGGATCTGCCGGCCGCAGCGGTATGCGGAGATCGGCGGAAAGCTGATCCTGGAAACAGAACCGTTTACTGATCTGAGACCAGCCGGCAAAAGCGCGGAAGCGATCGAGCTTTCATTTTCGCCGGAAGGCAGCTTCTGCTTTACGATGCGGGTCGATTTTGACTATCAGGGGGTGTTTGATCAGTGCGGCATGATCCTCTACAACGGAAAAGAGAGAAAAGCGCTGCTCGGCACCGAATGCATGGATGAAGAACTGACGCGTCTGCAGTGCACGGTATTCCACGGCGGAAAAGGGGACAGAAGCCTGCGCGATATCGGTTCAAAGATCCGTACGATGTATTACCGGACATGGTACAGAGGCGGAGCTGTGCGCATGCAGTACAGCTTCTCCGGGAAACGGTATTCGGATTTCCGGGAATTCCGGATCGATCCGAAGGAAACTGTATCGCTGGGCATCTTTGCCTGCAGTCCGGGAGATTCTTATTTTGACTGTACATTTTCAGGCATGAGCCTGCAGGAGGAGGAAAACAGACAATGAGTTCTGAAGAAAGACTGATCCGCTACTGCCGGATCGATACACAGTCGGATCCTGCTCACGAGGACGTGACGCCCTCGACCGCGAAGCAGTTCGATCTGGCAAGAGTTCTGGAAACGGAACTGAAAGAGCTGGGACTGGAAGATGTCACGCTCGATGAACACTGCTATGTTTACGGCAGACTGCCGGCCAATACAGAGAAAAACGTGAAGACCGTCGGGTTTATTGCCCATATGGACACAGCTCCCGATTTCAGCGGGACCAATGTAAACCCGCGGATCATTGAGAACTTCGACGGCAATGACATTGCCCTGAATCCGGAAGTGACGCTGAAGATGGAAGACTTCCCGTGGATGCGTGAACTGAAGGGAAAGCGGCTGATGGTCACGGACGGCACGACACTGCTCGGCGCGGATGACAAAGCAGGCATCGTTTCGATCATGGAGGCGCTTGTCTGGCTGAAGGAACATCCCGAATTCAAACACGGCGCGATTTCTGTCGGCTTTACGCCGGATGAAGAGATCGGCAATGGTCCGAAGTACTTTGACGTGAAGAAATTCAATGCGGATTTCGCCTATACGATGGACGGCGGAACGGTGCGCGAACTGGCGGATGAAACATTCAACGCAGCTTCTGCCCTGGTGACATTCAAAGGCTTCTCGATCCATCCGGGTGAAGCGAAGGACCGGATGATCAACGCAGCCCTGGCTGCGGTAAAGTTTGCGGCGATGCTGCCGGCGCACGAAGTGCCTGAACACACGGAAGGCAGAGAAGGATTCATTCATCTGCACAACATGGAAGGCGACTGCGAAAGCGCAAAGCTGAGCTATATCCTCAGAGACCATGACGGCGCAAAGCTGGAGGAAAAGAAGGAGCTGATCCGGAAGACAGCGGACTACATCAACGCCATGTACGGCACGGAAGTCTGCACCTGCACACTCAGAGACTCCTACCGCAACATGAAGGAAGTGCTCGATCAGCATCCTCAGGCAGTCGACACAGCCAGAGCAGTCATGGAAGAGCTTGGCCTGCAGGTGCTGAATACACCGGTCCGCGGCGGTACTGACGGATCACAGATCACATTCATGGGCCTGCCGTGTCCGAACCTCGGCTGCGGCGGCGGCAACTTCCACGGACGCTATGAATACTGCGTGATGGAAGAGCTGGAGATGGCGCGTGAAGTGATCCTCGGCATCATCCGCCATACAGCGGAGGCAGAGGCATGATCTATACATGCACAATGAACCCGTCACTGGATTACTACCTGGAATTTCATGAAGAACTGTCAGCGGAGCGGACAAACCGTTCCTCGCTGGAATATTACGAAGCAGGCGGCAAGGGGATCAACGTTTCCATCGTGCTGAACAATCTCAGCATTCCTTCCCGGGCGCTCGGCTTTGTCGGCGGATTTACCAAAGATTTCTATATTTCCCTGCTGGCGAAATATGAATATATCCTGCCGAACTTTACATATATTGACGGACATACCCGCATCAATGTGAAATGCATCAGCGGCAGAGGCCTGGATCTCAATGCCACCGGACCGTATATCACCCATGAAAATATGGAAAACCTGATGCGGAAGACGGAGCGTCTGGATGACGGCGATTATTTTGTGCTCGCCGGCGTCACCCAGGAATACCTGCAGGAAGATACGAAGAAGATGCTCCGGGATCTGATCTCCTGCGGCGTCAGAGTCGTTCTGGACACCAATCCGCTGCTGATGAAAGACATCCTGAAAGACGGGCCGTTCCTGATCAAGACGACGCCGGAGGAACTGTGTGAACTGACCGGCATGCCCTGTGACGACAGAGACGGATGCATTGCGGCAGCGAAGAAAGTCCATGAAGACGGCTGTCAGTACGTGATCGTTCTGCGGGACGCTCATGACGCGCTGTTTGTCAGTGAAGAGGGTGGCTGGGAATGCGAAGTTACCCGTCCGGAACATGTGATCAATACGGTTGGCACCGGCGATTCGCTGGCTGCCGGATTCCTGATGAATTACATGCGCTCAAGAGATGCTCTGGACAGCTTCCGCTTCGCCGCTTCCTGCGGCAGCGCGACGGCGTATTCCAAAGGACTGGCGACCCGTGAAAAGATCGATGCTGTGTATGAAAACACAGCAGTCAGGAAGGTGGATGAATGAAGAAATTATTACTGACATGCCTTGCGGCTTCCATGGTGACACTGACCGGATGCAGAAAAGAAGAGAAGCTGACGATCACGAATCACGCGGAGATCATCAGCACGGCGGCGGACATGAGTGAATACCGCTGGATCCAGGAACCGTATGCGGAATACCGCAAGATCAGTTTTGATGAGCTGAACGCGTTCTTTGACAAGAAGGCAAGCGGCATCCTGTATCTCGGCTACGACGGCTGTCCGTACTGCGAACGGGCGATCGTTGAACTCAATGAAGTGTGCCGCAAATACAGCATCACGGTATATTATGCGGAGCTTGATCCGTATGTTTCCGAAGATGAATTCATGAGTGAAGAACAGTATCATATCCTGACGGATGAAAATCATATCGGTTCGATCCTGATGGACGGTGAGGGCGGTGAAAAAGCGCTGTATGTGCCGCTTGTGATCGGTGTAAAAGACGGAAAGATCACCGGATCCTTCACATCGCTGGTCGATAACTTTGAGATCACGTCTGACGATGCGCAGATGAATGAGTCGCAGAAAAAGGAACAGCAGAAAATTTACACAGACATTATCCGGAAGACGGCTGACTGACGCAGTTCAGCTGTCTTTTTCTGTTCACTTGGGCATATAATGAAATCATACAGAACGAAGGTGACAGAATGCGGTTTCCCTGGCAGAAATACGGCATCCTTGAGGGTGAGGAAATTGATCTGAAAGAAGAGCGGATGATCCGTCCGACTTCCTTCAACGATAATGTACGGGAAGTCTTCTACGGCATTTTTCTGCATGGTCAGGATCAGAAGATCGGCGAATGCGATCTCAGAGTCGGGATGAATGACGAACTGTATTATGCAGGCAATATCGGATACAGGATCTATGAGCGCTGGCGCGGGCACAGCTACGCGCTGCAGGCGTGCCGGCTGCTGCTGCCGGAAGCATTCCATAAATACGGGATGGACGAGGTGATCATCACCTGTTCACCGGATAATATTCCTTCCCGCCGCACGCTGGAAAAGCTTTCCGGTACGTTCGTTGAAGAAACCGGCGTTCCCGCCTGGCACTGGCTGTACAGACGGGGAGAAACTGTCAAACGGATCTACAGATTCCGTGAAGGAACGCATGTTGTTTGATATAATAACCATATGCGGAAAATACTGAAGTTACTGACATCAAGACTGATGATCATAGGACCTCTGATCCTGCTGCAGTTTGGACTGTTTGTTTCGGTCGTCTATCAGGCTTCGCTTTTCAATAAAGTGATACCGGTCGTGGAAGTACTGGCAGTGCTGGCAGTTCTGTTTATCATCAACCGCCAGAGAGACCCGTATTCCAAACTTTCGTGGTGCTGCCTGATCCTGGGTCTGCCGGTCATCGGCCTGCCTCTGTACTTCCTGTCCGGCGAGCGTCAGGTACCGAAGAAGATCCAGAACGGTACGATCCTCGCAGATCAGAAGATGGCGGGACTGCTGGGGACCAGCCGTTCCGTGCGGGCAGAGGAGCGGATCGAGCCGGATATGCGGGCAACGTTCAGCTATGGGGAACGGTGCGGTTTTCCTGCCTATCAGAATACGACAGTCAGTTATTATGCAAGCGGTGAGGAATGGTTCCCGGATTACCTGGAAGCCCTCCGCAGCGCAAAGCATTACATATTCATAGAGTTCTTCATTCTGCGGGAAGGCTCCTGCTGGGAAGAAGTGCTTGCGATCCTGAAGCAGAAGATCGCGGAAGGTGTTGAGGTCAAGATCATCTACGATGATTTCGGCAGTGTGGAAATGCCGTGGCACTATGACAGAAAGCTGCAGGCAATGGGCATTGAAGCGCACCGCTTCAACCACCTGCGGCCGGCCTTCATCATTCAGATGAACAACCGTGACCACCGCAAGATCACGATCATCGACAACCGCGTGGCATTCACCGGCGGCGTCAATCTGTCAGATGAATATGTCAACCGCATCCGCCGCTTCGGCTACTGGAAGGACAGCGCGCTGCGTCTGGAAGGGGAGGCAGTGTGGAGCCTGACCGTCATGTTCCTGGGACTTCTGACCCATGTCAGAGGGGCCGGCGGCAGTCCGATCGATTATGAGAAGTATCATATTGAACATCAGATCGCGCCAAGCAGCGGCTATGTTCAGCCGTATTCCGACAGCCCGACAGACGACGAGCTGGTTGCCCTGAACATGCATCTGAATATCGTCAATCATGCCAGGGATTATGTATACATTGATTCACCGTATCTGATCCTGAATGAGACCATGAAGGACGCCCTGATCCTGGCTGCCAAAAACGGCGTGGATGTCAGGATCCTGACGCCGGGCATACCGGACAAGATCATCGTCAATCAGATGACCAAGGGAAACTATCTGCCGCTGCTGAAAGCAGGCGTGCGGATCTATGAATATACGCCGGGCTTCGATCACTGCAAAAACTTTGTCGCCGACGACAGAGCGGCGATCGTAGGAACGGCGAACACCGATTACCGGAGCTATTATCTGCATTTTGAAAACGGCGTCCTGCTGTATCAGAAAGGCGCGGTGATACAGATCCGGGAAGACTTTGAACAGTCGATCGAAAAATCGCGTGAGATCACGGTGGATGACGTAAACAGCACATTCATTCTGGTGCGCCTGTTCAGGGCAGTGCTGACACTGTTTGTGCCGCTCGTATAAGGAGGAAACATGAAAGAGAAGATCGGACTTGTACTGGAAGGCGGAGGACTGCGCGGCGCATATACCGCAGGCGCTCTTGCCTGGCTGAATGACAATCACATTACATTTGATTATATGAACGGCATTTCTTCCGGCGCTGTGGCACTTTGCTGCTACGCGGTCGGAAACAAGACGACGCCGTACAATCTGGCTGTCTTCTATGTCAACGCGCCGGATGTCGTCGGACTCAAGGCGCTGCAGAGTGAAGGTCACTATGTTGCCTACAAGAAAGTCTTCAATGAAGACCTTCTGAAGAAGGAACACCTTGATCTCAGCGGACTGAAAGGCAAGAATCTGGAAGTCGGCGCCTATGTGCTTGAACACGGCCAGACGGAATTCTTCGGACCCGAAGACATCGATCCCGAGCTGGTCCTGCTTCGGGGCACCTGCGCGCTTCCGGTCGCTTCCGCGATCGTTGAATATAAGGGCATGCATCTGCTGGACGGCGGCATTACAAAGATGATCCCGATCGAACGGGCAGTGGAAGTCGGCTGTACGAAGTTCCTCGTCATCACGACGAAGCCGGCGGACTATGTCCGCAAACCGGCAGCACCGGCAGTCCGGGCAATGATGAAAGTACTCTACCGGAAGTATCCTCAGGTTGAGAAGGATTATGTGGTCCGCCATATCAATTACTATAAGCAGATCAGTCTGATCAACGAACTCGTTGATGAAGGAAAGGCAGTGCTTGTTCTGCCGTCCAGGACGATCCAGGTCAGCCGTTTCAAAGGCACAGTGGAAAAAAGCGCCGAGCTGTATAATCTCGGCTACAAGGATATGGAAAACAGAAAGGAAGAGATCATGGCTTTCCTTTCGAAAGGAGAAGAAGAATGATCAGACTGATTGCCAGCGACCTCGACGGCACGATCATCGATGCCAGAGGACAGTGTCATCCCGACGTCGTAACAACTCTGCGCCGCGTACGGGCCATGGGCGTGAAATTCGCGATCTGCTCAGGCCGTCCGATCTCTTCCGTCCTGCCGCTTGTCGAGGGCTGGGGACTGGAAGGAAACTGTGACTACATTGTCGGCTCCAACGGCGGTGAAGTGCTTGAAGTTGCGACCGGCAAACATGTCAAAGCCTATACGCTTTCTCCGGAGCTGATCTGTGAGATCCTGGATCTCTATGAGCCGCTCGGACTGCTGCCGACGCTGTACGGCGAAGGGGACGAGCTGTTTGTTCAGGACATTACGCCGCAGGCAGAGATCGTTGCAAAACGTCTCGGCATGCGGCTGACCAAGGCTGATATCCGCACCATCACAACGGAACCGCAGGTCAAGGAAATGATGATCCTGCCGCCGGAGAAGATGGCAATGGCGGAACAGTTCTATCAGGAACATAAAGATGAAAGATACATCGCCTTCAAGACAGCAGTCGATCTGTTTGAATTCAACCATCCGCTGCTTGCCAAGGATGTCGGCGTGCAGGTGATCGGCGCAATGATGCATATCGAACCGGATGAGATCATGGCATTCGGTGATACGACAAACGATCTGGATATGCTGAGATACGTGAAATACGGGATCGTCATGGCGAACGGAACGGATGACGCCAAGGCGCTTGCCTATGCGATCGCACCGTCTGTCGACGACGCCGGCTTCGCGAAGTATCTTGATGAATATCTGCAGACACCGGAACTGAAGCAGGAGTAGATCCTGCTTTTTTTCGCAGAGAAAAAGCTCCGTTAATCGGAGCTCTTCGGTTCTTCGGAAGGCGCAGGGGTATCTGTCTGCGGCGCAGGTGTTTCGGTGCTTTCCGGCTTTTCTTCTTTTTTCTGATCCGGATGGATCACGCCGTAGTTTGTCTTTGCCAGGATGTCTTCAGCCGGGATCAGAGTCTCATCATGCCAACCCTTCAGATACAGGCAGTAGTATTCATCATAGGTCAGCTTGCTTTCCGCGACCAGCACCGCCAGATCCTTGCCGATGTAGCGGTAGTGTCCCGGTTCATCTCTGAAGCCGGTGATCGCTGCCTTCTCCGTCGGATAGCGCTCGATCCAGCCGTAGCGGATACATGCCGTGCGCAGCCACGCTCTTGTATTGGAATCAGCGAATTTTACTTTCGTTTCATACGTTGACGATACATTGACGGCCATGCCGGTCTGATGTTCGTTGAAGCCGGGCCGCAGCACTATGGTGTCTGCTTTTTCCTGTCCGCTCAGGCTGACCTGCTTGTCATACTGTGCTTTCTGGGTTTCATAGCTTGTATAGGAGTCAGCCATGAAGAAGGCTGTCTTGTTTTCAATTCCCGCTTCGCACATTTCCTTGAAGGAATCTGCGGCGATCTTTGCCAGCGACTGACCGGGCACTGCGTATTTGGAAGAAATGGCGGTCACGTCTTTTGGCGTATAGCTGTCTTTCAGATAATAGCTTTTATTCACCAGCATGATCACCGGATCAGTCGTGTCCGTTTCATATGTATACCGGTAGTTTCTGCGGTAACTGCCGCTCAGCGTGAAGGATTCGACAGAATTGGTATCCCGGTGGCTGATGCAGTCGGCAATATACTTGGTCTCGTCCCACTGATAGTCAAACAGGAGGAGGGGAGTCATTTCCCAGAACCGGAGCTGTTTGTACAGATTCTGGAGCTGGTCAGACTCATAGCCGATGTCACTCAGACGGTTGTACAGCAGGAAGTCTGTCTCATCCAGTTCACGGTCTTCTTCACATGCCGCGTACAGGTCGATATATTCTGTCCGCAGCGTATGTTTTTTGATATTGTCTGCCAGGACTCTGGAGTACCAGCCGTTTTTCAGGATCGTATCCGTCAGTCCGTATTCGCGGATGGCAGTGATCTCCTCACTGGTGTAGCCAAGTTCCTTCAGCTGCTTTGCTGTCTTCATGCGCGGCATGATCAGCAGCGCTGCCACCGCTGCAATGATCACAAACGGTGCCAGCACGATGCCCCAGCGGATCCTTCTGCGCGGTTTTCTTTTTCCGTTGTTCTTTCTGCTCATATCGTTATCCTAAACTGATTCCAGGGCGCTCTGTCCGGCGGCAGACTTTCCACCGTGACCGTTTCTTTTGTCGTCGGGTGGGGGAAGCTCAGCCGGAACGCGTGCAGGGCGATCTGTCCCTTCTGCGGTGCGGGATGATAGCGCTGATCGTTTACCAGCGGCAGCCCGCGGCTGGCAAACTGAACGCGGATCTGGTGCGCCCGTCCGGTCTCCAGACGGATCTTTACCAGTGTCTTCCCGTTTCTGACTTCGATCACCTCATAGGAGAGGGCACAGAACTTTCCGTGTTCTTTGTCCGTCACGCGGACTGTGTTTGTCTTCGGGTTTTTGATGAGATAGTCCGTCAGTCTGGCGCTCTTCTGTTCCGGTACGCCGTCCAGAACAGCCAGGTATTCCTTTGCCATGGCGTTCGTGCGGACGGATTCCGACAGCCGGGAAGCTGCCTTGGAAGTTTTTGCGAATACCATCGCGCCGCCGACCGGACGGTCCAGCCGGTGAACAAGCCCGCAGTAGACATTGCCGGGCTTATGATACGTTTCCTTCAGATATGCTTTGCACATGGAAAGCAGGTCCGGATCTCTGGAATCATCTTCCATGACCGGCACATTGCAGGGCTTTTCCACGCACAAAAGATGGTTGTCTTCGTACAGGACGCGGATCATCGGCGCTCCCATCTTCCGTAGATGCCGCACGGCAGCATCAGATCGCGGTCTCTGACCGGAATGGCGACTTCACCGGTCTCGATCACGCCGTCCGGATGTTCGGGAAGGATCATGACTTTCATCAGGTCTTCAAGAACGATGGAGGAGAAACCGGTCGTATAGCTGTTGATCAGGAAGAACAGAGCGTTCTTGTCCAGGATATCCAGACAGGCTCTGATCAGTCCGGTGATCTCTTTTTCAAATTTCCACATCTCGCCGTTGGGGCCGCGTCCGTAGGAGGGCGGATCCATCAGAATGCCGTGGTATGTACGGCCTCTGCGCTTTTCGCGCTCGACGAATTTCAGACAGTCATCGACGATGAAACGGATCTTTCTGTCATCCAGGTTTGAAAGATCTCTGTTTTCTTTTGCCCACTGTACCATGCCTTTGGCTGCGTCAACATGAACGACTTCCGCCGCTCCGGCAGCCGCGCATGCCATCGTGGCAGCGCCGGTATAGGCAAACAGGTTCAGGACACGGATCTCTTCGTGCGCATGGAAGCGGATCAGATCCGTCATCCAGTCCCAGTTGACAGCCTGTTCGGGAAACAGACCGGTATGCTTGAATCCGGTCGGGGAAACCTTGAATGTCAGGCTTTTGTAATTGACGGTCCAGGATTCCGGAAGATCCTTCCGGTATTCCCATCTGCCGCCGCCTTTATTGGAGCGGTGATACACCGCGTCCGCTTTCTGCCAGGAACCGCTGTCTGTATCGGCCGGCCAGATCGCCTGAGGATCCGGGCGGCGCAGAACGATTCCTTTCCACTGTTCCAGTTTTTCACCGTTTCCTGCATCGATGCAGGTATAATCTTTCCATTGATCTGCTTTTCTTAACATGTATCCTATTATAGCATGCAAGAGGGCGGATTGATCTTCCGGCGGGATGAAATGAGAGAAAAGAAACCGGATTCTTTGGTATACTGATATGTACATTCAAAACAGTGAGGGAACGCAATGATCGATGTTTCGCAGTTAAATGAAAACCAGAAAGAAGCAGTGCTGTCCGATCAGGACTATCTGCGCGTGATAGCAGGTGCCGGTTCCGGCAAGACCAGGGTGCTGACGATGCGGATCGCCCATCTGATCGAGGACGAGAAGGTGTGGCCGCATAAGATCCTGGCGATCACCTTTACCAACAAGGCTGCCAATGAGATGAAAGAGCGCGTGCGCCGGATGATCGAGGAGGGGCCTTCCACACCATGGATCAGTACGATCCATTCCCTGTGCGTCAGGATCCTGCGGGAAGATATCACATGCATGGGATATCCCCGCAATTTCACGATCATGGACGCCGAAGACCAGAAAGCCGTGGTCAAAGAAGCGTACAAGGAAAAGAATATCGATGCCCAGACGATCTCCTACGGAGCCATGCTGGACTATATTTCCAACAATAAGGCAGAAGAGATCTCCGTGAAACAGGCATATGATCTTGCCGGCGGCTACCGGGAGGACAAGATGAAAGCGGAAGTCTATGAATACTATCTGAAGCGGCAGGAAGCGCTCTATGCGCTGGACTTTGACGATCTGATCCTGTGGACCGTCAGAATGTTCAAAAAGTATTCCGAAGTGCTGGCAAAGTGGCAGAAGCGCTTTGCGTATATTCTTGTCGATGAGTTCCAGGATATCGACCGGATCCAGTATCAGCTGATCCGGCAGCTGACCGGTCCGTACAACAGTCTGTATGTTGTCGGCGATCCTGACCAGACCATCTATACATGGCGCGGCGCGGACGTGAATATCATCATGAATTTCGTCAAAGACTATCCTGATGCCCAGACGATCATTCTCAATGAGAACTACCGTTCCACGGAAGCGATCCTGAACGGCGCCAACAGCGTGATCCGGAACAACCGCAACCGGGTGGAGAAGGAACTGTATACCAACCGCCGCAGCGATGAGAAGATCACCCACTACGCGGCGCCGGCAGATGAATACCAGGCTTCCTGGATCGCGGAACAGATCGCAAAGCTGAAGAGACAGGGCAAAGCATTCCGTGACATGGCCATCCTGTACCGTTCCAACTATCTTTCCCGTTCGCTGGAAAAAGCGATGGTGGAACGGCGCATCCCGTACATTATCTACGGCGGCATCCGGTTCTATGAGCGGCAGGAAGTCAAGGACGCGCTCTGCTATCTGCGCATGATCACGTCAGCTGACGATCTTGCGCTGACCAGGATCCTCAACAGACCGAGACGCGGCATCGGCCAGAAGACGATGGACACGCTGGTGCAGGCTTCCCGGGACAGAGGCATTTCCATGTATGAAGTCCTGAAGGACAACAATCTGTTCACCGGCCGCACGAAGACAGCGCTGGACCGCTTTGTGCAGATGGTCGAAGACTGGCGGAAGATCACGGAAGAAGGAAAGATGCCGGTGTACAGACTGTTTGAGACCGTCATGGAAGACAGCGGCTACCAGGCATGGCTGGAAGAAAACAAAGAAACAGACCGGATCGAGAACCTGAAGGAACTGATCGACGATATCAAGGAATTTACCGAAGACAATCCGGAAGGCGGTCTGGACGAATATCTGCAGACGGTTGCCCTCTATGGCGACCGGGAAGAAGTCATGAGTTCCGACTACCTGCAGATGATGACCGTGCACGCGGCGAAAGGTCTGGAATTTGATACCGTGTTTGTCACGGATCTCAATGAGGGGATCTTCCCGAATGAGAGGGCGATGAACGAAGGCAGAAGAGGCGTGGAAGAAGAACGCCGGCTTGCCTACGTGGCATTTACCAGAGCCAGGAACAAACTGTATCTGACCGAGGCAGGAGGCTTCAGCTTTATCCTGCAGAGAACGAGAACGACGTCACGCTTTATTGAAGAGATCGATGCCGAAAACATTGAGCATATCGGCGCTTCGGTAAACAATGCCGGCAGTGATGTCCGGCTCTCCCGGGCGCTGTTTGACCGGGATGATGAACCGCTCAGTGCGATCCGGATGGCTCCCAAACCGTCCGGCTTGAAGAAGGGTGATGCTGTGGTGCACGCGAAATTCGGCGAAGGCATCGTAGTCCGGCTGAAAGACGGCATGGCGGAGATCGCCTTCCCGTATCCGCACGGCGTCAAGAAGATCATGGCGAATCATCCGAGCCTGAAAAAGAAAGGGGACCTGAAGAGCTGATGGAAGATAAAATCGAACTGATGCGGCAGCTTTGCCGGCAGCTGAACGAAGCGGCGGACGCGTATTACAACGGCCGCGGCGAAGTCATGACGGACTATGAATGGGACGCTATGTTCGATCAGCTGAAGGCGCTCGAAGAAGAAACAGGAACGATCCTGGAAGACTCTCCGGTGCACCGCGTATCTGCGGATACGACAGCCGGCGCCAAAGAGGAACACGAATTCGCGGCGCTTTCCCTTGCCAAGACAAAGAATCCCGAGGACCTGGTCAGATGGGCGGACGGCAGGAAGATCTGGATCTCCTGGAAGCTGGACGGCCTGACCCTGGTCGCGACATACGACAGAGGAAAACTGATGAAGCTTGTCACCAGAGGCGACGGCCACATCGGAACCAATATTACGCATCTTGCTTCGGCGCTGATCGGCGTGCCGGCAAAGATCGCCGAACAGGGCCATCTTGTCATCCGCGGCGAAGCGGTCATTTCCTACGAGGACTTCGAAAAGTTCCGCATGGAGAGCGGCGAAGACTATGCCAACCCGCGCAATCTGGCATCCGGCTCGCTTTCTCTGAAAGACGTTGAAGAAGTACGGAAAAGAAACATCCGCTGGATCCCGTTCACGCTTGTTTATACTGAGCGGGACATCACGTCCTGGGGTGAACAGATGGCATTCCTGAAAGAACAGGGATTCTCAGCGGTTGAGAGCAGAGAGATCCTGGATCCGGACCGGGAAGCCATCAATGAAGCGATCGATGCGTTTACGGATCAGGTGACCAGCGGAAAGAATCCATATCCGGTGGACGGCCTTGTCATCTGCTATGACGATACCGTCTACGCTTCCACAGGAAGCGTAACAGGCCATCACGCGACCAGAGCCGGCTATGCGTTCAAGTGGGCGGATACATCCGCGGAAACACAGCTGGATCATATCGAGTGGTCCTGCGCTGCCTCCGCGATCACGCCGGTCGCCGTCTTTGAACCGGTGGAGCTGGAAGGCACGACTGTCAGGCGTGCGTCTTTGTGCAACATCAGTGAATGCGAGCGCCTCGGGATCGGAGCAAAGGGCACCGTGATCTCTGTCATCAAGGCAAACAAGATCATTCCCAAGGTCATCCATGTCCGCAAAAAGGAAGGGGAGCTGGAGATCCCGGCTGTCTGTCCGGTCTGCGGTTCTGAAACAAAGATCACCGTTTCTGAAGCGAGCGGAACGAAAACGCTGCGCTGCCTGAACCCGGACTGCACAGCAAAGCAGCTGAAGAAGTTTGTCCGCTTTGTATCCAAGCCGGGAATGGATATTGACGGCATTTCCGAAGCGACGCTGGCCCGCTTCATCAACGAAGGCTGGATCCGCAGCGCAGCGGATATCTTCCGCATTCCTGCCCATAAGGCAGAGATCGCGGAACTGGACGGCTTCGGTGAGAAGTCGGCAGCCAATATTGAAGCGTCCGTTGAAAAGGCCCGCAGTGTTTCCGAAGAGAAGCTGCTGTATGCGCTGAACATTCCGCTGATCGGTCAGGATGTTGCCCGCCGCCTGCTTTCCGCGTATTCCCTTGAGGAACTGCTGAAAACAGCGCAGGAATCAGACGATCCGGCTGTGTTCGCTTCCATCGACGGGATCGGACCGGAGAAATCCGGCGCCTTCACAGCCTGGGCAAAAGAGAAGAAGAACGCCGACGCTCTGCAGGATCTCCTGTCCGAGATCAGCGTCAGACGCGAAGAACGGGCAGCCCAGGGTGAGAAATGTGCCGGTCTCACATTTGTCGTGACCGGTGACGTCTTTACCTATAAGAACAGAAATGAACTGAAGGCATATATCGAATCACAGGGAGGCAAAGTGACCGGATCGGTATCAAAGAGCACGAATTATCTGATCAACAATGATGTGAATTCAACATCTTCCAAGAACCAGAAGGCACATCAGCTCAATGTACCCATCATCTCTGAAGCGGAATTCAATGAACGGTTTGGCGCCTGATGAAGGCTGTCCGGTTGAAAAAAAGCCGGCAAGAAGATAGAATTGTCGGTGAACATGCTGTTTAGGAAATATTAAGAACCGGAATGGTACACCGTACTGGTCAACCGGCTTGAAACAGTATAGAATGTTCGGGTGGAGAGAAATACAATGGCTCAGAAGACTAAGAGAAAAAGAAGAGGACATATTTACGGATTCGTATTCTGGCTGTGCCTGATTATTATCATCGCACCGTTCGCGGTGCTGGGATGGATCATCTATTCCGCGATGCAGGATCAGGGCATGCCGGTCATGGGCAACCGCTATGACGGCGATCTGGATCCGGCGATCACAAGATCCATGCTGGAACAGGTGGAAAGCACGGTCAAAAATGTTCCAGGTATTGAAAAAGCATTCACCAGCATGCCGACGGCGACACTGCGCGTCTACGCAGACATCGCTGACGACGCAAACGCTGAGGCTGCTTCCGCAAAGGCAAACGAGATCTATGCGGCGGTAGCGTCCGTACTGGATCCGAATGTTTATTTCACGCAGACAGATACAAAGAAGATGTATGACCTGGAGATCCATGTCTACAACTTCAACAAGGAACCGGAAACCAGAAATTATGCGGACATCGTTGCAGATCCGAAAGAAGACAGCTATGTCTATGTGATCGAGACAAAGACATCCGGCATGAGCGAACCTCGTCTGGATCTGGTGAGCGCACCGAAAGATGCGGAACTCGCAAAATCGCTGCGGGAAAGCGCTGCGGCAAGAGAAAAGAATGCCAGCCCGACTCCGACACCGGAAGGCGGCGACATAGAAGTCCCGGATGAGGATATTCCGGAAGGCGGAAGCGAAGACATCGATACCGGTGAAGAAGGCGGCGAGGGAGCCGGCGAACCGGATACAGGTCAGGGCGACTGATCAGAAGAACAGGAGAAGGGGCATACACTGCCCCTTTTGTGAATATTATGCAGAAGAACGAAACATATACAGTCACATGTGAAGGATATGCGGAAGATGGTTCCGGCGTGACAAGGATCGACGGCTTTGTCATTTTTGTACCGGGTCTTCTGCGTTCTGAGACTGCCGAGATCGGCATTACAGCAATGCGCAAAACATACGGGTATGGACGGATCGTGAAACTGATCACCCGATCTGAGCACCGGGCGGAACCGATCTGTTCCGTCAACAGACCGTGCGGAGGCTGCCAGCTTCAGCATATGGACGACAGCGAACAGAGATGGTTCAAGGAAGACAAGGTCAGGAACTGTTTCCGGATGAACGCGGGAATGGAGCCTGAGATCCTGCCGATCATCAAAGCGGAACCGTATACCAGTTACCGCAACAAGGTACAGGTGCCGGTGCAGCTCGTGAAAGGAAAAACAGCGATGGGCTTCTATCAGCCCCGCACGAATACCATCATTGAGTATGATGTCTGTCATGTACAGACAGAGCTTTCCAACCGGATCACAGCATATCTGAAGAAACAGTTTGAGAAACTGTCCTGCACGAAAGAGATCCGACATGTCCTGATCAAGCACGCACATCGGAGCGGTCAGGTCATGGTCTGTCTGGTTGTCAGAAACTATCCCTTTCATCACAGCGAAGAACTGAAGGATGATCTGATCAGTACATTCCCGGAAATCAGAAGCCTGTCTGTCATTGTCAACCGCAGGGAAGACAACGTGATCCTCGACGGCAAAGGAACTGTCCTGTACGGTACGCCGTATATTGAAGAGCAGCTGCTGGGTAGCACGTTCCGCATCAGCGCCAGATCTTTTTTCCAGATCAATCCGTACGCGACGGAGAAGCTGTACAGCACAGCGATCGATTTTGCCGGCCTGAGCGGCAAAGAAACTGTCATCGATCTTTACTGCGGCACCGGAACGATCGGCATCCTTTGCGCAAAGAAAGCAAAGAAGGTCTATGGCATTGAGATCGTCGCGGACGCGGTGAAAGACGCAAGGATCAACGCGAAGATCAATGATGTGAACAACATTGACTTTCTTAACGCTGACGCCGGCAAAGGCGCCCAGACTGTCATCCGTTCCAAGATCAAAGCCGATGTCGTGATCGTGGATCCGCCCCGCAAGGGATGTTCCAAAGATACACTGGATGCGATCGAAACCATTGCGCCTGATAAACTGGTGTATGTTTCCTGTGATCCGGCAACCCTGGCCAGAGATGTTAAGATCATGGCAGAAAAAGGATATGTTCTTGAGAAGGTGCAGCCGGTGGACATGTTCCCGATGACAGTTCATGTGGAATCCATCGTGTCTATGAAGAGACAAGACTCGTAGAGATTCTGTATTTTGAGCATTATTACGAGCATTTCACATTCGGAGAGACAGACTGGTCAAAGAGGGGAAAACGTCTTGAAAAGTATCTCCGGGTGGCCGTCGCCATAGAACTCGTGACAGTAGGAACATGGATCGGGGACTTATAGACAACTGAATATTTTGATCAATCATGGACGTTTATGAACTGCATTTCAGCAGTGAACAAACGTCCATTTTGTGAAACAGAAAGACAAGAAAATACACGTTGGGTATGCGTTTATGTGATGATATAATATATACACAATGTGTATCGCAACTGATACAAGAAGGAGGATACTCATGGAATTTAAAGACAGAATTGTTGAACTGCGGGAAAGTACCGGGATGACTCGAAAGGAATTCTGTGAGTATTTTCAGATACCGTACAGAACGATGACAGAATGGGAACGGGATAACCGCCATGCGCCGGATTATGTCCTGCGTTTGCTGGAATACTATGTCAGGATGGAAGGATTGATGAAAAATAAACAAGATTCGGAAAACTGAATATACTGTTTCGACATTATAGAAGGGCGGTTATTATGAGCAGAAATGAAAGTGAAAAACCCAGAGCAGTACGCTCACATGATATTTCGACAGACAGAGAATATGTTCAATGGATTTATGAAGTCAAACAGCGTTTTCGCAGTGCGCAGATCAAAGCTGCTGTCAAAGTCAATTCTGAACAGCTGCTTTTCAACTGGCAGTTAGGACGGGATCTTGTTGTGCGCAAAGCTGAAGAAAAATGGGGTTCCGGTATTGTTGAACAGGTAAGTCTTGATTTACAGGCTGCTTTCCCTGAGGCGAAAGGCTTCTCAGCCCGTAATCTTTGGTTTATGAAGCAGTGGTACTCATTCTATGCCTTAAAAAAGAATGTCGTGGAACTTATTGCTGAACTGGAAAAGAACATTGACTTAAGCGATAAAAAACTGAAGCAAGTTGCTTCAGAAATTCAAAGGGAAAAACTGAATCAAGTTGATTCAGAAATTGCTTTTCCTGCCATTTTTGCATATGTTCCATGGATGCATCATGTTCTCATTATTCAGAAGTGCAAATCAGTCGAGGGAGCGCTGTTCTACATTAAGCGGACAGTTGAGGAAGGATTAAGCCGAAATGCGTTGGATAATTGTATCCGTGCAGACATGTACCACAAGATTGGTACTGCGGTAACAAACTTCAATAAACTTCTTCCTGAGCCCCAGAGCAAACTCGCCCAGGAACTCCTGAAAGAAAACTATGATCTTGGCTTCATCGGACTTCCTGAGGAATACGATGAAATTGCCCTGGAAGAGGCAATTGAACAGCGGATGACACGTTTTCTGCTTGAATTGGGAGAAGGCTGGGCGTTTGTCGGCAGACAGAAAGAAATCATTATTTCCGGAAAGACAAGAAAGATCGATCTGCTGTTTTATCATATTTATCTGCGCTGCTATGTTGTAATGGAATTAAAGGTAAAGCCTTTTATTCCGGAATATGCGGGAAAACTGAATTTTTATGTGAATGCTGCAGATGCGTTTATCCGCAGGGATAGTGATAATCCGACAATCGGTCTGCTGATCTGCAAGGATATGGACCGAACCGAAGTTCAGCTGGCATTTCAGGGGATTACAACACCGATGGGTGTCGCAACTTATGATAATGTCAGAATCAAAGAGATTCAGGAACATCTGCCCACAGCAGAACAGATCAGGAAACAGATTGAAATGGCGGAAGAAGAATACAAGTTAAATCTTCTTGAAAAAAGAATGGACAGTTCAGAAGAATAAAACTCTGTTTGGAAAATACAGGAAATGAATGATTCTACGATTCGTTTGTATATTTCATATCATTATCTGGCTAAGATATGACCGGAGGTTTCTTATGGATCAGAAAAGAATCGGTCAGTTTATAGCTGACCTCAGGAAACAGAAGAATATGACACAGGCTGAAGTTGCAGCACAACTTGGTGTTACAGACCGTGCTGTCAGCAAATGGGAAAATGGAAGAGGAATGCCTGATCCGTCATATATGTTGCCGTTATGTGATCTGCTGGGAATCACAGTAAATGAGCTTCTGTCCGGAGAGAAAATCGCGGATCATGTTGATTATCAGGCAAAAGCAGATGAAAACTTCAAACAGATGATTACGGATCCTGTAAAGTTGAGCAATGTACGTTTGTTATCGATCTCATGTGCTATTTCCGGATTATTCACGCTGATTTGGGGAATCAGACTTACCGATAACAATTTCGGAAAGATGCTGTGCGGTATCTGCGGCATTGTTGCATTAACATCCGGGTTATTGTCTTATTTAAATGTCAGGAAGGTTATTCCGGAATCAGAATTCAGGATCAATTATTTTATACATAAGAAAACAGAAAAAGCGGATTGCATAAAACTCGAAAGAATAAAAGAGATCGGCATCTTTGAAATGTACGGAACGGATGGGTACAGGGGCTGGTCTTCCAGATCACTGGATGAGATTACAGACTATATTCAGAAAAACTGCAATCTTTCAAAAACGGATTTTGAAGTGTTTACATCACCCGTTCATTTGCCAGGTGCAGGTACTGTGTGGAGCCATTCTGATGAATATGAAACAGTAACATCTGACAAGGAATAGAAGAGAAAATATCTTAAGTTCTGAAAGATACGGCAATATCTGAACTGAAAAAGCATCGTTGAAAAAGTAAATACCTGCAGATATGATGACGATGGAAATGCAGATCCATACATGATCACATTTGTCTGTAAGACCGGGTTCGAAGACAGGAAAACGGAGAAGACTTCAAACCGCCAGGGAGGAATTCGGCAAAAAACAAATTGTCGCAACTTCCTCCAGACGATGTTACCGGTTTGTCGCAACATAGTAGTGACGACACACATAGAATCCATCGCCTGCCTGAAGAGAAAAGACTCATAGAGATTCTGTATTTCAAGCATTATTACGAGCATTTCACCTTCGGCGAGACCGACTGGTCGAAGCGTGGAAAACGCCTCGAAAAGTACGTCCGGGTGTCTATAGTAATTGAACTCGTTACTG
>JAILCN010000029.1 GCA_024680365.1 Solobacterium sp.
GTCAGGGCAAACAGCTGTTTGGCGTATTCTTTCGCGTCTTCGATCCATCTGTTTTCTGTTTCACTTCTTTGCATCGGCAAGGATCCCCTCCATGCTCGTTTCATCAATATAGCCCGGCACATAGCCGAGGAATGAACCATCGGGTTTGATAATAAATGTTGTCGGATAGCCGCTGATGCCGAATTTGCGGGTGACGCTGAGATCATAGTCATAGACGATCTCAAGCGAATAGCCTTTGTCCTGCATATATGCTTCCACGTCCTGCATGGATCCTTCGCCGTTGACGCCGGGCGCCGCGATCAGAAGAACCGCAGCCTCTTCATTTTCATGCAGCTTCTGTAAAAGCGGCAGTTCCATATTGCAGTAATGACACCATGTCCCGAAGAAATTCACGAGAACGGTTTTTCCTTTATAGTCTTTCAGGGAGATCTCTGTTCCCTCCGCGTTGGTCAGCGTGAAGTTGTGCTGTTCGATCTCGGTATCACCGACCGGTGCTTCTTCATATCCTCTTTCCGCTGCCAGCTGCAGGGCATGGATCTCTGTATAGGACTGCCAGAACATCCAGCATCCGGCACCAAGTACAACAATACCGGCAAGAATGCCTGTATATTTCACGATGCCCTTGTACTTTTTCAGGAAGTTCAGAACTGCTGAGGTAAACAGACCCAGAAGCAGGAAGATCAGGATAAAGCCAAGCGCGTAGCAGGCAATTGCCAGAAAACCGGAGGCAGCTGTTTCGGAAGATGACGCAGTCAGGATCGCCTGCGCCAGCATCGGTCCGATGCAGGGCGACCAGGCAAAGCTGAACAGGAAGCCCATCAGCCATGCTTTCGCGAACGTCATTTTTCCGGAAGGCGCTGTCTGCTGCGCTGTCAGTTTTTCCAGGAACGGGATGCGGATGACGTTCAGCGCGTATAACCCCATGATGACAAGGAAGAAGCCGCCTGCCAGCAGGAAGCCGATCTGATGGTGCTCAAAGAAGCTGTGCAGCGCCCCGGCGGAAAGTCCTGCCAGGAAAAAGACTGCACAGACGCCAAGCACAAAACCCGCAGTCAGGATCAATGTCCTGCCGCGGTCATAGGTCACATTCCCTTCACTGTCCGTCGTACGGGCGTCTCTGGTCAGATAGCCGATGTACAGAGGGACTAGCGGGAGAACACATGGCGTAAAGAATGAGAGCAGCCCCTCCAGGAAGAGGCCGCCGTATAACGAAACAGAATTCATGCGATCACCTTCATGACCGTAAAGATGAGCACCACAATGCCAAGCAGGATCCGATATACACCGAAGATCTTGAAGTCATGGGAGCGGATATAGGACAGCAGTCTGCGGATCGCGAAGACTGACACGACAAACGATACAATGATCCCGGCGAGCAGTACCAGAACCGCTGAGAAGTTCAGCGGCAGACCCGGGAGCTTCTTGATGATCCGGAGCAGGCTGGCGCCGAACATCACCGGGATGGCCATGAAGAAGCTGAATTCAGCAGCTGCTGTACGCGAGAAGCCAAGCAGCGTTTCACCGAAGATCGTTGCGCCGGAGCGGCTGGTGCCGGGGATCAGGGCAAGCATCTGGAAGGCGCCTGCCAGGAACGCGTTCTTCACGGTGATCTGACCGGTCGTCTGCACGGTGTATTCCCGCTGCTGGTTTTCCATCCAGATAAACAGGATGCCGTAGATGATCAGGGTTGCCGCGATCACGTAGGAAGAACTGAGTTTTGTATCGATCAGATCATCCAGCAGAAGTCCGACAATGCCGGCCGGAACGGAGGCGATGAGGATCATCAGCCACAGCCGCAGGATCGATCTCTTCTTCTGCGGTTTGAGTCCGGGCTGGAACGGATTGAGTTTTTTCCAGAACATGATCATGACGGCAAGGATACTGCCGAACTGGATCACGACTTTGTACATGGACCAGAATGCTTCATTTGCCGCGTGATCTGTAAATACATTCAGCGGCATGAAGGACTCCATCAGGATCAGATGTCCGGTACTGCTGATAGGAAGCCATTCGGTAATACCCTGTACGATTCCGAAGACGACAGATTTAAGCAGATTCAACAGTACAGTCATGCAAAACCTCCTTCGGTATTATTCGCTGACGCGTCCGCAGACTGCCAGCTGTTTTCTGATGTCTGCGCAGATCGCCGCAAACGGCGTCAGTTCTGTCATTCTCCACATCCAGTTCGGCGCACCGACAGTGCCCGGCTTGTTGAGTCTCGTCTCCTTGCCGAGATGGAGCCAGTCAAACATCGGAATGATGACCATGTCGGCGTTGGAATCGAGCGAATAATCGATGACATCGCTCATGAAGCTGTTCTTGTGATAGCCCATCCGTCTCAGGCAGTTGAGCATCGCTCTTCTTTCCGCCAGCGGCTTTTCCCTGTACCAGGACAGGATCGGCGCATTGTCATGGGTTCCGGTGTAGACCAGCAGGTGATCTTTGTCCGGTCCCATGCCGTTCGGATCGAAGGAGAACTGGATGACGCGCATGCCGCGGAAATTGTAATGGTCGCGCAGCTTGAGCACTTCCGGTCTGAGATCACCGAGGTCTTCGGCAACGATCTCGAGTTCCGGATTGGCTTCCTTCAGGGCGTCGAACAGCTCATAGCCAGGTGCCTCGATCCATTCGCCGTCGATGGCAGTCGGACAGGACGCCTTGATCTTCCAGTAAGTATCAAACGCACGGAAATGATCCACGCGGACAACATCGAACATCTTGCCGATATAAGACAGACGTTCGATCCAGAACGTGAACTTATCCTTCTTCATATAATCCCAGTCATAGATCGGGTTGCCCCATCTCTGGCCTGTGGCGGAGAAATAATCCGGCGGTACACCGGCGATGAAGATCGGCCTGCCGTCATCATCCAGCAGGAAATTCTTCCGGCTTGCCCAGACGTCAGCGCTGTCAATGCCGACATAGAACGGACAGTCACCCATGATCTCGATGCCCTTGTCATTGGCGTACTGCTTCAGATCCTTCCACTGCAGATACAGAATATACTGCAGGAAAACTTCATAGAGAATATCGTCCTTCAGATCTGTCAGATCCGGATTCTCTTTCAGGATCAGATCCTTGTCAGCTTTCGGCCAGTCCAGCCAGCACTGCTTCTGATTTCTTTTCTTCAGCGCCATAAACAGCGAGTAGTTCTTTACCCACTCCTGGTAACCGAACGTCGTATAGTTCAGATCCGGCGTGAAGTTCTTGTATGCTTCGCGCAGATACGGCTCGCGGAATGCCCGCACTGCGTCATAGTCGATCGTCTCTGCCCTTCTGCGGAAGGAAGGTGCTTTCCGGATCAGTCCTTTTTCAGCGAGCAGATCCAGAGAGATGTACAGATCATCCATTGCGTAGGAAGAATACGGCTGATACGGAGAGTTTCCGTAACCAAGCGGATTCAGCGGCAGAATCTGCCAGATCGTAAAGCCTGCCTGCGCGGCATAATCTACAAAGCTGTACGTTTCTTTTCCGAAACAGCCGCATCCATGGCGTCCCGGGAGCGATGCGACCGGCATCAGTATTCCTGCTTTTTTCATGTTCATTTTCCTTTTTTAAATCTTCTTTCTTTAATTAATATAGTACAGTAAACGTTTCCAGTTTTCCACTGCCATTGACCGGACAGCCTCCGTTTTTTCTCTTTGGCGTACTGTAAAGAACTTGCATTCTGCCAGTTTTGTGGTATATAGTACACCATTGTGGAGGTAAAACACATGACTACAGAAGACAGACTGGTTTCCTTTCTGGGAAAGCCTGTTTCCGAAAGCAGCAGTACAGAAATCTACGAAGCCCTGCTTCAGCTGGTGAAAGAAGAAGCGGAAAAAGTTCCTGCCATCACCGGTGATAAGAAAGTGTATTATATCAGCGCTGAGTTCCTGATCGGAAAACAGCTCGGCAAAAACCTGATCAACCTCGGTCTTTACGACGAAGTTCTCAGCATTCTCAAGGCAGCCGGCAAATCGATCGTTGACGTTGAGCGCAAAGAAAAAGAACCATCCCTGGGCAACGGCGGACTGGGCAGACTGGCCGCATGTTTCCTCGATTCCATTGCGACCCTGAACCTGCCGGGTGACGGCGTCGGCCTGAATTACCACTACGGCCTGTTCAAACAGGAATTCAGAGACAACAAGCAGTATGAGATCCCTGATGAATGGCTTGACTGCAAAAACATGATGAGAGACACGGGTGTCTATTTCCCGGTCGAGCTCGGCGGAAAGATGTATCAGTCCCATATGTATGACATGGACGTGATCGGATACAAGGGCGGCAAGAACGTCCTGCATCTGTTCGATCTCGATTCTGTCGACAGCAGCATCATCACCGACAGCATCAACTTTGACAAAAAGGACATCGACAGAAATCTGACTCTGTTCCTGTATCCTGACGACAGCGACAAGGACGGCCAGCTGCTGCGGATCTACCAGCAGTACTTCATGGTCTCCAGCGCCGCCCAGCTGATCCTGAAAGAAGAAAAAGAAAAAGGACATGAACTGAGAGATCTTTCGAAGCATGTCGCGATCCAGATCAATGACACGCATCCGTCCATGATCATTCCGGAAATGATCCGTCTGCTGATCAAAGAAGGCATCACCTTCCGTGAAGCAGCTGACATCATGGCGAACACATGCGGCTATACAAACCATACGATCCTGGCGGAAGCGCTGGAAAAATGGCCTCTGGACTATCTCATGCAGGTCGTTCCCCAGCTGATGCCGATCATCGAAGGTCTCGATTTCGCGATCTTCGCAGCATTCAAAAACAACAAAGACCTGCGCATCATCGATGATGAACGCCGTGTTCACATGGCAAGAATGGATATGCATTTCTGCCATTCCATCAACGGCGTCGCAGCTCTGCATACCGAGATCCTGAAGAACCAGGAACTCCGTCCCTTCTATAACGTTTATCCGCAGAAGTTCAACAACAAGACCAACGGCATTACGTTCCGCAGATGGCTCATGCATTCCAACCACGAGCTGGCAGAACTGATCGACCAGCTGATCGGCGAAGGATGGAAGTCCGACGCAGGTCATCTGGAAGAACTGATGTGGTATTACAATGACGAGAATGCCCTGAGCAGACTCGAGCAGATCAAGCGTGACAACAAAGTCCGCCTGGCTGAATTCATCCGTTCCAAAGAAGGCATTGAGATCGATCCGGATTCCATCTTCGACGTTCAGGTCAAGCGTCTTCATGAATACAAGAGACAGCAGATGAACGCTCTGTGGATCATCTACAAATACATGCAGATCAAGAACGGTCTCCTGCCGCCGCGTCCGATCACAGTGATCTTCGGCGCCAAGGCAGCGCCTGCCTATACGATGGCAAAGAACATCATCCACCTGATCCTCTGTCTGCAGAAGCTGATCAATAACGATCCCCAGGTCGCTCCGCACCTGAAGGTCGTCATGATCACAAACTACAACGTGGACAAGGCGGAAATGGTCATTCCGGCATGCGATATCTCCGAACAGATCTCGCTGGCTTCCAAGGAAGCTTCCGGCACCGGCAACATGAAGTTCATGTTAAACGGCGCGGTCACCCTGGGAACAGCAGACGGCGCGAACGTTGAGATCCGCAACCTGGTCGGCAATGACAACATCTACATCTTCGGAAGAACGAGCGACGAAGTCATCAGAATGTACGCTGACGGCACATACCATGCCCGCGACTACTATGTCCGCTCCAATTCCATTCATCAGTGCGTTGACTTCATCACCGGACCGGAAATGCTGGCGATCGGCGATGAAAAGATGCTGAGCGAGCTGAAGGAAAACCTGATCCACAAAGACTGGTTCATGACGCTGCTCGATCTGGAAAGCTACAGCGCCGTCAAAGAAACTGCCCTGCTCGACTATGAAAACCGTGCATGGTGGAAGAGAAAGTCTCTTGTAAACATCGCAAGAAGCGGATTCTTCTCCAGCGACAGATCGATCCGGGATTATAATAATGATATCTGGCATCTCAGGTAACAAAGGAGAACAACATGGTCATTATTGAAATGGACAACGGCGGACGGATCAAGATCGAACTCGATGACAAAGCCGCTCCTGCAACAGCAGCCAATTTCCGCAAACTGGTTTCGGAAGGCTTCTACGACGGACTGACATTCCACCGCGTGATCCTCGGATTCATGATCCAGGGCGGCGATCCGCTCGGCAACGGGACCGGCGGTTCCAAAGAGAAGATCAAGGGTGAATTCAGATCAAACGGATTCAACAATCCCCTGAAGCACACAAGAGGCGTCATCTCCATGGCAAGAGCGATGGATCCTGACAGCGCTTCTTCTCAGTTCTTTATCATGCAGGCAGACGCACCGCATCTCGACGGCAGCTACGCGGCATTCGGCAGAGTCGTCGAAGGCATGGATGTTGTTGACGAGATCGCGCATGTCCGCACAGGCTTCCGTGACAACCCGGTGCACCCGGTCGTCATGAAGCGCGTGTATCTGGAAAATGAGTAATGACAGAAACCGGACCTGTTCCGGTTTTTGTTTTGGTCAAAAAGAAAAGCAGCCGTTTCCGGCTGCCCTTTCTGCTTACTTGCCTGCTACTAAGTCTTTCAGAGTCTTGCTTGCTCTGAACTTCGGAGCTTTTGTAGCCTTGATCTTGATCTTTTCGCCGGTTGCCGGGTTCAGACCAGTACGGGCTGCTCTCTTCGCTACAGAGAATTTTCCGAATCCATTGATGTTGGCTTCACCGCCCTTTTTCAGGACTGTGGAGATCTCTTCAAATACGTAGCTGACTGCTTCTGCCGCGTCTTTCTTCGTCATTCCGTACTTTGCCGCGAGATCCTCTGCCAGAGTCTTCTTTGTTACTTCCTTCTTAGCTTTTACTGCCATAACAGGCCTCCTTTGTCAGTTTTGACACTTTCATTGTAGTACGTTTCAACCTGTTTTCAATCTCTGGCACCCAAAAAAGCTAGTAAATACGGGCTTTTTCTGGGTTTTTTTAACAAAAATGCAGTATTTTCCGCACTTTTTCTCCCACCATGCATGAAAAAGTCAGTGTTTATGCGGGTTTTTCACGGCTGCTTTTTCCGGTCGCATAGTCGATCCGGATGCCCGGCTGTACGTTCCAGCACCAGACGCAGAAGCAGATCCCTGCCCCGCTGTCTTCAATGGAGTATGCCTCCATCAGCACGCCTCTTGCGACCAGTTCACTGCCCAGGAAGACGGGTGTCACGCGGTAGAGAACATGATTCTCTGTCCGGCGTATATAGGAAGCTGTAATGTTTTCGTAATACAGCATGCCTTCCACGTTGAGATATCTGGTGCCGGTGATCAGGTTGCGCTCATTGGCGTTTTCTCCGGTCAGCTCAAAGGCGATCAGATGACAGCGGTTGTACAGGAAGCCGTCTTCGATCAGATCGTCGTATCTTGCCCCGATGAAGCCGGTCGGCCGGATCGTTTCGATCTCCCCTCTTTCTTCCTGCGGCATCATGTCCCTTCCAATCATTGCCATGGCTGATGTGCATCTGCCCAGTTTGTCCAGACTGCCGTACAATTCATATTCTTCCGCCTGTTTTTCTTCTTCTGTGAAGTAAGGAATATTGTTGTTGATCTCGGTCACGGCGGCATCGCTGTATGCCGGCAGCTCTTCATAGACAAACGGAATGTCTGTTTGGACCGGTGCCTCATAGACAAAGAAATACCAGTAAGCCGAACCGAGAATGATGAAGATCACCGCCAGATCTGCCGCGGCTGTCTTCCACTTTTTCCGGCGCAGGGAATGGCGCATGCCCCTGACCATGACGAACAGGAACAGGCAGGCTGCCGTTCCGAGTACAAGCCAGAGTGCATACTGTGACTGCGCGATCTTCATAGTTTCATTATACCGTTGCGAAAGAAAGAATCTGCGTGTAGGATGAAAAAAAAAGAGGTGTATATAATGAAAAACTGTTCTGTCGGTAAAATCGGCCCGGATCTGTTTCAGTTCAATGAACAGAATGAATACGGTCCCTATGTTGATGCGTATATGATCCTCGGTACAAAGCGCGCAGTCATCGTTGATGCCCTGCAGGACGCGGAAGATCTGTATCAGAGAGTCCGTCAGATCACGGATCTGCCGTTCGACCTGCTTCTGACGCACGGCCACGGCGATCATACCGGAAAGTCGGTGGAGTATTTCCTGCACAAAGGAGCCAGAGTCTGGATCATGCCGCAGGATCTGCCCATGTTCAGATTCTACCGGCCGGACGCTGATCCCAACGCGCTCTTTCTGCTGGAAGACGGCATGTTCTTTGATCTTGGCGGCGTCGGTCTGGAAGTGATCCTGACAGCCGGACATACGCCTGGTTCCGTCGTTTTCCTCGACCGGAAAAACCAGCGTCTGTTTTCCGGCGACGCGATCGGCAGCGGACACTTCTGGATGCAGATCCCGTACTGTCTGCCGCTTTCTGAATTCCGGGAAAACCTGTTCCGCCTGTACCAGACGGTCCGTGACATGGATCATCTCACAGTCTATCCCGGCCACCGCTATCAGTCGCCTGTTCAGCTGAACCTGCAGTATGTGCAGGATACGCTGGAGCTGACCGACATGATCCTGCACGGCGAAGACAACGGCGAGGAAAAAGAAATGGATGTGATGGGACAGCATATCCGCTATAAGGAAGCGCAGTACGGCATGATGCTCGGCTACTGCTATGATCCGGCAAATCTCTGAGAAAAGAAAAAAGCTTACTGAAGATGGACGCCTTCCATCTCCAGCAGGCTTCTTTTTTTATCGATCCCTCCGGCGTATCCCGTCAGGCTTCCGTCAGCACCGATCACCCGGTGACAGGGAATGATCAGGGATACGGGATTGTGCCCGACGGCACTGCCGACTGCCTGGGCAGACATGGTTTTCTTTCCCAGCTGTTTCGCAAGAAGAGCCGCGATCTGTCCGTATGTCATCGTTTTTCCGTACGGTATGTTCTGCAGGATGTTCAGCACTTCACGCTGAAACGGCGTGACGCGCAGATGGAGAGCGGGTATAAAGCCGGGATCTCTGCCGCTGAAGTATTCCTTCAGCCATGCTGCACATTCCGCAAAGACGGGAAGATCCTGTTCCCGAACGTCTTCTGACAGATGCGCCCGGTCATATTTCTGGCCGTCAAACCAGAGGCCGGTCAGTGCTTCTCCGTCCGACGCCATGGTCATTGGACCAAGCGGCGTCTGAATGCCCCTGATATAGTCCATACCTACAGCGTCTCCTTCAGGATCTCACCCATCCATCTGTGGATCTCTTCCTGATCAAACTGTTCGTCTTCACTCAGATCCTTTCCCCTGAGCAGTTCGCGGATCCCTTTCTCTGTATACAGCATCCGTTTGGTATGCACGCGGGCACTGCTGTTGAGCAGACAGTCAGCGTATTCTGTGATCTTCGGCTTTCTCGCGTATTCTGCGGAAACCAGCAGAGAGACAGGTCCCGGATGCATGTTGATCTGGGCAAGGCTGACCGCGACATAGTCAACAAACGGATCCGCCAGGATCAGTCCGTCCGGCACGACGCCTCTTCTCACCAGCATGACAGCAGCCAGCACAGCAAGATAGGCACCCGGTCCGACGCCGAGCATCACGTAATCGTCTTTCACAATGCCGAATTCCTGCGGGTGCTGCTGGGTATAGAGAACCGCATCCATGATCTCTTCCTGCGGATAGGTCGTCCGGTGCACCGGCATTTTTGTATAGGCGATGCTGATGAGAGTCACATGATAGCGTTCGGCGAAGGCTGCGCAGAAGTCATCATCTTCATCCGCGTCACCTTTGTCAAAGCCGTTGCCGTGGCAGTAATATACTGCCGGCAGTGTTTCTCCTTCACTGCGGTAAACGTTGACGCGCACAGCGCGCCGTTCTTCGCGTTCGATGTAAACGCGTTTTCCTTTCAGTTGTTCTGCGGGCTTCATCCCTTCATCATTTGCTCTGCGGCTGAGGAACTCGACCAGCCTGTCCTGGAAATACATGTTGTATCCCAGCAGACTGAACAGCACCCCGTACAGGGTCAGAAGAGCGATCCCGACTGTTCCGATGATCTGTGCCATATGCATTATGGTAGCACGCTTCACCTCGTCTGTACGGAAAACTGCTCAGCTGTTCCTGAAATGCTTTCTGTCTTTTATCGCCCGCAATGGTATACTTGTTATATGTTCAAACACTTACGTTCCATATACGCTGCCGCTGCGGCAGCCCTGATACTTATTCCCGGGGTGCTGGTTCCCTGCTATGCCCTGGACAGTGATCCGACGCTGTCGCAGGATCTCAAAAGTGACAACGTGATCGTGATCGACGCGGACAGCGGCCAGATCCTGACTGAAAAGAATCCAGATGACAGAATCTATCCCGCTTCCATGACGAAGATGATGACAGCGCTCATCGCGATCGAAATGATCCAGGACCCCAATGAGACGATCACCATCACAAAGGAAATGCTTGCCGGCCTGCAGGAAGCCAATGCGTCTGTAGCCGGATTTGTCGCGGGTGACGCGCCGACGATGATCGATATCCTCTACGGCATCGCCCTTCCCTCCGGAGCTGACGCTTCCAATGCCATGGCATATCACTTTGCCGGCGGCGTAGCGCCGTACGTTGAAAAGATGAACGCGAAGGCAAAGGAGCTGGGCATGAACGATACCCACTTCGTCAATACGACCGGCCTGCACAATGACGATCACTATTCCACCGTCAGAGACATCGCGAAGCTGCTGAAGTACTGCCTCGGTCATGATACGTTCCGGACAATCTTCTCTTCCGCGGAGTATACGACATCGCCGCTTCGTTCCCACCCGGCCGGGATCAAGATGGAGTCCACAGCCTTCTCCGCCATCAAAAAAGGAAACTATCCCGTTCCCGGATTTGTCGGCGCCAAGACCGGATATACCGGACCTGCCGGCCACTGCATGGCATACTGGACAAGCAATAACGGCATGAACCTGATCTGTGTCACCGCGCATGCCGCGACCGGCATGTATGTGCCTTCCCACATCACGGACGCCAGCAGTCTTCTGGTGAAGCTGGATGAATGGGAAAAGCGGACGCTGCTGACAGCCGGCGATACCGCCGCGAAGATCACTGTCCACCATGCCCATGAAGATGAAACGATCACCATTCAGGTACCGGATACACTGATCGCTGATCTGCCGAAAGCATCTGTCACAGAAGTTGTACAGACCTTCCCTGCGGAAGTAAACTCCGGCATTGAACCGGAAGACATGCAGGGCACGCTGGCAGTCGTCAAAGACGGCCAGGTCATCTATCAGAAAGACTTAATGGTCCAGATTCCCAGAGAAGTCTCCTTCTGGAGCCGGCTCTGGATGCGCATCAGAAAAATGATCGGATTCTGAATAAAAGAGGTGCGAGTCAGTTCACACCTCTTTTTCTCATCGCACAGCTCATTTCTGCAAACTGGAATTTGCTTAAGTCCATATCAAAGAGACTTCTGCATGCAACACATGACATGCCCCTTCGGATAGTCTTCAAGCATGCCGGTTACTCTTTCATAGCCGCTCTTTTTGAAAAATCCCACATTCCAATCAAATGCTTCAATAAACATAACGTCAGCACCATTTTCCTTTACCTCCCGCTCTAACTCGACAAGGAGCTGAGAGCCGATCCCTTGATTACGGTACTTTTCTTCCACCCAGAGCGCATCTAGATCTGTGCCATTCCAGCCATCAACACCGCCGACAAATCCGGCAATGATTTTTCCGCTTTCGTCCACGATTTTCTTGCTCAGAGAGATGTATTCATGCTCACGAGGCGCAATGACGCTGTCATATTCGTGCAATCTGGCGGAAAGGAGCTCCACGTCCTTTTCGTCGCCGCACTTGATCTCATATCCTTTGTGAGCCGATGGGCAATATCCCTCGGAAGTGCAGTCGAGCCGCTTTGTCATAAAAAAGTGGTCATGTCCCTTCGGCACGCCTGTCATGGTGTCGTTGAGCATATAACCGTGTTTGTCGTAGAACGGTTTTGCCTGCCAGTCAAAGGTTCCGACCATTGCGAGATAACAGCCGTGTTCTCTTGCTTCACGCTCAGCCTCCCGTAGGAGTGCAGAAGCCATCCCCTGTCTGCGAAACGCTTCTTCCACCCACAGATCATAGATTGATGCCGTCCTCAGCCCGTCTACAGACAAAATGCATCCGCCAAGGAGGTTCCCGCTTTCATCGGTGACTATATAAACAAATTCCTCTTCCTCTGCGTCTTCTTCCGGCTGCGCCTTCGCGTTAAAAGCGTTGTTCGCCTGTTCTTCAATAAACTCCCTGTCCTCTTCCGAGCAAGGCATCATTTCAAATTTCATTTCCGTTTCCTCCGTAAATCGGGTTCTGTTTATTTTTTGTCGTCCGTACCGCCGTCTCCGCGTGCCTTGGGACAATAGCGTGAATAAGAATGCCATTATCTATGCTGTTTACTCGTCTGACCTCGTTGCTTAGTTCCTGCTTTCTGAAATGGTTGAGACAACAGCGTAGATTGTGCATCAATCATAAATAGTTCCACACGCCCGAACGGCAGATTCATTATATTCCAAAATGAATTACCCATTTGTTTTCATCCAATGCTTTTTCTAACAACTCTGTTAATTCTGATAAAACAGGATCCTTTTCTATTATTTTGATAAAGTCTTTCAGAGAAGAAGGCGGTATAAGAGTAATACCCCAATATGCAAGTCCTTTGCCTTTAACGGAAAGAGTGTGCCAATAGAAATCAACGGATTGCAATTCTACTGCGATATGCTCTATATACTCATCCTCTATAGAAATACAGGAATACTTCTGTGGCTCATATTTGTCATATCTTTTTCCATATCGCGGGGCGAACGGCATCATAGCAAACTCATGTCTTGGCATTGTTATTACTCCTATAATACCAGATTGTTTAATTCATTAAATCTGTACACTCAACTCAGGCTCGAGTGATCAACGTAACTGTCTCCACATGCTTCGTGAACCCGAAGAAATCATATGGCCAGGCTTCCTGTGCGGTATAGCCCAGTTCCTGCAGATGCTGCAGATCCCGCCGCTGCGTTTCCGGATTGCAGGAAATATAGACGATCCGGTCCGGCCCCAGGCGGGCGATCGAATCCAGGAACTGTTCGGTACTGCCGGAACGAGGCGGGTCCATGATAACAACATCTGCCGTCTCGCCGTCCGCGGCCATCTGCTCCATGAATGCACCTGCATCGGCACAGAAAAAGCGGGCGTTGCGGATCTGGTTGATCTTTGCATTCCGAACCGCATCCCGGACGGCCTCCGGATTCAGTTCGATCCCGATGACTTCCCCGGCCTGTGGGGATGCCGCCAGCCCGATGGTTCCCGTTCCGCAATAAGCGTCGATGACGCGCTCCTTCCCAGTCAGTCCGGCCAGTTCGATCGCTTTTCGATAGAGTTTTTCCGCCTGCGGCGGATTGATCTGATAGAAGGACTGTGCGGAGATCCGGAATGTCATGCCGCAGATCCGGTCCTCGATCCAGCCCGGGCCGAACAGCACAATATCCCTTTTCCCGAGGACCATGCTGGTACGCCTGTCATTCAGATTCAGGACAACGGAGGTGATCTCCGGATGCAGTTTACGCAATGCTTTGACGAAATTATTCTTGGATGGAAAAATCGGAGACGTGACCACCAGGACTACCAGGATCTGGCCGGTTGCGCTGGCTGAGCGGATCAGTGCATGCCGAAGAAGGCCCTGGCCGGACCTTTCATTATAGACGGTGATTTTGAAGGAACGCAGCAGATCCCGGATATCCCGGATGATCGCATCCGCTTTTTCATTTTCGATCTGGCAGGCATCCACCGGGACGACCCGATGGGAATTTTCTTCATAGATGCCGGAAACGATTTTTCCATCTTGGGTCCGGTTGAAAACCGCATGGACTTTATTCCGATAATGATATGGATCGGACATCCCGCAGATCGGATGGACCGGGCAGAAGGCTTTGAGCATCTGTTCTGTATAAGCCTGCTTCATTGCCAGCTGTTTGGCGTATTCGATCCCCTGATAGTCACAGCCTCCGCATTTTTTCGCATAGGGACATTTTTCCATCAGAAGAACCCCACAAATCCGGGATCTGTCCAGTCAAATGTCCGGATCCTTTCATACTCTGACTCGGTGATCGTCAGGATCGTACCATGTTTGAAATGGTACGGGAAGGTGAAATCTGCATCGGCACGGTCGAAGACGCCGTTCGCCAGATCCTGGCTTAGGAACGGAACGTATCCCTGATCTGCCCCGTGCGCACCATAAAAATCGAGGAAAAGAGCCCACCGTCCATCCTCCAGGCGGACAGCTGTCGGCGCTTCATAAAGCCCGTCTTCGATCGCATCCATGGAACGGTCGAACGCTTCCACCGTGCGGAACGGGCCGCGCGGCGTCTCCCCTTCGACAAGGCGGATCCGGCACGGGACCCCGCCTTTATAAAACAGATAATATTTTCCGTCCTGGGCATACATGGCGGAATCGATGATCTCGCTGTTTTCTTCATAAAGCACTTCCGGTTCTGTAAAGGTCCGGAAATCCGCGGTGTAGCTGCAGAAGATCCGTTTCCGTGTATACGCATCTGCGCCGGTCGAAGAAGACCAGTGCAGCAGAAATGCTTCTTTTTCCGGATCCCAGAGGGCATCCGGAGCCCAGACGCAGCCGAACTGCGTATCCTGCCCCTGCATATCCACAAGCCGCTGCTCGGTTCAATGGACAAGGTCCTCACTCTCCCAGACGCTTAAGCAGGTGCTGCCGTGCGTTCCGACCTGTTTCCAGAATTCCTTCCGATAGACGCGGACGCCGTAGGCAATGCTCAGATCCGTAGCCACAATATAGAAACGGCCGGTCAGCGGATTGCGGACGATCGTAAAATCCCGCACACCTTTGGTCCCATAGTACGCCCACAGGACCGGATCGCCGTTGTTTACGGCTTCCCAGTGCAGGCCGTCCCGGCTGATGCTGAAATAGACCTGTTCACCGTCCGGCGTGGACCGCTCCTTAAAATGAACAAACAAATAATACTGCGCCATCCCGGTTCCTCCTGTCACCTGAGTCTTTTTTCCATGCGGATGCAGCGGAAGGTCCCGCCTTCGATCCACGGTTCCCCGCACACTGTATAGCCAAGCTGCTCGT
>JAILCN010000052.1 GCA_024680365.1 Solobacterium sp.
TATTCTCTGCCTTACAATTCGGTGCCAGCTTCGCCGCCGGCGTGCCCGTTTCAGCAGTACCAGTTATATCCGTCGCGGGTGCCGTCGCAGCGGTACCAAAAGACCCGCCGAGCCGGGTCCGCTACGCCATCGTTTGCATTCAAAAGTGTCATGTGTCTGAACATACTGTTTACAGCCAAAAAGAGATTGTTCTGATCCGGTATGGACTGGATGTTGTTCTTCTAAATGGATCTGAGATACTGTGTATTCTGATCATTTCTCTTTTCCTGAAGAAGTTTGCAGTAACAGTGATCTATACTGTCTTCTACAGCTGGCTGAGGATCCACTGCGGCGGGTATCACTGCAAAAGCAAAGGAAGCAGCCTCATCAGAATTTGTGTGCGGACCGGAAAATCGCGCTGTTCTTACCTGCGGCCGGACTTTCACCGTCTGGAGATATGCCATACCCGACAAATGCGTAAAAAGAAGCACCGCAAAAGTGCTTCTTTGATATCATTATATCCCGTGATACAGAGGATCCTGCAGGATCACTCCTCTATTATCTTTAACGGCCATACAGGTTCTGCCAGATATAGTTCACCTGTCCCTTTATCCTTTAGCACAAAGGTATAGGAGTGCTTTTCAAAATAAGATAAGACTTTATCTAAATCTTGTTCTTGAATTGTATAATATGCATACTCATTCAAACTGTCATACGCAGGTCCTTTTCCCCGGCATACTGAAAGCATGTTGCTGCCGCCGGCTTCGATTTCTTCATCATCTTGAATATACTGACGGAATTCTTTCCAGTTCTTATCCTCCGCAGTAGTTATTTTATCAATCTTTAAATCTTGTTTTGACAGATAGATTTCATACCCGACCTGATATTTGTCATCAGCGACTTTTCTCATATAGGAACAGCCGCCATACACTCCTTCTGCGCTTTTGTATTTACTGCAGCCTGTCAGAGATACAAGCAGGATTGAAATGAACAATACTGATTTTCTCATTATCATATACCACCCTTTATTCAATAGATAAATGAAGCTGTATCAAAAAGAACGCATCCAGGATTCTGAATAATTACTATTCGTACCACGCTTTGCATTAATCTGGACATAGAATCTTGTTGCAGTTATATTCATGTCTGGATCAATAGAAATTGAAGGTGTCCAGCTGCTTATACCATTGACCGTTCCGCTTGTACTGGTTCCTAAATGGTCATGCTGTGTCTGCCCAGTTACAATACTAACATTGCCTACACCATTATTGGCTATTTCAATATATGAATCCAAAATAATAAAGCCATCATAAACGCCGGAAACCGCATAGCTTAATGTATTTAATCTGTAATACTTTACGTTATTGCTTCCATATACCTGTGTATAAGAAAACGTCACATTCGTCGTAATAGAGCCATAAAAGAATGGTGGATATTCTGAACCGGGGATTGCTCTTAGTGTTTCTGTTTTTGTCATCTGACTGAGTTCATCGTTATCAAGATACTTTACAGCAAAGATATACGATTCTGTGTATTCATCCGTGAGACTATTATATTGAATGTTCTTGTCTTTGAATGTTTTTTTAATTGTCAGACCTTTTTCCGTATGTTTTACGGAAGAATCAATTAACTCATAATTTGAATAATCAGTACTGAAAGTCTCTGTATTTGCTTTTTCCCGTGCATGAACCGGCTGCAGTACTGTTAACAGCATGAACACCGCTGTCAACAACTTCATCATTATCTTTTTCATTATCTGTTCTCCCCGTTCGATTCTGTTCTGTCATGAAGCTGCTGTTTGAGTTTTCGTACATCCGGCTGGTAATTCCCGGCATGTGATGTACTCACAAGTGAATGTTGTGCAATCCAAATCAGAAGATTGCAGACCGATGACGTGAAGAAATTCATTTGTTCTCTCCTCCTTTTCTTCACCGTCATTGTAGTTTGCTATATATTACATTTCCATTATTCTGGAGAAAAACCCCCTTTTTCCGGAATATTCCGGAAAATGAACGTTTTTTTCCAGGATCCTGGACTATTTGTTGACAAATGTTATAAATGATGTATGCAAAAGCGTCATGTGTCTGAACATACTTGTTACAGCCAGAAAGAACTTGCTCTGATCCGGTATGGACTGGAGGTCGTCCTTCTGAATGGATCTGAGATACTGTGCATTCTGATCATTTCTCTTTTCCTGAAGAAGTTTGCAGTGACATTGATCTATACTGTCTTCTACAGCTGGCTGAGGATCCACTGCGGCGGATATCACTGCAAAAGCAAAGGAAGCTGTTTTGTTTCCTATGTACTGTTCTTTCTTTGCTTTGTTCTTTGTGCTGATATGGAGCTCAATATGCTGTTATATCTGCTGTATTTTGTTTCTGTTTTCTATATTGCGGTCAATGCGCCTCTTCAGCATGTTCTGAATCCATTGTCTGCTTCAGAAATCAGAAATAACAGAAGACTGACATGGTTCATCCTGGTTCTTTCTGGTGCAGCATTTACTTTCATCCCTAAATACAGGATCTCTGTTCTGTTTGCGGTATTCTTCAATGCAATGATGTGCTTTATACTTAAACATAGTGATGACTATCTTTCGGAGGCTGACTGATGCGAATTCGTACAACTGTAATCGATGATGATGCTTATGATCTGAAAAGGATCATAAATGAACTTGAGAAAATATCCTCTGAATCTGAATATCTGTTTCAGACAAACGGCTTTACAGATCCGGATCTTGTGAAAGACTTTCAGAGTGACTGGTTCATTGTGGATATCGATCTTAACGGGAAATCAGGATTTGATGCCGCTGACAGGATCAGCCGTGAGAATCCTGCCGCAAAAATCATCTTCTGCACATCCCACGATGACCTTGTCTTCCAGTCATTCGGTACCAATGTATTCTATTTTGTCCGCAAGGATAAACTGCATTCGGACCTGATCGATTGCATTAAGAAGTATGTGCGCACACAGGAAAACTGGTACCTGATGAAAACTCCCGATACCACATCAGGCATTGACTGGAACAGGATCGTCTATTTCGAAGTCGCAGGCAAAGATCTGTATATTCATCTTTCCAATGGTTCTGAACTGAAAGAGCGGAAAACGTTAAAACAGGTCATCTCTGAGCTGCCGGAAAACCTGTTCCTGCAGCCATCTTCTTCCTATCTTGTCAACTGTGCGTTCATTACCGCGGTCAAAGACAAGAGCATTGTTCTGAAAGACAGTTCGGAAATACCCATTGTCAAAGAAAGACGAAAAGAAGTGATGCAGGGGTATCTCAGATACAATACATGGAGGTAACGGATCATGCTGGATATATTTCTGAATCTTCTCGAGAGCGGCATGTATGCTTTGTTTCTGAAAAGTTTCTCTGATTCTGATGACAGACGTACATGGATCTGTACTGCCGTATATTTCCTGTGTGCTTTTGCCTCTGTAACAGCATTCAATCTGATGACATTTAATGAATCTTTCATATTTATTGTGGATATCCTGCTTGCCTATTCCTATCTGCATGTAACATCAGAACACAAAGGATTCAATGGTCTGTTTCTGGCAGCTCTGCCGACACTGATCGTATACATGGTCAGTATTCCGGTAACGATCCTGCTCTGTGAGATGTTTTATGGAACGATCGATTTCGCGTCTCTTGCGAAAGAGCATTATATGCTTCTGACATGTGTTACGCAGCCTTCCCGGGCATTGTTGTTCTGGATCACCGCAAGAAAACTGCATGGTGATTTTTCTGCCCTTTCCAGGAATGAATATGTAAAGCTGTTTCTCGCAACCGTCATCTGTGAGATCATGTTTGTCTCGATTGCCAATCTGCTGTTTGTGAATATCTACAGCGGTGTGGATATCACCATATCTGCTGTATGCATTGTTCTGCTGATCATTCTGCTGTTTGATATATTCTCTGATATCGCTGTGATCAGAAAAGACTCTGATGATAAAAAGCTGCAACTGTCTATTCTTGAAAGTCAGCTTGACGCAAATAAAAAGGCACTGAGTGCCCAGGAAGATTTGTATCAGATCCGTCATGATCTCAAGCATTTCCTCACTGCTCTTTCAGAAGGCAATGTTGATCCGGAACTGACCGAAAAATTCAAAGAAAAGTATGTGAGTTCCGTCCTTCCGTATCAGTCAGCGTCCCCGACGATCAATTACATTCTTACACTGAAGAAAGAAGAAGCTGTCAGGAAGGGAATTGATTTCAGCTGTGCACTCAATATCGCTGATGAAGTTCCTATGGAACAGGCAGACCTGTATCTTCTGCTTTCCAATCTCCTGGATAATTCCATCGAACACATCGGCATTCGCAAAAAGATTTCTGTTGAAATTGAATACCTCAGAGATGCTCTGAAGATCAGGATCATCAATTCCCATGACAGAAAAGTTCTGGATGAAAACGGAGAGATCAAAACACGTAAAAACGAGCACCATGGATACGGAATCTATACAGTGAAAGCACTGTTAAAGAAATATAACGGAAATATGAACATGGATGAGAACACAGAACAGTTCTCGGTATTTGTCTATATTCCCTTTGAATAGTGTTCAGCAGATACACAAAATAGGGCAGAAGGGGATCGTTAATCCCGCCCCTTCCAATGCACCGTACGTACGGGTCTCGTATACGGCGCTGCATCAGTAATTCCGATCATGCCGGTAGAGCTGTCACTTTCAGTTTTTCTCTTAATTTCTCAGACAGCCAATTGGCACAACCAAAACTCCGTCTTTTCTTCTGTATGCGTATGACCCAACCGCTGTCAGCACCATTAGAAATGACGGCTCTTTCATCTTTGTTTTGTCAATGATGTCCGCTGTCTTCAGCAATGATCTGGCACCGTCTTCAATTAATTTTTCACCGCCAAGCTTAAATTCAACCAATCCGTATCTGCCATTTCTCAAATGAATAACGCCATCACATTCCAAGCCTTCTTTGGTTCGGAAATGGTAAACATTTCCTTCCAGTGATTCTGCATATACCCTCAGGTCACGCATGCACATTGTCTCGAATAAGAGTCCGCATGTATTCAGATCGTTCATCAGATCCTGCGGTCCGATTCCAAGCGCTGCGGCAACAATTGAAGGGTCTGTAAAATACCTTGTATCTGATGTTCTGATTGCAGTTTTCGAGCGAAGATTCGGACTCCATGCAGGACAATCTTCAATTACAAAGATTTTTCTCAGGGCATTTGTATATGAAAGAATTGTTTCCTGACTTAGATTCATATCGTCATGTGCTTCAATATCTCTCGCAATCGCTGTAAAAGGCACAGCTGTACCCTGGTGTCTTGCATATGATCTTACCAGCATTTTTGTTCTTTCTTCATTGCGGTTAATTCCGTCTGCTCTGTTGATATCTGAACGAACAACAGCATCCAGGTAATCATATGCCTGAATCAAGGCATCATCTCCTGTCAGTAATGTCGTCTGCGGCCAGCCTCCACGGCATACCAGATATGCAATATCATCGAGTGAAAGCCTGCTTTCTCCATAAATCTGTTCATCTCCATTCCAAGAAAACAGCTGTTCAAGACTTACGTTTCCTGAAGATTCACCAAAAAAAACGGTGATTTGGCGAATATTTGACCGGTGATTTGGCGATTCGATAATATATAAATAAATCTCCACCGGCCAATCTGGGTTTTAGCAACCAATAAATATCCACCGGCCAAGCTGGTGGTTTTTCAGTTTCGGGCATAGCCCTGCTCTCAGAGCTACGCCTTACAGCGTAAATGTGGTCTGCGCGTGCATACTATTTCTTCTTACCCGTAAACGGATCTTCAAGTTCAAGCTCTAGTTGCTCGGCTGCCTGATCTTCTTTCAATTGGTTCTGTATATACTCTGCTATCTTCTTTGTATTTTTTCCTACTATATCCACATAGTAGCCTCGGCACCAGAATTGTCTGTTTCTGTATTTGAATCTTGCGTTTGCCCATCTTTCAAATATCATCTGACTGCTCTTTCCTTTCAAGTATCCAACAAATCCTGACACGCTCATCTTCGGCGGTATCTCCACCAGCATGTGCACATGATCCGGGCACACTTCCGCCTCAATGATTGTCACCCCCTTCCAGTCGCACAGCTGCCTCAGCATCTGTCCGACTTCCAGCCTCCTGGCTTCATAAAATGCTTTTCTTCTATACTTTGGCGCAAATACGATATGATACTTACAATTCCACTTCGTCTGTGATAGACTATGCAGGTCATCGGTGTATGCCATGATAAAAACCTCCTCTTATTCTTTCGTTGTAGTTTCGCAGACCACACACGAAATTATAAGCCAGGAGGCTTTTTTCATCATCTCTCCGCTAAAGCTTGGCTGGACCCCCGGACTATCCGGTGGTTTTAGCAGCCAAAAAGGCTGCCGTTTGCACAGCAGCCTTTTGTAATGATGATTCAATAATTATTTGAGGTTGGAGAAGTACTTAATTGTACGAACCATCTGGGATGTGTAAGAGTTTTCGTTGTCATACCAAGCAACAACCTGTACGAGGTATGTTTCATCGTCCATCTTGGAAACCATTGTCTGGTTAGCATCGAACAGTGAACCATATTTCATACCGATGATGTCGGAGGAAACGAGTTTCTCTGTTGTGTAGCCGAAGGACTCGTTAGCAGCAGCCTTCATAGCAGCGTTGATGCCTTCAACAGTGACGTCAGCCTTCTTAACAACAGCGTGCAGGATTGTTGTGGATCCTGTAGGAGTCGGAACTCTCTGTGCTGCGCCGATGAGCTTGCCGTTCAGTTCAGGGATAACGAGGCCGATAGCCTTAGCTGCACCTGTGCTGTTCGGAACGATGTTAGCTGCACCAGCTCTTGCTCTCTGGACATCGCCTTTTCTCTGCGGTCCGTCGAGGATCATCTGGTCACCTGTGTATGCATGAACAGTTGTCATGATACCGCTCTGGATCGGAGCATAGTCATTCAGAGCCTTTGTCATCGGAGCGAGGCAGTTTGTTGTGCAGGATGCTGCAGAAATAACTGTGTCTTCCGGTGTCAGTGTCTCATGGTTAACATTGTAAACGATTGTCGGCAGATCGTTTCCTGCAGGAGCAGAGATAACAACCTTACGAGCACCCGCGTTGATGTGTGCGCTTGCCTTTGCTTTGCTTGTGTAGAAGCCTGTGCATTCCAGAACGACGTCAACTTTCAGTTCGCCCCAAGGAAGGTTATTAGCGTCTGCTTCCTTGTAGATCTGCAGTGTCTTTCCGTCGACTGTAATTGTGTTAGCCTCGTCGTCGGCTGTAACTGTGTGGAGATTTTCTCCAATCTTGCCTGCATAGCCACCCTGTGCTGTGTCATACTTCAGCAGGTGAGCCAGCATGGAAGGCTTTGTCAGGTCGTTGATAGCAACAACATCATAGCCCTCTGCGCCGAACATCTGTCTGAAAGCAAGACGGCCAATACGGCCAAAACCATTAATAGCAACTCTTACATCTGTCATATTGTCTTTAAAGACCTCCTTATGTTGCGATTAAATTATAAGTTTTTATGCGTTTCCAGTCAATTATGAACAGGTCCTGAACAAAAAAAGATCAGTGCATTTTCACTGATCTTTCACGGTTTCAGCTGAAGAACGGTTTTCCCGTCTGCTTCTGCATATAAAACGGTATAAATCGGATATTTTTCCTTTCCTTTTTCGGTGCTTCCTGTCGGTTTTCCCCATATTTCTACAGACGTTCCTTTCGCGAACGAAGGCAGGATCTCCACACCGTATGCGTCTGACATATCCGGTTCAAACACGAACTCATAACCGGTTTTTGTTTTGCACAGAAACTGATCTGCGAAGTCTGTCGGGATCGTCTCAACGACCGTTCCTTTCAGATGAACAGCCGCTTCCGGATCTGTCTCTTTTTCATTCAGTTCAACCGCTGCAGCTTTGTAGGACTGTTCGGTTTTCTCCAGGTCCTGGTTCGCTTCATGCTGGCGGAACATCCAGGGGTTCACGGCACACAGATCGATATTTGTAACAGAATTTCCATCAAGGCTGATCGACAGCACTGTCTCATGCTGTGATTTCTTCAGATTGATCAGACTGGTGGAATCTTCATATCCTGTAAATCCGGAAAGTGCGTCCCGGATCTCGCGGGCTGATGAGCTGAACGTGATGCCGAACATGGTATGGAATGACTCGGATACCGAGTTCCCGCTGGTGGTGATCTCAAACACATCGCCTTCCGTTACGGGGATGTTCACCGCTGTCCGGTTGCGGACCAGCGCCTGGATCGTACTGCCTTCTGTTCGCAGCTGGATCGGGATGTATTCACCCGGCGCAAGCTTTGTTTCGGCAGGATCCTGATAGTTGACTGATTCGATCATGGAATCATCCAGACGGATCGTCCACCCTTTCCGCAGGAAATCTTCCAGCCGCAGCGGTATCACATATCTGTTCTCATCGATCGTACAGAACGGCGTCAGTTCTTCGGACAGCTCTTCTTCACTGATGTCGTATATATCTCCCGCGGTCTTGTCAATATCTCCGCTGACTGCAGCTCTGCCAGTTTCGCCGGCGCAGCCGGCAAGACACATGCCGGTCAGGATCACGATCCATGTTTTCTTTAAATAACGTATCATGGTTTCCTCTTTTGTACTGTACATTATATTCGCGCAGTTCAAACAAGTCATTACGATACGTTTAATATTTAACAAAATATAATAATATCCCTCAAATGAATTCATTCAGGTTCAGCGGTTTGGAACTGATCGCCATCGCTTCCTCGATCGTGTTCACTCTTCTGTTGAACAGACGCATGAACAGAGACGGATCATTCAGACGGACCATCGTTGATCCGTATGTATTCTTTACCGCATCCGGGAACAGTTTGGACAGGTCCTCGGCTTCGCTGACAAGCAGGTGAATGACTCTTCTTTCCTGCAGGGCAGCGTTGCACAGCTTGACCAGCGACATGGAATCGAGGTAGACGATCTCTTCTACACGCAGTTCATTTCCCATCGGGATCATGACCGCATAGCCGCGGATCTGATCCTTGCCGTCATAGTAGGCAACGATCTTGCCGCCGACTGCTGTGATCTCTTTTTTATATCTGACAAAGTATTCCAGATCTCTGGCATAGAAACCGTTGAATCTTCTGATGAAGGCGGAATAGACCTTCAGAAGATCGATCGCGCTTGGTTCATAGGCGCAGCCGAAGTTCGTGATCCGGCGGACATCTTTTCTTTCCAGCATGAAATCGGAACGATTGTAGATGACCCGGAAGCCGTAGGGCTCATAGATCTCCGGCTTTTCACTCTGGATCAGCGTCAGCAGTTCGCTGTGTTCGCAGGCGTCGATCACAACGCCGAGCAGCTCATGCATGCATCCTTTGCGGCGGTATTCCGGCAGTGTCGCGGCACCGACGATCATCGATGTGGAAAGAACTCTTCCGTTGAACATCAGCGCATGTTTGTTGCGCATCAGAACAGCCGCGATCTTGCCGTCCTTGATATTCACATAGCAGGATTCAGGCGTATAGACATTCTTGAAGTAAAAGTCCATGTACCTCGGATCCTGTTTCGGAAAACATATTTTCCAGATCCGCTTGATCTCATTTGTCATTTCAGCTGATGCTTTCTCGATCATAATCCTGCGTCCTTCCTTTCTTTTTCTGCCAGTTCATGTATCTTGACGAACCGGTGCTTCATCCCGGATTTGGAGACTGTGATGCCGGTCCTGCGTTCATATACGTCCGCCAGTTCAACCAGACTGGCTTCGGGGAATTCTTTTCTCAGTGCGATGACATCCAGCAGTTTGTCATCCAGGCGGCGGAGTCTGTCCGCCTCTTCCAGAACCATGATGTCATTCAGCTGTTTTTTCGCGGCTGCCTGGGCTTTGACTTCATTGGCAACGTCCATGTTGTTCAGCCGGGTGAATGAGTTCGTAAAGTCTCTTGAGATCCGGATGTTCTCAAATTCCATCAGTGCCTGATCGGCTTCGATCACCCGCAGGAAGTCCGCGATCTTCTCTGCCGCTTTGACATAGACGATCGTCTTCGAACGTCTTTCGATCGTTTTGGCCGGGATCCCGAATCTGGCCATCAGGGCTTTCAGGAATTCGCCGTGTTCCGGATTGGCAGCTGTCAGTTCCAGATGATAGCTTGTCTTTTCAGGAGGATTGATACTGCCGGAAGCCAGGAACATGCCGGCCAGATACGCTTTCGCGTTGTTGTCAGTCTGAACGATTTTCTGCAGAGGCACTTCCCGCAGACCGCGGCTGCTGTAGATGCCGAGGTCTTCCAGGATCTCTCTGGTTTTGTAGGAGATCCGCATGCCGTAGATCAGATTCTTCTTCAGATTCATCTTCCGTTTGACATACAGTTCGATCTCCGCCTTATATCTGTCTTTGATCAGTGAATAGATCTTGCGGGCGACTGCCGCATTTTCCAGCGTTACGACAATTGCCATGCCGCGGGAGGAAAGTGACAGCGATGAACAGATCTGAATCAAAGCAGAAAGTTCAGCTCTCTCATCCGAGCCGCTCATGATTTTCTGTGCAACTTCCTGTTTGATTTCAGACGCAAATGACATTACAGTTCCTCCAGAACAGCAGCGCAGGCTGCGCAGATCTTTGCCGGATCATGTCTGACAAGGTCATTGTCAAACTGCAGAAGATCCGCATAGGCGACACGGTAAGGATGTGTTTCTTCTCCTGCCGCGACGACCGTGCTTCCCATATTCCGATATTTTCTTACGATATCTTCCGGGATCTCGTTATTGTAGATCATCACTTCATCGACCGGTGCGCCGTGGGAAAGCAGCGCATTGACATGGTCTTCCATATTATATCCGTCTGTTTCGCCGGGCTGTGTCATGGCGTTGCAGATGTAGAGCTTCCTTGCTTTCGCGTGCTGAAGCGCTTCACGGATCTCGTCAATGATGACGTTGGGAAGAATGCTTGTATACACAGACCCGATCCCGTAGATGATCAGATCTGCCTCTCTGATTGCTTTGACAGCTTCCTCAGAAGCATGGACCGGAACGTCGTAAAAGACTTTCCGGATATGGTTGTTGATGCTGGGAATGTTGGCCTCACCTTTGACAATGACGTCGTCTTCCATCAGCGCGTAGAGGGAAATGACCTGCGTCGTTGCCGGAACGATCCTTCCTTTCACGTTCAGGAACTGACCGATGATCTCCACGGCCTCCAGGAAGGAGCCGCATTCCTGGGTCATCGCCGTCAGGATCAGGTTGCCGAGGTTGTGGCCGGAAACATCTTCACTGGTTCCGTACTCATCCTCAAACCGGTAATCCATCAGTTTTCCCATCAGGGTCTCGCTTTCCGCCAGAGCGATCATGACATTGCGGATGTCGCCCATGGCCGGAATATGGAATTTGCGGCGCAGTCTTCCGGTACTGCCGCCGTCATCCGCAACCGTTACGATCGCGGTAATGTCAATGCCGGGGATGTTTTTGATGCCTCTGCAGATCGCTGACTGGCCGTGCCCGCCGCCGATCACGACAACTTTCTTATTCATGCACCCACTCTTTCCTGTCACGGTGTTCCTTATAGCAGTTATACTGCGTCTTATATACGTCGTAGAGATAGTTGGTGATCGCGACGCTGCGGTGCTGGCCGCCGGTGCATCCGACCGCTACCGTGAAATGGTTCTTTCCTTCGGCAGCGTACTGACGGAACGCGTAATCGGTAAAGTTCAGGAACTTGTCCAGGAACTCTTTCGTCTCGGGCTTGTTGATGACAAAGTCATACACCTGGGGATCATCGCCGCTGTATTTCCGCAGTTCCTCGACCCAGTACGGGTTCGGCAGGAAACGTACGTCGACCATCAGGTCTGCGTCCATCGGCACACCGTATTTATAACCAAAGGACACAAAAGAAAGTGAAAAGGCCGGTACGCTTGTGCGGGAGAAGTATTGTTCGATCTTCTTCCGGAATTCTTTTTCCGAAGTGAAGGAGGAGTCGATGGTAATAAATGAGTTGTTGGCGTTTTTCGCGAACATCTGCCGTTCGACAGTGATCGCTTCTTCCAGTGTATTTGCCGTGTTGCTCAGAAGCAGCGGATGCATCCTGCGGGTACTCTTGTAACGATGCAGAAGGGTCTGATCGGAAGCGTCGAGGAACAGCACCCGGACGCTGATGTTCTGGCCGACCAGGTACTTCAGAAACAGCGGAAAATCCTGGGCAGAGGTCGCCAGGGCGATGTAATTGTAGCGGGGATCTGTACTCTCCTCAAGGATCTGCACAAAACCCTGCACCATCTGTACAGGCAGGTTATCAATAATATGATATCCCATGTCTTCAAGCATCCGCATGGCAGTGCTTTTGCCGGCACCGCTCATGCCGCTGACAAGAATGACCTTTTTGTTTTCCGGCATGATGATCTCCTGTTTCTAATCAGAAAAGTTTTCTGCGGGACGGACTGAGATTGTCGCAGTAGTAGACAACGCTCAGTTCTTTTTCATCGGAGTTTTCAAATGAATCTCCTTCCAGCATGCACTGCTTCATTGCTTCCGCGATCACGCTGTAATCTTTTGTTGTGCTTCCGCACAGTTCAGCCAGTTCTTCCACACTGATGTGCAGTGCGTTGAATCCGTTCCGGTTGCATTCCTGTTTGCGGAAATTGATAATTGCTTCAAATTCGTGCTGATTCATATTACGTCCTTTCATAAGACCAGTCATGGTTTTCTGTCAGGATCTCTTCCAGTTCCCTGATATCAGAAATGGATGTATTTGGGCCGGCGGCTTCCAGCGCTTCCCGCTTGCTTTCATCCGAGACGAAGGCAATGGTGTAGACGCCTGCTGCCTTGCCGGCTTCAACGTCACTGACGCTGTCGCCGATATAGATGCAGGAGTCATGACCTTTTTTCATTTTCCTGCAGGCGTAGAGGATCCCTTCCGGTGAAGGCTTCGCGTTTTCGTACAGATCCCTTCCGGCAATGACACCGAAGTAGGATAAGCCAAGCTGATACAGCCATGACTCACAGGAAGCAGTCAGACGGGAAGAAACGATGCCAAGCCGGTATCCCTTTCCCCAGAGATCTGACAGTGTTTCTTTTGTATGAGGAAACAGAGATACTTCTGAACTCCAGCTGAAGGATTCCTGATATTTCCTGTACTCTTCGCACATCAGATCAGGATCTTCCTGGGGGAACAGTTTTTCCATGCTTGTTTTTAACGGCGGTCCGAAGACAAACTCCTGCAGTTCGGGTGTGAATTCTTCCGGATCGCTGTATTTCAGAAACAGATAGCGGAAGCACTGCAGGATCATGTTTTTCGAATCCATCAGCGTTCCGTCAAGATCAAACAGCACAGCCGGCTTTTCAGCCGGTTTTCTGCGGATCCAGACATACAGTGCCAGACCTGCCGCTTCGATCAGAAATGCTTCGGGCAGAATGTTGCTGGCATGGGGATCCAGCTGGAACAGATACGCTGCGAATCTGGTCAGCCCCATTAACATCAGGCCGGCTGCCGCGCAGTCGCCTCTGCGTCTGCCTGCATGGTATGGTCTGACCACAAAGTACAGCAGCAGGAATGTCAGCACATCCGCAAGGATCACCCAGATCATTCTGTCTCCGTCCATGATGCGTCCGAGCCTGGTGATCAGGCCGAACAGCACGACGCACGGCATCAGCACATCTGATGTGCGCATGGCAGACATCCGTCTGCGTCTTGTATACAGGTATGCCGCCGCAAGGATCGCCGGAGCAGCGCCGAGCAGATCGAAGCCGCCGTCACTGATGGCAAAGATATACGGGGTATACTTCGCATATTCTGCATAATATTCGATGACCCAGAAGATCCGGGCACCGATCATTCCCGCGATCAGGGAAAGGATCAGAAGATCATCGCATGTGTCTTCTCCGTATCCGTGTTTCTTCATCTGTCTTACGAGAAGAAGATACGCCGTGATGACGCCCGCCAGCAGCGAGATCGCATACCAGCGGATGGAAATTCCTCCGACCGTCAGAAACGTATGCTTATCTGGAAAGAAGATCATCGACTCACCTCCGCAAATCTGCGGAACCGGCTGCGGATCTCATCCGCGCTGTCATAGCCTTTCTGTTTCAGACGGAAATTGGTAACTGCTGATTCGATCAGTACTCTGACATTTCGTCCGGCACTGACCGGCAGAATGATCGTCGGGATCATGACATCCAGGATCTTGGTGTAGCGGCTTGCTTCATCGCCGATCCTGTCGTATTCCGTATTGGGATCGAAGGGAACCAGATCAATGACCAGATCGATCTGCGTCTCATCACTCAGAGCTGACGCTCCGAACATCTTTTCCACGTCGATGATGCCGATACCGCGGATCTCCAGCAGACCTTTGATGATCGTCGGTGCATGTCCGTAGATATCGTTGTGGATATGCTGAACGTCAACGCGGTCATCGGCGACCAGAACATGGCCGTTGCGGATCAGTTCCAGTGCTGTTTCAGATTTTCCCATTCCGCTTTCACCGACCAGAAGAACACCGGATCCGTACACATTCAGCAGAACGCCGGACATCGTGTCCTCCGGTGCCAGCTTTTCATCCAGGTATGTGATCAGGTCAGTGATCAGGCGATAGGTTTCCAGAGATGTTCTCAGGATCGGAAAGTTGTTGGCTTCCGCTGTTTCTTTCAGGATCGGGGGAAGCGGATTATTTTTGGTGATGATGATGGCAGGCGTCAGGCCGTCTGTCAGCATCGGGAACCTGGCCCGCTGATCTGCCTCGCTCATCGTTTTGATAAAATCTTCTTCCTTGTTTCCAATGACAACAATACGGCGCGGCTCCGTCATCTGATAAAAGCCGCACAGTTCAAAGCCAGGCCGGTTGACATCCGGAACGACAGTCCATCTGTCCAAAGCGTTCGCATTACCGGTCAGCTGTTCAAATTTAAAGAAATCCACGATTTCCCGTATGGTAACTTTTTTTTCGTAAACTACGTCGGGCATGGAGTGTACCTCCCTGTTAACAGCAATTATAGCATACGCATATTTTTGATGGCGGACAGATTCCTGCTTCCTCAGAAAAAAGCTGTCCGGACAGCGATGATATGCGGAATACTGTGAATTGATTCCGCCCATCATACAATCTAATATTATATACATGAGTACTCCGGAACACAGATCGTTCAGTTTCAGAGATTTGATCCTGCAGACACTGCCGGAGTTTTTCTGTCTTCAGATCGCAGGTCTTCTGATCCTGGCCCTGCCTTCCGCTCTGCTGAAAAGGGGCATCGCAGTCATCATTGCCTCCACCGGCATTCCGCTGAGCGCATTTAATCTGATCCCGGCTCTGTTCAACTGGCGGATCGTCGTCCTGGCTGCTCTGGGCATTCCTCTTGGCATCGCGTATGCGGCAGTTGAGATCTTTTCTCTGATCTTTCTCTGCAGCAGTATTCTGCGCGGCGGCAGTGACGGCGTCAGCCAGTCACTGAAGAAAGGCGTTCATGCTGTCTGGCGCTTTCTGACCCCGGCCGGGATCCTGATCCTGCTGTATATGATCGCGGCTGTGCCGTTTACCGGCGTCGGTCTGCCGGTCAGCCTGCTGGAATCTCTTTCCCTGCCGAATTACCTGATCAGCGATATCTTTGATTCCCGTTCCTACGCGTTCATTTATCTCACAGCCATGGCCGTATTGATCCTGACCGGTTATTTCTTTGTCTTTTCTGTTCATGCCGTCCTGCTGGATGATGACTCACCGGGCACTGCTCTGCGGAAGTCACTGAAGCTGCTCCGGGAAAACAGCAGATCGTTTCTTCTGAATATGGTGATGCGGTTTGTGATGGTCTTTGTGATTCAGTCAGCTGCTTTTCTGATATTGAAACTTCTGCCGGGATATCTTCTGGAGCACCTGCAGTATAACGGTTCTGCCTGGTATCGTGTGATCTCAGCCTTCGCGGTCTTTGCCGGTGCCGGACTGCAGGCTGCCATTGTGATCCTGACAAGATCATATCTGATGCTTACTCTGACCAGATACTATCTGGAGTATACAGACGCATGTCCCGATGTCTGGCAGCCAAGACCACGGTGGAACCAGTCCTGGCTTCTCAAGGGAGTTCCTGCTGTATTTGTCATTGTCATAACAGCTGCCTCTCTGATCTGCGGTCTGTTCTATGATCAGATCTTTGTACGCGAAGAACCGGTGAAGATCGTTGGTCACCGCAGCGGCGGCATCCTGGCGCAGGAGAATTCTCCTGAAGGGATCCGGAAAGCGATCGAATATGAATGCGATGCCAGTGAGTTTGATGTGCAGCGCACAAAGGACGGATACTATGTCGTCTGCCATGACAAGACATTCAAACGGCTGACCGGAGTCGCGAAGGCACCCCATGAAATGACGCTGGAAGAGATCCGTCAGCTGAAGCTGAAAGGCACTGATACACCGCTTTCTGCCGCAACATATGAGGAAATGCTGAAAGCCGCGGATCAAAAGATCCATCTGCTTGTGGAAATGAAAGGAATCTCAACAGACCGACAGATGGCGGATGACCTGATCCGGACAGCGAAGGAACTGGGATGTCTGGATCAGATCTCGATCATTTCCTATAACATCGAAGTCATTGAATATGTTGAAACGACATATCCGGAAATTGAAACCGGCATCCTCGTCAATCTGATCGTCGGGGACGCCGTGCATCTGAACTGCGATATGATCATCCTGGAAGAACTGCTGGCAACAGAAGCGCAGATCAGGCGGATCCATGATTCCGGCAAAAAGGCTTATGTCTGGACCGTAAACAAAAAGCAGTCCATGGAACGCTTCCTGTCCGGTCTCAACGACGCTGTGATCACAGATAACATTCCTCTGATGAAAAGCGTACAGAAACATATGAACTCACGGTCAGACTACCGGATGATCCTAGACCGGTTCGAAGGATTCTGGGATCCTTCCGGCTGATAGTATTTCCCGGGAAAAAAGGCTGCAGTTGCATGAACAGCACAGATTGTTGACAAAGTGACTTCTAACGAAAAAATTAGAAGTCACTTTTCTTTTTTTCCTCCATTACGGCGCGGTTGGCGCCGTCACAAATACGTTATGAATAAACAGTCTCCAGTGCTTGCTTTCTGCTATTCTGTAAATAGAGGATAGCTTTGTTTAGAGCACGTGGAGGTATTCCAATTCCAAGAAACCACCTGTAGGCCAGATTCACTTCAATTTCCCGGCATGTACGGCGCATGGAATTGATCCCGAAAGTGTAATTCATCATTATCATCTTAAACAAAATCACAGGATCAATACTTGGTCTTCCAAAATCGCTGTAAAGATGCTTGACTTCCGGGTAAATGAATTCCCAGTTGACTGCTCTTTCCAGACGTCTGACCTCATGATCCTGCGGTACAATATCTTCAATTGTGCACATAATAAAACAATCATTCTTTCTGTTTGAGCGATTACTCATTGCCATAATAATTTCCTCCGTACACCTACCATAATTATACCACGCACGCATGTCCGCTTTTACAAAATAAAAGCAGAGAACGCTGCCAAATTTGGGTGTACGGAGTCGTTCTCTGCTTATTCATTCTAGCATGTCGGCACACTATTTACTATTTTTACTTTGTCAACAAGCTGATTTTTTTTCTTTCATATTTTCACAGATCAGCGTCTTCAATACAGCCGAGAAGATCGAGGATCCTGTTCAGATCATCGGTGTCTCCGTAGGCAATGTTGATGGATTTTTTGCCGACGGTGACCTGCGTCGCAAGTTTTTTCTGCATTCTGTCTTCAAGATCTCTGAGATAGGGATCCTTGACCTGAACAGATCTTGTTTTTGTCTTTGCCGGGGTTCCCTGCAGGTCGCGCACATAGTTTTCTACTTCGCGCACGGACATCTTTTTCTGCAGGACTTTCTTTGCGGCATCATAGATCTGATCCTCATCCTTCAGGGAAAGCAGCGGCCGGACGTGGCTCATCGTCAGCTTCTTGCTGATGACCATCTGCTGGACGTCGTTCGGCAGTTTGAGCAGACGCATGATGTTCGCACAGTATTCACGTGACTTGCCTACCCGCTCAGCCAGTTTTTCCTGGGTATATCCGAGTTTTCTGACAAGAGAATCATAGGCGGCAGCTTCTTCGATCGGATTCAGGTCTTCTCTCTGAACGTTTTCCAGAATGGAGATCTCCATCATCTCTTCGTCTGTGAAGTCGACCGAGATCGCAGGGACCGTGTCCAGTCCCGCCATCGTTGCGGCGCGCAGTCTGCGCTCACCGGTGATCAGGTCATATCCGCTGACGCTTTTGCGTACCAGAAGCGGGGTAAAGATGCCGTGCGTACGGATCGAATCCGCCAGTTCTTCCAGTGCTTTCTTATCAAATTCTTTCCGGGGCTGATAAGGATTAGGACGGATCTCCCTGATCCGGATCTGTATCTCTTTTCTGCCCGGTGCATCTGCGGCATTGTTCTGGATGTCATCCAGATACTGTTCCACATCCTGACCGAAAATGGAACTCAGCCCTCTTCCGAGGCCCTGTCTTTTTTCAGCCATTATCGTTTTCCTCTCTCGTTCTGTGTGATTACTTCCTTGACGAGCTGGGCATACGCCTTGGCGCCTTCGGAACGTGTGTCATATTCAAAGATGGATTCTTCACGGGAAGGTGCTTCGGAAAGTCTGACGTTTCTCGGAATATAGCACTTATATACCTTTTCCTTGAAATACTTTCTGACTTCCTGCTGTACTTCCACGGACAGCTTTGTGCGGACATCGAACATCGTAAGCAGGACGCCTTCGATGGAAAGGCCCGGGTTCCAGAGTCTCTGAACAAGACGGATCGTGCTGAGCAGCTGGGTCAGACCTTCCAGTGCGAAGTATTCACACTGCACCGGGATCATGACGGTGTCGGCGGCGGTCAGCGCGTTGGTGTTGAGCAGACCGAGAGCCGGCGGACAGTCAATGATGATGTAGTCATATTCGCTGCGTACTTTTTCCAGCTTGTTTTTCAGGAGTTTTTCTCTGCCTGTTTCATAGGTTGCCATGTCGACATCGGCACCTGAGAGATCGATCGTGGAAGGCAGTACGTCAAGCGGCGGCATCTGAAGGGTCACCCGGACGTCCTTCACTTCGGCGTCTGACATCAGTACGTCATAGACTGTTCTGGTAAAGCCGACTTTGTATGTTCCGATTCCGTGCGTCGCGTTTCCCTGCGGATCAAAGTCCACCAGAAGGATCCGTTTGCCGACATAAGAAAGTCCGGCCGCAAGATTCATCGCCGTCGTTGTCTTGCCGACGCCGCCTTTCTGGTTTGCGATTGCAATGATTTTTCCCATATCTGTACCTCTATCTCGGGAAGCGGATCTTCATGATGACATCTGTATCCGTTTCTTCCATTTCACAAACTGCCTGGATCCCCAGCTTCTGGATCATCTGCACGCACTGGTTGACGGAATTGATCGCGATCTGTCCGTTTCTTGTAAATCCTTTGGTCTTCTGCCTGCGTCTGGTCTTCTTCTGTTTTCCGGCCCGTTCGATATAATTCTCTGTCTCGCGGACGTTCATGCCGGATTCCACGACTTTCTGGTAAACTTCCTTCTGTCTGTCTTCCGGTACGGTAAGCAGCGCTCTGGCATGGCGCTCGGTGATCTGTCCGCTGATCACGCCTTCCTGGATCTCTTCCGGAAGGTTGAGCAGACGGATCTTGTTGGCGATGGCCGACTGGGATTTCCCAATCTTTTCCGCCATCTGTTCCTGCGTTATATTTGCCTGGCGCATGATCTGCACATAGCTCTTGGCTTCTTCGATCGCGCTGAGATCTTCTCTCTGCACGTTCTCCACCAGTGCCATCTGGGCAGCCTGTTCTTCAGTCGGTGAAAGGATATAGCAGGGAACTTTTTTGTATCCTGCCAGGATACATGCCCGGTATCTTCTTTCACCGGCAATGATCTCATAGTAATCGTCCTGTTCCCGGACGGTGATCGGCTGGATCAGTCCCGACTCTTTAATTGACTGAGCCAGTTCGTTCAGTGACTCCTCATCAAAGCGGATCCGCGGCTGATACCGGGAAGGCCTGATCTCGTTCACATCGATCATAATGATGCGGGAGTCATCCTGTTTATCAAATATATCTAATATACTGCGGGATCTGCGCATGATTCGCTCTCCTTGTCACAATGGTTTTTTCTTGATCGTTCCGTAATTTCTTGGATAGATCTCCGGTGTTTTTCTTTCTTTGGTCAGGATCAGATCGACTCTCGCGTCTCCGCCCGGCAGCTCATACCGGTATACGTCAGGCGCTGAGCAGCCGAGGACTTGGACTGCATGCTGTGCTTCTTCTGCTTCCGCTTCTCCGTTGGCGCCTTTCATGGCCAGAAAGATCCCGCCCTTCTTCACGAGCGGAATGCAGAGTTCGCTGAGCACTCTCATATTGGCGACAGCTCTGGCTGTCACACAGTCATATGCCTCACGATGATTTCTGACGTGTTCTTCTGCCCGTTCATTGACGACTGTCACATGCTCCAGGTGCAGGGTGCGGATCACTTCCTCAAGGAAACGGCAGCGCTTCGCAGTCGGTTCGATCAGCACTGCTTCAAGATCCTTCCGGGCGATCTTCCACACCAGTCCGGGAAAGCCGGCACCACTGCCGACATCCGCGAATGTTCCCTGGATCTGACAGAGAGACAGCGGAACCAGACTGTCATAAAAATGTTTCTCAATGATCTCTTCCGGATCAGTGATGGCAGTCAGATTGATCTTTTCGTTCCATTCTCTCAGCAGACGGGAATAGACATCCAGCTGTTCCATCATTTCCGCGTCAGGATCCAGATTCCATTGTTCACATGATTTTCTCAGCTGTTCCGGTGTCATATCCTTGTATCCTTATTCTATCATTCCTGTATCTTCTCTGAACAGAGAAGAATTTGTGGAAAACTTTTTTGTCCACATTTTGTGTTTCTTTGAATTGTGGAAAAATAATTTATCCACAATTTTACTGTTTCTGCTTCATTGCGATGGCTAAAACTGCCAGATCGGCAGGATTTACGCCTGAAATACGGGATGCCTGGCCCATTGTGGCAGGTTTGTATTCCTTCAGCTTCGCTCTTCCCTCCAGGGAAAGGTTGTCCACCGCGTCATAGTCAAAGTCGGTGCCCAGGCGGATCATCTCCATAGCCTGCAGCTTTGCGGCTTCTCTTCTCGCCTTGTTAATATACCCTTCGTACTTCAGATCGATATCGCATTTTTCGGCAAGCATCGGATCTGCTTCTTCCCCGATGCATTCCAGCAGTCTGCCGGTCAGCACGCCGGGGCGTTTTACCAGCTCTGCTCCGTTGACGCCGCGGTGTTCCTCGGATTCGTATCCTGCTTCGGACAGGTACGCATGTACAGCGGGATCATCCAGTGAAAAGACTGTCTCTTTCAGATGAGACTCCAGTCTTTCCAGATCTGCTGCTTTTTTCTGATAAGCCTCATAGCGGGCATCTGAGATCAGACCTGCTTCTCTTCCTTTTTCGATCAGTCTCTGCTCGGCATTGTCATGTCTGAGCAGCAGGCGGAATTCCGCCCGGGAGGTCAGAAGCCGGTATGGTTCCTTCGTTCCCTTGGTCGTCAGATCATCGATCAGTACGCCGATATATGCTTCATCTCTTCCGAACACAAACGGTTCTTTGCCGTCGAGTTTCCGGCAGGCGTTGATGCCTGCCATCAGTCCCTGACCGGCTGCTTCTTCATAGCCGCTGGTCCCGTTGACCTGACCGGCAGTGAAGAGGTTTTCGATCAGCTTGTTTTCCAGTGAAGGTTTCATCTGGATCGGATCGATCGCGTCATATTCGATCGCGTACGCGTATTTTTTGATGACGCAGTGTTCAAAGCCGGGAAGCGTATGGGTCATCGCTTCCTGTACGTCTCTTGGCAGCGAGGTGGAGAAACCCTGCACATAGGTCGTATCCATGCTCAGGGATTCCGGCTCCAGGAACAGCAGATGTCTCGGCTTGTCGCTGAAGCGGACCAGCTTGTCTTCGATCGACGGACAGTAGCGGGGGCCTACTCCCTTGACCACACCGGAGTACATGCTGGACCGGTGAAGATTGTTCATGATGATCTCGTGGGTCTCAGGCGTCGTATATGTCATATAGCAGGGAACTTGTTCGGAGAACGGACGGATCTTTTCCGTTGTTTCCGAAAAACGCAGGAACGCGTCGGTTCCGGGTTCCAGTCTGGTTTTGGAAAAATCAATTGATCTCGTCAGGACCCGCGGAGGCGTTCCGGTTTTCAGACGGAATGTGCGCAGTCCTGCTTCGCGCAGGGACGCTGAAAGATCCGCTGTTGTTTTCTCAAGATCCGGTCCGCCTTCCTTTACTTCATCGGAGATCATGTTGACTCCGGCCATGTATGTACCGGTTGTCAGGATGATTATTTCCGAGGAAATAACGGTCCCGTCAGAAAGTGTTACACTTTTGACTTTCCCGTGTTCCGTATCCATTCTGACAGCCATGCCTTCCACAACTGTCAGGTTTTCCTGATGCAGACAGACGTCCTGCATCATTTTCATATAGGCGATCTTGTCGGACTGTACCCTCAGAGCTCTGACTCCCGGGCCTTTTGCGCTGTTGAGCATCTTGAACTGCAGGGCAGTCCTGTCTGCGGTGATCGGCATCTGGCCGCCCAGTGCGTCTATTTCCCGTACAACGATTCCCTTGGCAGGTCCGCCGACAGAGGGATTGCACGGCATCTTTCCGATGTTTTCGATGCTGAGGGTCAGAAGACATGTCTTTTTTCCCAGTCTCGCGGAGGCCAGAGCAGCTTCGATACCTGCGTGACCGCCGCCGATGACGATGATATCAAATCTGTTCATTCATTTTCTCCGTGATGCGGATGACTTCTTCCGGAAGATTGTCTCCGAGAACTTCAAAGCGGATCTTCCGATCCAGATTGTTCTGTTCCGCCTGCAGCCGGTACAGGAAGAGTCTTCCGGCAAATTCCCGGATCCTCTGGTCTTTGTCATTTGCCTGGGCGGCAAACGGCACCGCAACGAGGATCTCGTTCGAAGTGATCTTCATACAGTCAGTACGGCTGCCGCGGATCATTTCCCAGCCTTCTTCTTCCGCTTTGTATTTTCCATGCCGGCGGCACAGTCCGCGTTCTTTTTCAGAACCGGATTCCTTGCCGATCTCTCTGTGGATCGCCGCAAGCTTATGACGGAGCGCGTCCGAACGGAAAATATCTTCCGGATTTCTGGTGCTGTCTGCACTCCAGAGATCGATTCCGTGTTCTTCTGCTTTTTCCAGAAGCTTTGCGGTGATCTTCGGATCACTGCGGTCAAGGTAACAGTAACTTTCCAGTTTGGATGAAATATTCAGCCCGACTTCTTCCGGATAGACGGGCGAGAGGAAGAATACGACATCGGTCAGATACAGGCAGTCCATCTTGGCTGGTACGTCATTTTTTGCAGCTTTGCGGATCGCCTCATTCAGCAGGTTCTCGCTGTCGTATCCTGTCATCTCTTTGTACAGATCCCACATCTGCCGCATCGACAGATGTTTGATCGAATCATAATGAGCATAACCGACGAAACCTTTCTTTCTGCCGCGGACAGGCCGCGCGAAAAAGAACAGCAGATCTCCTTTCCGGAAGTCTGTGAACTTTTTCTTTTCTGTCAGCCGCCAGAACAGAATATTTCTGTTTCGGCACAGCCGGTGGTATTCCAGCATGGCTTCATCTGTAACGTATGCGATCGTGCTCATTTTTTATCCTTATTAATATGTAATATCAGAATAATCCGTATGTATCGCCGTTTTCATCAACGCCCATGTTGACAGCTGCCGGTTCTTTCGGCAGACCAGGCATTGTCAGGATACTTCCGGTATAGGCGACTACGAAGCCGGCGCCTGCGGAGATGCTCAGATCCTGAACGTGGATCATGAATCCCTGCGGTCTTCCCTTCAGCTTGTCATTATCAGTGAGGGAGAGCGGTGTCTTTGCCATGCAGACAGGGAGCTTGTCCCAGCCGTTCTTTACAAAGTCAGCAATCTTCTCTTTTGCAAGGTCGGTATACTCAACACCGTCCGCGCCGTAGATCGTTCTGGAGATCTTTTCGATCTTTGCTTCGATCGTTTCTTCAACGTCATAGATCGGCTTGAAGTTGTTTTCTGTCTCAACTGTTGCGGCTACTTTCTCAGCAAGTTCGATCATGCCGGCACCGCCGTTTGCCCAGCCGTCTGCTTCAGAGACAGGGTGTCCGTTCTCATGGCACCAGTTCAGGAGAGCTTCAACTTCTCCCTTTGTGTCCTTGGAGAACTTGTTGATGGCAACAATGTACGGAACGCCGAATGCCTTGATGGATTCGATGTGCTTGGCAAGGTTGCCTGTGCCTTCCAGCAGAGCCGGAATGTTTTCTTCATCCAGATTTGCCTGTTCAACGCCGCCGTGCATCTTCAGAGCACGTACTGTTGCGACGATGACGACCGCATTGGGCTTCAGGTTCGCACTGCGGCATTTGATGTCGAGGAACTTTTCAGCACCGAGGTCGGCACCGAAGCCTGCTTCTGTGACAACATAGTCAGCCAGCTTCATTGCCAGTCTTGTCGCGATCACGGAGTTGCAGCCGTGAGCAATGTTCGCGAAAGGTCCGCCGTGAACGAAGACAGGTGTATGTTCAAGTGTCTGAACAAGGTTCGGCTTGAGAGCTTCCTTCATGCATACTGTAGCTGCACCGGCTGCGCGGATGTCCGCAACTGTAACAGGCTTGTCATCATAGGTGTATGCGACGATGCATCTGCTGATGCGCTCTTCGAAGTCTTTCAGGTCTTTGGAAAGGCAGAGGATCGCCATGACTTCTGTCGCGACAGTGATGACAAAATGGTCTTTTCTTTCAACACCGTTGGATTTCTTTTCCTGTGCGATCGTGATCGTACGAAGGGTACGGTCGTTCATATCCATGCATCTCTTCCAGACGACTTTGTCCGGATTGATGTTCAGAGGATTGCCCTGGTAGATGGAGTTGTCCAGAACAGCTGCGATCAGGTTGTTCGCAGTTGTGATGGCGTGCATATCACCTGTGAAATGGAGGTTGATTTCTTCCATCGGTACGACCTGTGCGTATCCGCCGCCGGTTGCGCCGCCCTTGAGTCCGAAGACAGGTCCGAGGGAAGGTTCTCTGAGGCATGCCATGACATTTCTGCCTGTTTTTGCAAGACCGTCAGCGAGACCGATCGTTGTTGTGGACTTTCCTTCGCCTGCTTTTGTCGGGTTGATCGCTGTAACAAGGATCAGTTTTGCGTCTTTTCTGTCTTTGACAGTTTCATACATTTCCGGACTGATCTTTGCTTTTGTTTTTCCGTACATTTCAAGGTATTTCTCATCGATACCTGCTTTTTCAGCAATCTTTCTGATGTCTTCAAGTGTAGCTGCCTGGGCAATTCTCAAATCGTTATTCATTCCATTTTCCTCCTGTTTTATCCAATTTGTCTTCTGTCTGATAATGCATGTGCAAGGGTCATCTCGTCAGCGTAGTCAAGCAGACCTCCGGCCGGCAGTCCGTGGGCGATTCGCGTTACAAGAACGGAAGGACATTTTTCCTTCAGAAGCTTGTTCAGATACATTGCGGTCGTTTCGCCGTCCATGGTCGTGCTGGTTGCCAGGATCACTTCATCTGCTTCTTTTGCTCTGACAAGAAGCGTATCGAGATTCAGATCCTCCGGCATGACGCCTTTGCTGGTGGAGATGAGTCCGTTCAGTACGTGATAGACACCGTTGTATTCACCGGTCTTTTCCATCGCGATGACGTCTTTTGCGGACTGCACTACAAATATCAGGCGGTGGTTTCGTTCCTGATTACTGCAGATCGCGCATTCTTCCTGATCGGAAAGGTTGCCGCAGATCCGGCAGCGCGTCAGCTGTGTTTTCACTGTTTCAATGGAGCGCGCGAATTCTTTCGCCGCTGCTTCATCCATATCGCTGACCGCAAGCGCGTATCGTTCGGCTGTTTTTTCTCCGACACCCGGAAGTCTGCGGAAATTTTCAATCAGATCCTGTAGGCTTCTGGGATACATTCTTACATCCCCGGAATTTTCAGACCGGCAGTTGCCGCGCCAAGTCTGGATTCTCTGTCTTCAGAAGCGTGACTGACAGCGTCATTGAACGCGATCAGGATCAGATCCTGCAGCATTTCTCTGTCATCATCGTTTTCAACGATTTCCTTCGGAATAACGATCTCCTGTGCTTCGTTACGGCCGTTGATCTTCACAGTCACACCTTCGTTTCCGCCTGATCTTCCGATATAAACGGTTTCACCAAGCTCCTGTTCCATGACTCCGAGTTCTTCCTGCATCTTTTGTGCCTGTTCCATCAGTTTCTGCAGATCCATACATTTCCTCCTTTATAAGATCTCTACGCTGTCTTTGCCGAACAGCGCGAGTACCTTCTCTTCACTTGTCATTTCTTTTACTGTTTCTTCCGGATACCGCTCGATCGGTTTCTTTTCCGGAAGGGTGCCGGCTTTCATTCGTGCCGCAAATTCACGGCTGGCAGCTGTGAACGCTTCTTTTGTGATCGCGAAGACCATCTTGTCGATCTTCAGCTGTTCTCTCATGAAGCGGTACAGTTCCCGGTTGAATGCTTCTTCGTTGATCCGGTTGGCAACCGCAGATGATCCGGCGATCAGGATCAGACAGTCCTTACCGGATGCCGCGATCTTCGTATCATTTAATACTGCCGTATATTTTCTGTTTTCAATGCCTGTTACATAGTCCATACGGCGGATATAGATCTCATCATCTGCTTTATCTGCCTTTGTACATTGCACAAGCAGACGGATGATCTCTTCGACATCATATTCTTTTGTTTCTCTGACCGGCTCGGGCGCAGGTTCTTCCTTCTTTTCTTCTGTCCTGACAGGTATTTCAGCCTTTTTCACCTGTTTGTCCGGGACTGGTGCAGAAGCATATGAAACATCCGGTTCACCTTCTGTCATCAGACTGAGGCAGATGATCTCAAAGCAGGCAGCCGCAGATGTCGCTGTTTTCAGCTTTTCTTTGGTTTCCAGGAGCTTTTCCGCCATGTGCATGCATGTCTTTTCGGTGGATAATGTCAACAGTTCCTGTGCCTGTTCCTGCTTCAGATTCTTCAGAAGTGAGGATTTATGCGTTACTGCATAAATGACGCATTCTTTCAGGATCTGGATCAGCCCGTCATTGAAGCGCTGCATATCGATTCCTTTGCTTTCATAGGAACGGATACGTCCGATCACGCCTTCATAGTCCTTCTGGAAGATTTCTTTCAGAAGATCCGTCTTTTCTTCAACTGTCGACAGACCGTAGATCCTGTCGATATCTTCTACCGTGATGTGATCGCTGGTATAGGCAGCACACTGATCCATGATGCTCAGGGCATCACGCATGCCGCCGTCAGAAAGGACCGCGATCATTTCCGCCGCTTCTTCATCACAGTACATGCCTTCCTTTTCAGCAATATGCAGGAGATGATCTTTGATCTGGTCTGTTCTGACCTTGGAAAAGTCAAATCTCTGACATCTGGAGATGATCGTAGGCAGAAGTTTCTGCGGATCTGTCGTCGCGAGAATAAAAATAACATTCTCCGGTGGTTCCTCCAGAGTCTTTAACAATGCTGAGGATGCAGCGCTGGAAAGCTGATGCACCTCGTCAACAATATAGATTTTATGTTTTCCCTGCATCGGTGCCAGACGGGAACGTTCGATCAGATCTCTGATATCTTCCACGTGAGTTTCGTTCGCGGCATTGATCTCAATAATATCCGGATGGGTGCCGTTTAAAGCCGCAATGCAGTTCTCACATGTTCCACATGGTGCTTTTTCCGGGTTTTCACAGTTCACAGCCTTTGCAAGCAGTCTTGCCATTGTCGTTTTTCCGGTGCCGCGCGGTCCGCAGAACAGGTATGCATGTCCGACTTTTCCTTCTCTGACAGCATTCTGAATGGATCGGACAATATATTCCTGTCCAACTACTTCATCAAAATCTGCGGATCTGTATTTCTGGTAAAGTGCGATTTTTGCCATGGAATCATTATAGTATTTTCTTGTTGTCAAAACCAGTTATCAGACTGTCAAATATTAAAAAACACCCGTTCGTAAACGGATATTTCAGTCGTTTTTCATATTTTGTTTCAATTCTTTTGATTTTTTGCGCTTTTCTCTGAAAAAATCAGACAAAATTGCTGAACATTCCTGCTGCAGGACCCCAGATATTACTTCTTTGGGATATGTTCTGATATGCGGGATCTCTTTTACCTGGATCAGTGTATCGATCGTTCCGCCTTTTGGATCCGGCGTTCCATAATACAGTTTTCTGATCCTGGAAAGACCGATGACACCTGTGCACATCATGCATGGTTCCAGCGTCACATAAAGATCGCAGTCATTCAGACACCATGTCTGCAGTTTTCTGCTTGCTTTCTGGATCGCCAGAAATTCCGCATGTGCACATGCCTGCTGCTTCTTTTCGCGGAGATTGTGTGCCTTTGCGATAATTTCTCCGTCTCTGACGATCACGCAGCCGACCGGCACTTCATCTGCCTTTCTGGCTTTCTCTGCTTCCGCCAGTGCTATTCTCATGTATTCTTCCGGTGTTTTCTTCATATATATAAAAAAGCGGCACACGCAATCAGAGGCCTTTATGGCTGCTACCTTCCGGTCCTGACCAGGTTCTGTGCATGCTTGCTGTGCCGCAATTATTATATATGATATGTCTCAAAATGACAACTATACTGTTTAATTGTTTCACGTGAAACAAATAAGCCGCAGAATATAGCTTCTGCAGCTCATATTTTAGAAGTTTTTCTTCTTTTCCGGTGCTTTGATGACTTCCTGACCTCCCATGTAAGGTCTCAGAGGTTCAGGAATTCTGATGGAACCATCTTCCTGGAGGTTATTTTCCAGGAATGCAATCAGCATTCTCGGCGGAGCAACAACTGTATTGTTCAGTGTATGCGCGAAATAATTGCCTTTTTCGCCTTTAATGCGGATTCCAAGTCTTCTTGCCTGTGCGTCACCCAGATTTGAGCAGCTTCCGACTTCGAAGTATTTCTTCTGACGCGGAGACCATGCCTCAACGTCGCAGCTCTTGACTTTCAGGTCAGCGAGATCGCCCGAGCAGCATTCCAGTGTTCTGACAGGAATATCCAAGGAACGGAAGAAATCTACACTGTTCTTCCACAGCTGATCATACCAGTACGGAGAATCTTCCGGCTCACATACAACGATCATTTCCTGTTTTTCAAACTGATGAACTCTGTACAGACCGCGTTCTTCAATGCCATGGGCACCAACTTCTTTGCGGAAGCAGGGGCTGTAGCTTGTATTTGTATACGGAAGGTCTTCTTTTCTCAGGATCTGATTCATGAATCTGCCGATCATGGAATGTTCAGATGTTCCGATCAGATACAGGTCTTCACCTTCGATCTTGTACATCATATTCTGCATTTCTGTAAAGCTCATGACACCGTTGACAACACTTCCGTGGATCATAAACGGCGGAATGAAGTATTCAAAGCCTCTGTTGATCATGAAATCTCTTGCGTAAGAGAGAATTGAGGAGTGAAGTCTTGCAATATTGCCTTTCAGATAGTAGAAGCCGTTGCCGGATGTACGTCCTGCGCTGTCAAGATCGATACCATCAAGTTTTTCAATAATATCTGTATGATACGGGATCTCGTACTCAGGAACAAACGGTTCACCGAACTTCTCAATTTCAACATTCTCGGAATCGTCTTTGCCGATCGGTACAGACGGGTCGATAATATTCGGAATGACCATCATTCTCTTTTTGATCTCTTCACTGAATTCAGATTCTTTTACTTCGAGATCCTGGAGTTCCTGGTCAAACTCTTTAACCTTCTTCTTTGTTTCTTCTGCTTCGTCTTTCTTTCCCTCACGCATCAGGATACCGATCTGCTTGGAAATACGGTTTCTTTCCGCACGAAGATCATCGCCGCGCTGCTTGGCTGCACGATTTGCCTTATCGAGCTCAATTACCTCATCGACAAGGACCAGTTTTTCATCCTGGAATTTCTTTTTGATGTTTTCTTTTACAAGCTCTGGATTTTCACGGACTAATTTAATGTCTATCATAAGACCTCCTAATAAATAAAAAATATCCTCCGTAAAGGGACGATATTCAGCCGCGGTGCCACCCTTCTTGTTTCCAATTGTTTCACGTGAAACAATTCAGAAGCCTCTCAATTTGCGGATAACGGTCGCACCGGAAATGGCTGGTTTCACTCAGGGACGGATTCATAAGCACATGTGATAGTTTCCATCATCCACTATCTTTCTTTAGCTACATGTTTACTTATTACTTTTTCCCTTCATCGTTTTCTCCAATTATATTACTTACAAGGAAATCTTTTTGTCAATAATGAAATAATATGATAATATAGTTGATACAAACTACAATTTGTAATGGGGGACTTGAATGCCAAGAAAATCACAGTACAAACACAAATTAAATTACAACAATGAGTACAACCGTACCAACTACCGATCTTTTTCTGTACGCTTCAACAACAAATCTGAACAGGATGTTATCCAGTGGCTCGAAGGTCAGACTGGAATCAAATCCTACATCACCCAATTGATTGAAGAAGATATGAGAAAAAATCAAAAGGGTGACAAAGGCTGAAACTATGAATCACTCAAAAGAAAGGATCTGTTCCTTTCTTTTTAAATACCCGGAAGAATTCAATGTTCTTCCGGGTATTTCATTTATTCTTCTTTTTCTTCCGTTTCCTCAGCTGCTTCAGGAAGCTGTGTCAGTTCAATACTGTCATCTGCTTCCGGCTGCAGGATCGCTACCGTGGAGACTTTCTGTTCATCTCTGACATTAATGACACGTACACCCATGGAGTTTCTTCCATATACAGATACCTGTTTCAGGGAGATGCGGATCGTAATGCCGGCATTGGTCATGATCATGCAGTCTTCTTCACCGCTGACAGCACGCATGCATACAAGGTTTCCGGTTTTCTCCGTCACTCTGACGGTCTTTACACCCTTCGCGCCGCGGCCTGAGATACGGTAATCATCCAGCAGAGATTTCTTTCCGTAGCCGTTTTCTGTTACTGTGAAGATATACTGTCCTTCCTCACTTGTAGCCATGCCTACAACGATGCCGCCATCGGTATTGAAGCCCTTCACGCCTCTGGCTATACGGCTCATCGGTCTGACTTTCTCTTCAGCGAAGCGGATCGCCTTGCCGTTGGAACCGGCGATGATGATCTCTTCATCGCCATTTGTGCCCTTAATGAAGGCAAGTTCATCGTTATCATTCAGTTTGATCGCGATTTTTCCGTTTCTGTTGATGTTTTCGAACTCAGAGATCGGTGTTCTCTTGATCACACCGTTCTTTGTAACGAAGAACAGATATTTCTTTGTATCATCTCTGGAATACGGTACCAGGGCTTTGATCTTGTCATTTCTGGTGATCTGGATCAGATTGATCATCGGAATACCCTTGCTGGTACGGGAATATTCAGGAATATTGTAGCCTTTGATACGGAATACTTTTCCGCTGTCTGTGAAGACGAGCAGGAAGTCATGTGTGGACATGTTGACAAACTGGTCGATTACATCGTTCTCGTTCAGGTCCATGCCCTTGATGCCGACGCCGCCGCGGTTCTGAACACGATAGCTGTCGGTCGTCATCCGCTTGACATAGCCTTTTGCGGAAAGACTGATGACAACATTCTCGACCGGGATCAGATCCTCGTCTTCCATATCGACCGGTGCGTCAATGATCTCACTTCTTCTCGGATTCGCGTATTTTTCCTTGATTTCAAGAAGTTCATCCTTGATGATCTGCAGAACACGTCCGTGATTTGCCAGAATATCCTGATAATCCGCAATCTTGGCAAGAAGATCCTGATATTCCAGTTCGATTCTTTCGCGTTCCAGACCTGTCAGTCTTCTGAACTGCATATCAAGGATCGCTTTTGCCTGGATCTCATCCAGTCCGAAGCGTTCCATCAGGTTTGTCATCGCTTCCTGAGCGTCTCTGGAGGAACGGATCGTATGTATGACAGCGTCCAGGTTATCTACTGCGATACGCAGTCCTTCGAGGATATGTGCGCGTTCCTGGGCCTTTTTCAGGTCATATTTCGTTCTGCGGACAATGACATCATCCTGATGGGCAATATAGCCTCTGATGAGCTCCATCATGCCGGCAAGACGGGGAACGTTGTTAAACAGCACGACATTGTTTACACCGAAGTTGGACTGCAGCGGAGAAAGCTTGTAGAGCTGGTTGAGGATCACTTCCGGCTGGACGTCTTTGCGCAGTTCCATAACGACGCGGATGCCGTCCATATTGGATTCATCACGCAGGTCGGTAATGCCTTCAATGACCTTATCCCGTGCCAGTGCTGCGATCTTCTCAACCATATTGGCTTTGTTGACCATATACGGCAGCTCATAGGCAACGATGCGGGATTTGCCGTTCGGCATTTCCTCGATCTTTGTCTTCGCCCGCATGATGATCGAACCGCGTCCTGTCTCAAACGCATTGCGGATGCCTGTTCTGCCGAGAATATAGCCGCCGGTCGGGAAATCCGGACCTTTGATATACTGCATCAGTTCTGTGACTGTCAGTTCCGGGTTGTCCATGACCGCGATGATGCCGTCGATCGTTTCTCCCAGGTTATGCGGCGCGACATTTGTTGCCATACCGACCGCGATGCCGGTAGAACCATTGACAAGAAGGTTCGGGAAACGGGACGGAAGAACTGTCGGTTCTTCTTCTTCACCGTCATAGTTCGGTGTCATATCCACAGTTTCTTTTTCCAGATCTCTCAGCATTTCCACTGCGATCCTGGACATGCGCGCTTCAGTATAACGCATAGCTGCAGCACCGTCGCCGTCCATTGAACCGAAGTTTCCGTGTCCGTCAACGAGGATCTCGCGCATGTTCCAGGTCTGTGCCATGTATACAAGAGCACCATAGATGGAACTGTCGCCGTGCGGATGATATTTACCCATCGTATCACCAACGATACGGGCACATTTTCTGTAAGCTTTGTCCGGACCATTGTTCATTTCGTTCATTGCGTACAATATACGTCTCTGAACGGGTTTCAGACCATCACGGACATCCGGAAGGGCACGCTGTACGATAACTGACATGGAATAGTCAATGAAGTCACGCTTCATTTCATCTGTCAGATTTTCTTCTGTAATATTTCCGGGGTCAAATTTGGATTCATCAAATTCCATAAAATCATCTAATGCCATATTCCTTCACCCCCTTAAATATCAAGTGTTGCGAACTTCGCGTGTTCCATAATGAAGTTCTTGCGGGGTTCCACTTCTTCTCCCATCATGATGGAGAAATACTGGTCTGCCCGCTCAGCATCGTCGATATTGACACGGATCAGTGTTCTGTTCTTCGGATCCATTGTCGTTTCCCACAGCTGTTCCGGATTCATTTCACCAAGACCTTTATATCTCTGGATGCTCAGTCTGTTTCCGAGTTCTTCTCTCAGTCTGTCCATCTGCGGTTCTGTGTACGCATAGCGGACGGTATTGCCTTTCTGCACTTTATACAGAGGCGGCTGGGCGATATAGACATGTCCCTGTTCAATGATCGGCTTCAGATATCTGTAGAAGAATGTCAGAAGAAGGATCCGGATATGAGAACCGTCGACGTCGGCATCGGTCATGATGACGATCTTGTTGTAGCGAAGCTTGGAAACATCGATCTCATCCATGAAGCCGCAGCCGAATGCTGTGATCATGGAACGAATCTCCGCGTTTTCAAATACTCTGTGCTGACGTGCTTTTTCAACGTTCAGGATCTTGCCTCGCAGAGGGAGGATCGCCTGGTAATGAGAATCTCTTCCCTGCTTTGCGCTGCCGCCGGCGGAGTCACCCTCGACGATATAGATTTCACAGATACTTGCGTCTTTGGAGGAGCAGTCAGACAGTTTGCCGGGCAGGGAACTGATTTCCAGCGCGCTCTTGCGTCTTGTCAGTTCTCTGGCTTTTTTGGCGGCCATACGGGCCTGTGAAGCGAGCGTTGCCTTTTCCATGATAGATTTTGCCTGATCAGGATTTTCCATCAGGAAACGCTCCAGCTGCGTGCCGAAAATGTCAGATACGATTTTTCTGACTTCAGTATTGCCGAGTTTTGTCTTTGTCTGTCCTTCGTACTGCGGATCAGGATGCTTGGCGGAGATGACAGCGGTAATGCCTTCTTTGCAGTCGTCTGTTGTCAGGTTGTCATCCTTTTCCTTCAAGAAGCCGTTTTCTCTGGCGTATTTGTTAATAACGCGGTTGAGAGCCATACGGAATCCTTCTTCATGCGTTCCGCCTTCCACTGTGTTGATGTTGTTGCAGAAGGTGTAGATGTTCGGATTGTATCCGTCGTTATACTGGCAGGCTACTTCTACCTGAATGCCTTTTTCATGGCCTTCACTGTAGATAATATCGGGATGAACAGCTGTTCTGTTCTTGTTCAGATATTTGATATATTCCTTCAGACCGCCTTCAAACATGAACTCGTAGTAACGCTTCTTTTCTTCTTCCTGGCGCAGGTCGCGGAAAACCATACGAATACCCTTATTCAGGAAAGCAAGCTGTCTGAGCCTGTCTCTGAGCGTGTCATGGTCATATTCTGTCGTTTCTTTAAAGATCGTCGGATCAGCTTTGAATGTGACCTGTGAGCCATGTTTGTCCGGATCACATTTTTCGATGACTTTCAGTTCACCCACTGCGTGTCCGCCGTTTTCAAAACGGATGAAAAAGACTTCACCATTGTGGAAAACTCTGACTTCAAGCCATTCAGAAAGCGCATTGACAACGGAAGCGCCGACGCCGTGCAGACCGCCTGATACTTTGTATGCTCCGCCGCCGAATTTTCCGCCGGCATGAAGGACCGTAAAGATCGTTTCAATCGTGGATTTGCCTGTTTTTTCATTGATGCCGGTCGGCATGCCTCGTCCGTCATCCTCAACTGTAACGATGTTGTCCTGATCGACAGTCACCATAACAGTTGTGGCATATCCTGCCATCGCTTCATCAATGCCGTTATCGACAATTTCCCACACCAGATGATGGAGACCTTTGCCGGATGTCGACGCAATATACATGCCAGGACGTTTTCTGACGGCCTCCAGACCGTCCAGGACCTGAATATCGGAATCGTTATAGGTATGATCTACTTTGGTATCCAGCTGCTCGCCAAGAACCGCTTCTGACTCTTCTTCTTCAATCATTTCTTTTTCTTCACTCATTCCGTACCTCCCGGACAGCCGGCTTGTCCTTTTTCAATCATAAATATCCTGATGTCATCCTTCCGGATAAAGGAAGGGATCTCTGTTGCCGTGATCAGACACTGATAGTTGTTTCTGATCATCTCAATCAGTTTTCTCTGTCTTTTCAGATCAAGTTCAGATAAGACGTCATCCAGCAGCAGCACAGGACGTTTGCCGGTCTTTGATTCAATATATTCCAGCAGAGCCATTTTAAACGCCAGCATGACCATTCTTTTCTGTCCCTGGGACGCAGTGTTGATCACATTGACGTCGTTGAGCGCAAAGATCATGTCTTCCCGGTGAATGCCGAAGGATGTCACCCGGTGTTCAAGATCTTTTTCTCTGCTGTTTCGATGCATTTCAAGTATATTTTCAAATGTGCATTCTGCATCCTGTATGCAGCATTGATATTTCAGAGACGCATCCAGATCAGAATCTGACAGGATCCTGTACAGATCCTTCATCTTCTCATTGACACTGGTGATGAAATCTCTCCGGTAGGAAATGATCTCTTTCTCACAGGATGCCATTTCTTCATCCAGAGTATCCAGGAATCTCAGATCCGGTGATTCCTTCTTCAGAAGGATATTCCTGTCTTTCAGAAGGTTCTGATACCGGTTCAGAGAAAAAAGATATTTCTGGGAAATCTTTGTGATCTCCTGATTGATGATCCTTCTGCGTTCCCGCGGCTGATCGTTGAATACATACAGATCATCCGGCGCAAACAGGACGACATTCAGGAGACCGATAAAATCGCTGCTCTTTTTTACAGGATTCTTCTGAACACTCAGTGTTTTTCCCTGCGGATGGATCACTGCCCGCAGTTCTTTGATCCTGCCCTGATCTTCCACGGAAGCGCTGATGACAGCGTAGTCGCAGTTTTCTCTGATCAGCTTTCTTTCATTGGAGATCCTGTGAGATCTGGTTAATGAAAGATAGACAAGACTTTCCAGGAGATTTGTTTTGCCCTGGGCATTGGATCCGGCAAGGAAATTCATGCCTTCTGCCGGACGGATCGTCAGGGTCTCATAATTTCTGAAGTTTCTCAGTTTCAGTTCCGTGATCTTCATTTTCCGATTACATACATCTTTCCGTTTACACGGATCACATCGCCCGGATACAGTTTTCTTCCTCTCCTGTTTTCAGCTTCCCCATTCACAAAAATTTCCGTTTCTTTGACCAGGATCTTGGCTTCACCGCCAGTCTGGGCAATTCCGGAAAGTTTCATAAACTGCTGCAATGTAATGTAATCCGTAGTAATCCTGATCATCGTGAAAATCTCCGTTTTTCAAGGCGAAAAACACCTAATAAATTATATCATAAAAAGCATCAAAAATCCTTTATACAAGCGGGTTTTCTGATGCTTTTTAACAGTATTTTCAGATGTTTGAAATCAGTTGTAAGTCTTGACCGGAAGAACGAGCTGGAGAACCGTTTCATCACCTTCAGAGAAGATCACAAATGGTTTCATTTCTCCCGTAAATCCGATCTTCAGTTCAGGTCCCGGCAGGGATCTTGCAGCTTCGATGACATATGCAGCGGAGAAGGAGATATCAAGGTCTTCCCCTTCGAAGGAAGCAGCGAGTGTTTCTCTGGATTCGCCGATCTCCTGGTTCTTGTTGGAAAGAATAATTTCATCTTTCGAGCACTGCAGGCGGACAATTGCCATGTTTTCTGTCTTGATGAAGACGGTTCTGTCCACAGCACTGATCAGATCACTTCTGGAGATATGCATCGTATAATTGAATTCTTTCGGGATCAGACGGTCTGTTTCCGGGAATGCGCCGTCCAGAAGCTTTGTCTGGATGATCGTGTCTTCGTTGACAAACTGGGCTTTTCTGTTGTCCATATACATGCTGATGCTGCTGGCAGGATCCTGCAGAATGGAATTCTTCACTTCGCTGAGTCCCTTGGCCGGGATCGTTACATTGAAGCTTCCTTCATTTTCAAACGGAATCGTCTTTCTTGCCAGACGGAAGGAATCTGTTCCTGTGCAGACGAGGATGCCGTTGCTGAAGCGGAAGTTGACGCCGGTCAGGACAGGTCTTGTTTCCTTCACTGAAGCTGCGAATGCAGTCTGGGAAATGATTTCCTGCAGAGAAGCAGCAGAAATATTAATATATGTTTCCGGCTGAAGGAAATTGATATTCGGATAATCATTCGGGTTCATGCCGTTGATTTTGAATACCGCAGAGCTTCCGGAGAACTTTGTCAGTGCGCCGTCAATGATCTCAATATCGATCGTTTCAGAGTCGATCTTGCGGACGATCTCAAGAAGATATCTGGATTCGATCAGAATCGATCCTTCTTCAATTACATTAAGCTGATTCTTGTCATCTTTTGTAATTGTCTTTCTGATGGAAATATCCGCGTCACTGCCTGTCATGACGATCGAGTCATTCTGCACATTGATCAGGATGCCTCTCAGCGAAGGCTGAGGAGATGTGGATGAGATCGCATGGGATACGATCTGCAGTGCATTGTAGAAGATCGTCTTATTGATGGAAAAATTCATAGCTGCCTCCTGTTATATATATTTCTTTTATAAGTTTTATTCTTATTAAGGCTGTGGAAAGTGTGGAAAACTTTCGAAAAGCCAGTATTTATGCACCTATTTTAGCATTTTTCAGGTGTGGATAGTGATGTTGATAAAATGTGGAAAGCTCAGACGATGAGCTGTGCTTCGATTTCTGAAACGGCATCTGCGAACACCGGATCCTTTTTAATCTGCTCATCCACCTTCAGACAGGCGCTGATAATTGTGGAATGATCACGGCCGCCGAATTCATCTCCGATCTTGATATAGGAGATATTCAGAAGTTTCCGGCACAGATAGATCGATATGTGTCTCGCATTGGAGATATTCTTTGTCCTTGTCTTGGAAGTGATCTGCTGGCGCGTCAGGCCGTAGTAATCCGCAACACATTTGATGATCTTCTTTGGTGACAACCCGGTCTTGTCTGATACGACAGCCTGGTTTTTCAGCGCGTTCATAACTGTTTCAAAGCGAATCACGCTGCCGTCCGGCTGGAACTGGATCGCATAGAAGAGAACACGGTTCCAGGCACCTTCCAGATCTCTGACGTTGCCTGAGAAGTTTGATGCGATATAATTCAGGCCTTCTTCATCGACCTGATCGATCCCATAGCCGTTCTGCTTGATCTTCATCTGCAGGATCGCGAGAGATGTTTCAAATTCCGGAGAATCAATACCGACAGAAAGTCCGCCTGAGAAGCGGCTGATCAGTCTGTCTTCCAGTCCCTTGATCTCTTTCGGCTGCCGGTCAGAAGCCAGGCATACCTGTTTCTTATTGTTTACAAGCTCGTTATAAACAGTAAAGAAGATCTCATGCGACTTTTCCTTGCCGGCAAGGAACTGAATGTCATCCACAAGCAGCAGATCAATACTGTACATGAAATGCTTGAAGGCGTCGATCTTGTTGTCCTTGATCGCGTTGACGACAGTTTCAACAAATTTCAGTGATTCTGTATAATATACTTTCTTTGTCGGGTCGTTCTTCAGAACATAATTGCCGATGGCCATCAGAAGATGTGTCTTTCCCAGACCGGAATTTCCATAAATAAAGAGAGGATTGAAGAATTTTCCGGGATTCAGGGCACATGCCAGAGCAGCTGCGTGGCTTTCTCTGTTGCAGTCGCCGACGACGAAATTGTCGAACGTTCTGTCCTTCTGAATCGGCATGGATTTGAAATCTTCTTCGTCATAGTAAGTGATCTCAGGCTGATTCATCCGTTCCGGAAGTTCGTTCTTTGTAAAGATCTCAACAATAACATTTCCGCTGGTGCCCAGTATATCCACAAGAGCAGACGAAACAAGCTCAAACTGGCTCTGAACGATCTGTTTGCATACAGTGTTCGGGGCCAGAATGAACGCTTTTTCCTCTGTCAGCTCATACAGTTCACATGTCGCGTAGAAGTTGTTGACGATCTGCGGTTCAAGGTGTCTGTTAGAGCATAAATAATCTAGCACCTGTTTCCATATTTCACTCAGGTACTGGCTCTTGCTGTAACTCATAAGATGGGTGACTCCTGGTTCTAATTTATACGTGTGCAAATAATATTCTAAACACTATTTCTGAGATTTCCACATGTAAATTGTTGAAAAAAATTTTCTCCACAATTAATAATTTCTTAAAAATTCAGTATTCAAGCACCTTTCTGAGAGTTTTCCACAACTTTCCACAAATTCTTAATGTTGATAAAAAGTGGATAAATATTCCACACTGTGGATAAGTATGAAAATTGTGGAGAAACCTCTGAAACAAAAATGTAAATCACATTTTTCAACACTCAAAAAAGCCAGTAAATATCGTATCTTTTGACATTTTCCACAGTTTTCCACAATTGTGGAAAACATGCATTGTGGACGCGTGGAGAGAATGTGGAAAAGAAAAACGGCAGATTTTTCTGCCGCTGTAAATCAAGCCTGTGCGTCGTCGCTGACGTATCTGATCCAGACGTGTCTGTTTCCTGCTTCACCTTCAGATTCCGTGCGGATATTATGCCAGTCATTCAGTACTTTGTGAATGATCTTTCTCTCATCATTCGGCATCGGATCCAGCTCAGCATCTACATGAGATCTCTGAACCTGCTTTGCGATACGCTTTGCCATGGATCTGATCTTGGCATAGCGTTCTTCTTTGTAGTGGTTGATATCGATCAGAACATCGATCCTCTTTTTGAATTCTGCATTGATAGCAGCTCTGACAACGGTGTTGAAGGCAGCCAGTGTCTTTCCCATCTTGCCGATCAGAACAGCGTTGTTGTCAGCGTTGAGATTTACGATGAAGCTGTCGCTTCTTTCTTCAATGGCAACTTCGATATCCTGGTCGATGCCGGTGAAGAAATTTCCAAGATAATCAAAGAGGAATTCCTTGACATCTTCCATTGTGAAGACATCAGCTGTAACGGAGTTTCCGATTCCGAGGATCCCCTTCTTTTCTTCTGTGACTGTGTAGTTCAGTTCTTCAATAGTGCAGCCTTTGTCTGCAGCTGCATTAGCAAGAAGCTCATCGAGTGTCTTTGCAGTATACTTTGTCATTACCGAGCTCCTTTCTGTTCTTTTCTCATATCAATGATCTTCTGAACGACGAAGATCTTGATAATGTTGACCATTGAGTTGATTGCCCAGTACAGGGACATCGCTGCCGGCCACATGATACCGATCGCGCAGATCATGATCAGCATGTAGTACTGCATGAACTTGCCTTTGTCATCAGCTTTTTCAGGTCTGCGGTGATGCTTTCTGGCTTCCTCTTCAGCCTTCTTTTTCTGGAGCCACTGAGGAATACTGACTGACAGGAACTGGCAGACGCCCATGAGGACGAACAGGATCACATAGTTGATTCCGGAAACATCACCGGTAAACAGAGCTCTGAAAGCTTCCAGAGGTGTATGCTGGAGGTTCATTCCGAGGAATGTTCCTGTCTGAACTGCTTCGGATCTCTGAACTGCGAAGAACATTGCCATCATGATCGGCAGCTGCAGGAATGTTGTCAGCAGCATCGAGCCCGGGTTTACATCATACTTCTTGTAGAGAGCCTGCATTTCCGCAGCCTGACGCATCTTGGAATTGTTGTCATCTTTTCCTTCATACTTCCGCTGGATCTTCTGGAGTTCCGGCTGAAGCAGCTGCATCTGCTGCTGATCGATGGAAGACTTCAATGTCAGGGCAACAACGATGCCGTTGACAAGAATCGTGATGAGCGCGATCGCGCCGCCGATAGAAAGTGACGGTGCCAGTAAGTTGATCAGTTTGGAAAGCGGATAAACAAGGATCGCGCTGAACCAGTTTTCTCTGCCCATTACTTCAGAGAATGTGGTGTCGTTGGTAATCAGAATAATGTTACCTGCTTCGTCACGGGGAATCGTACAGCCTGAGAGTACAGAGACTGCAAACACGAGTACGACCGCCGTGAGGATCTTTTTTGTACGAGGGGTAAGTTTCATATCTTCTCCTTATAAATATAACTATTACATTTTAGCTTTATACAACACTTTTTCCAAGATATTTTTATTATCCGCATACTTGTTGTTTTTATATACATGTCTGACGATCAGGATCACATCGTAGGGATAATCTTCAAACGTGATCAGTTCCTGGCACATCATGCGGACCTGACGCTTGATCTTGTTTCTGACAACAGCGTTTCCGATCTTCTTGGAAAGAGAGATGCCGATCCTTGCCTGTTCTTCTTTCTTCGGCATGCAGTACATGACAAAACTGGCAGAGGTCTTTTTCTTTCCCTGCCTGATCAGTACCTGAAACTCTTCATTTTTACGGACTCTGTTGACTTTTTTCATAACGGTTTAAAAAAACCACCTGTCGGTGGCTCTTAAGCAGATAATACCTTTCTGCCCTTTGCGCGGCGTCTTGCCAGGACCTTACGTCCGCCGACAGTAGCCATACGGGCTCTAAAGCCATGAGTAGCTTTGTGCTTTTTCTTGCTCGGCTGGTATGTTCTCTTCATTTCATGCCACCTCCGTCTTTTTTATACATGTAGAAAACAACGCGGAATTATAATAAATGCTCCAGCGTAAAAAGTCAATGAAATATGCAAAAAAGGCCAATGTTTTCAGAAAAAACAAAAGAATCTGAGCTGTTTTGCCAGATTCTTCGTGAATTACTTCTTAATATCGTAGAATTCTTCCAGCGAAAGATCAGGAGAGATCTCATACATCATTGATGCGTATGTTTCACCGATATAGCGGTAATGCCACGGCATGTAAGAGTATCCGGTGATCTGTTCTTTGCCTTTCGGATAACGGAGAATGAACCCGTATTCATGGGCATGTTCATACAGCCACTTGCCGGCGTCTGTGTCCGCGTAGGCAACAGTTGTTGCGGAAGTGGAATTGGAACTGAAATCCACTGCGATGCCGCACTGGTGCTCGCTGTATCCCGGTTTTTCAATGACTTTGCCGGCTTCGGCTTCTCCCAGCATGGCTGCTCTGTCCTGGAAATATTCATCCTGTGTCTGATAAGAGACGTATCCGCAGAAGACAACCAGCTGCACTTTGTCTTTGGACGCTGCGGCAATCATCTTTTTCAGATGTTCGGCAGGCTCTGCTTTCAGCTGAATGATCTCACCGGTGCTGTTGAAGTACGGCGATACAAGATCAGACGGAACAAAATCCTGGGGAACCGGATGATTCTTGTCCACGAAGACAAAGATGCTGTCAGGATCTGTCAGATGGGCGGGCAGAGGTGTTCCCTCCGGAGACGGTTCTGCGGAAGGAGCGGCAGTCTCTCCTCCGCCCGAAGGAACCACATCCGGCTTCTGAGGATGGTAAAACGCATATACAGCCAGGATCAGAAAAGCGGCGCTGACAAAAAACAAGATCTCAACAAGCCTGTTGATCCTGAACGGTGATTTTCTTTCATTTGTATTCATAGCAAAGATTCTAGCATACATAAATGCAGATAAGTTGTGAAAATGATGGGAATTTATTAACTTTTAAAAAAGAATTATTATAATAAAAAGGATTCATATACGGAGGTTTTAGTATGATTTTTAATGTTCTTATGTATGCAATGATGGTCTATATGATCATCAGAATTATCTTAATGAACGGCATCCGCAAGAAAAACAACTATATTACAGATCTGATGCAGAGTGTTTCTGATTCTGCAGTGTTTAATGAAAAAGCTGACAAACTGGAAGAATTGTACGCGAAAGACACACAGTTCATCAACGAGATCAATGTATTCCGCCTCTGGGAACAGGCACTCAATGAAAGATATGTGGTTTTCCAGAAAACAGTCGAAGGACTGGACCTGACTAAGCTGATCAGAAATACAAATAAGGGACGTACGATCGAAGAAGTTCCGTTCTTTTACCTTCTGCAGACAGTTCCCAATATTCTCTACGGCAATCACAATGAAGAAATGCGTCTTCTGCTGAAGAACAAGACGGACGAAGTCAAAGATCTCATCAGTGATCAGATGACCTGGCAGATCTCGGAAGCCAACGCTGCCATGTATGCCGGTGAAGAAGACAAGGCAGTGTCAGTTTATGAAAATATCCTGAACGGCGACTATGAAAATATGAAGTACGCCAGAAACATGATCGGCATTTACAAGAAGATCTGTGCTGCCATGCTGACAAAGTATTATCAGGACAGGGATCCGGCAAAAGCCGAGGAACTCAAAGAAGATGTGAAGTACTTCTATGAGATGAACATCGGCAAGAGATGGCTGAAGAACATCGGTGTTGAAGTTCCGGAACCTGTTGAAGAAACAGAGGAAGAAAATACTGAAGAAGAACCGCAGGAAACAGACGGAGAAGAAAACAAGGAATGAAACTGATCGCAGGACTCGGCAACCCCGGCAAAGAATATGCCCAGACAAGACATAACAGCGGATTCATGGCAATCGATCTGCTGGCGGAAAAAGCCGGCACAGAGATCACAACAAAAAAGTTCAATGCTTTGACTGCAAATGTCAGAATCAAAGGTCAGGCAGTGCTGCTGATGAAGCCGCTGACGTATATGAATGAAAGCGGCAGTGCTGTCAGCCGGGCAGTCAGCTACTACAATATCGCGCCGGAAGATATTCTGATCATCCATGATGACATGGATCTGCCGGTTGGTTCCGTCCGGATCCGCAAAAAAGGTTCCGCCGGCGGACAGAAAGGCATGAAGTCGATTATCAGCGCTCTTTCCACAGATGAGATCGCAAGGATCCGGATCGGCGTCGGACACAGCCGCCGGGGAGATCATGAGATCGTTCCGGACTGGGTGCTCTCTCCCATCGCGAAAGCAGACAGAGAAGTATTTGATACCGCGCTGAAGGCATCCGCAGACGCAGCGTATGACTGGGTCAGTGAGCCGATGGATATCGTCATGTCACGCTACAACATCAAACCACCGAAAAAAGAAGGAGATAACGGAAATAACAGAACAGAAAATGCCCCTGTGGCTGCAGGAGGAACTGAAGAATAATCCGGCAGTCAGGAAGCTCGACAGAGAAAAAGGTCCTCTGCCTCTGACATCGCTGATCGAAGAAGCGCTTGTCATCGCAGCTTCCTACCGGAGAAATCCCCGTTCCATCCTGGTGATCAAACAGAATCTTTATAACGCGCAGCGTCTCTATGAGAGACTCGTATCCCTCCTGGGTGAGAACGAATGCGCGCTTTTTGGCGCGGATGAGTCTCTGCGTGTTGAAGCGATCGCCTCTTCACCGGAACTGACAGCACAGAAAGTAGAGACCATGGCGTCCCTGCTCAGGAATCCGAAACAGGTCGTGGTCACCTGTCCTTCCGGTTTCCTCCGGCAGCTGCCTTCCGTACAGCAGTTCAAAGACGGATGCATCAGTCTGAAAACAGGTGATGAAGCTGATCCGAAAGAACTGATGCGGCGGCTGTTTGCCGGCGGCTATACTCAGACATCTCACATTGACCAGCCTCTGTGCTTTGCCCACCGCGGCGGTATTCTGGATATCTTTTCCATTAACTATGAATATCCGGTCCGTATTGAATTCTTTGATACGGAAATTGAATCGATCCGTTTCTTTGACGTGATCACCCAGAAAACCATTCAGAATACAGACAGCGTGGAGATCGTTCCGGCTTCGGATGTCATTTTCAGTGATGAACAGATCGAAGAGATCCGGAACAAAGCACAGGAAATGCTCGTCAAATATCCTTCTTCAGATGTTGAAACAGATCTGATGAGCATGGAAGCACATGTATTTGAAAGACGGATGTATCCGTATCTGGCGCTGCTTTCTGAAACAGAAGACATTACCGGATATATGGAAGAGCCGCTGATTATTCTTTCTGATGAACAGCTGATCCGGGAAGCTGTAAAACGGCAGATCGATGAAACGACTGCGTATATTCAGGAAATGGTGCAGGAAGGAAAGATCCTGCCGAAGTATGCGGTGTATCACGACTATAACCGGATCATTGATCATAACCGGACCATCGCGGAAGATCCGTTTACGGATAACTGTGCAGGCATCCAGGAGATCCATCTTCCCAATGAACCGCTGAATAAGAGGATCCGCATCGCTGTCTCGGAAGACAAAGCGCTGTTTGCCCTGGGTGAAAAGGAATTCGCCAGAGTCACGGAGATCCTTGTCAATGAACAGATCCCCTATCAGCTGATCACAGATCAGAAAGAAATTCCGGAAGGACTGAGTCTGTGTCTGTGTGAGATCCCGCAGGGCTTCCATATTGAAGCGTCCGGACTGCATGTCTATACCGAAGCTGAGCTGTTTGAGATCCATCACCGCTCAGGAAGATATGAAAATAAATTCCGCAGTGCGGAAGTGATCCACGGCTATGACGAACTGAAGCCGATGGATTACATCGTGCATGCCCAGTACGGCGTCGGCCAGTATATCGGCATCGAGACCCGTGAGATCCAGGGATCCAAACGGGATTTTCTCAAGATCGTTTACCGGGGCAATGCGGAGCTGCTGGTTCCGCTGGAACAGTTCCGGCTTGTCCGCAAGTTCGTTTCCCGGGAAGGTGTCGTACCGCGTCTGAACAAACTGGGTTCCGGCGAATGGGAAAAGACAAAGAAACGTCTGGAAGAAAACGTCAACAACATCGCGGAACGTCTGATCAGTCTGTACGCTGCCCGAGAGCAGCATATCGGTCACGCGTTCTCACCGGACAATGAGATGACTGTTAAGTTTGAACAGGAATTCCCGTTTGAACTGACAGCCGATCAGGAAAAAGCTGTCGAAGCAGTCAAGCACGATATGGAAAGCGATAAGCCGATGGACAGGCTTGTCTGCGGAGATGTCGGCTTCGGCAAGACAGAAGTCGCAGTCAGAGCATCCTTCAAGGCGGTCACTGACAACAAGCAGACAGCTTTGCTTTGTCCGACAACGATCCTCGCTGATCAGCATTACCGCACCTTTATGGAACGATACAAAAACTTCCCGGTCATGATCCGCCTGATGAACCGCTTCGTAACAGCAGCGGAACAGAAACAGACGATCCGTGATCTGAAAGAAGGCAGAGTGGATATCGTGATCGGAACGCACAGACTGCTTTCGTCTGATGTTGAATTCAAAGATCTCGGACTGCTGATCATAGATGAAGAACAGCGCTTCGGCGTAGAACATAAAGAAAAGATCAAGGAACTGAAGAACGGCATCGATGTCCTGGCATTAAGTGCGACGCCGATCCCGAGAACCCTGCAGATGTCCCTGATCGGCATTCGTTCCCTTTCCCAGCTGGAAACACCGCCGCTGAACCGCTACAGCGTGCAGACCTATGTTGTCGAACGCAACGCCGGTCTGATCACCGACGCGATCCAGAAAGAACTGGCAAGGAACGGCCAGGTGTTCTACCTGCATAACAATATTGAACAGATCTACAGCATCACAAGAAGACTCCGCCATGCCCTGCCTGAGGCAAGGATCGGCATCGTTCACGGCAAGATGGACAGAGAAGAGATCGAAGATATCATGAACAAAGTCATTCATCATGAGATCGATGTTCTTGTCTGTACGACGATCGTGGAAAACGGGATCGATATTCCTAATGTAAATACGATCCTGATCGACAATGCCCAGGACTTTGGTCTTGCCCAGATCTATCAGATCAAGGGAAGAGTCGGCCGCAGCAGCCGCATCGCGTACGCTTATCTTCTCATACCGCCCCGCCGTCAGCTTTCCGAGATCGCTCAGAAACGTCTGTCTGCGGTCAAGGAATTTGCCAGACTCGGTTCGGGATACAAGATCGCCATGCGTGACCTGACGATCCGCGGTGCCGGAGACCTGCTGGGACCGGATCAGTCCGGCTTCATTGATACCGTCGGCATCGACATGTATATCGAGATGCTGGAAGAAGCGATCCGCGAAAAGAAAAACGAGAAGAAACCGGAACAGGCCGCAAAGCCGCCGGTCAACCTGCCGCAGAGCGGCTATATCCCGGAGAACTTCGCGCCGGATGACTTTGACAAGCTGGACATGTACCAGAAGATCGACGCTCTGAACAGCGAAGAAAAGCTGGAGGAATACAAAGCGGAAGTTATTGACCAGTATGGAAAACTGCCTGCCGCGGTACAGACGTTATTTGAAAAGAAACATCTGGATCTGGCTCTGCAGGAACCATATGTGCAGAGCTACCGGGAAACACCGGGTGCCGGGATCCTGACATTCTCGACCCTGTTTTCCCAGAATGTGGACGGCGTGCGTCTGTTTGAAAACCTGACAAAGCTTTCAAAAGACATTACGATCCGCTACACAGGCGGAACGATCATCGTCAATCTTCCGAAAGGAAAGAACCGGATGGAAATGGCAGTCAAGGCAATACGGATTGCCGGAAAGGCACAGAAACATGAGAATCGATAAATATCTGAAAGTATCCAGGATCCTGAAACGCAGAACGATTTCAAAAGAACTGGCAGTCAACGAAAGAATCGAGATCAACGGCAGAGTCGTCAAGCCTGCCCATGAAGTCAAGGCAGGAGATATCGTAACGATCACCTTCGGAAACCGCCGGCTTTCCGTACGCGTTCTTTCCACAGAGGAAGTCAAACGCAAACAGGATGCCCAGGAAATGTATGAGATCCTTGAAGAAGAACGAATCTCCCTTGATGATCAAAAACTTGGATGATACATTAATATCGAGGAACAAGCATGACAGTTAAGAATAAGAAAACGAAAAAGAAAAGAAGAAGACTGACGCCGATCACCAAGCTGATCTGTCTGATCATGATCGGTGTGTCCTGTTTCCTTCTGTATAAAGTCGGTCAGGAAGTCAGGACAACGTTGGTGCTGAGAAAGCAGCTGGCGGAAGCCAAGGAAAAACTGCAGGAAGTTCAGGATGAGAATACGTATCTGAACAATGAAAAAGAAAAACTGCAGAATCCGGACTACGTCGCCAACTATGCCAGAGGCAACTACATGCTTTCGAAGGATGGGGAACAGATCTTCTATCTTCCGGAAAATGACAACAAGTGAGCAGAGTAATCTGCTCTTTATCTTTTCCCCGGGAAAAACAGCAGAAAAGTGTCCGATATAAATCAATGCAAGCTGAAAAAAATGCGGCATGCCGCAAAAATTTCAGATAAAGCCTGTCTGTACAAGCGGACAGGTTTTGTTTATGACAGTATTTAATAATGAATAGTTGAATAATCGTTCAATTGATGTTAGCATAAGTTAGCATTATCTAACGAGGTATCTACAATGTTTCTGCAGTTGAAAGAGATCAGAAAGTCATACGGTGAAAAAGAAAACAGAACGGAAGTACTGAAAGGAATCAGTCTGAATGCGGAAAAAGGAGAATTCTGTGTTCTCCTGGGATCTTCCGGATCCGGCAAGAGTACGCTGCTTAATATCATCGGCGGTATTGATGAAGCAGATTCCGGCGAAGTGATCATACGAGATGAAAGTCTTTCCGGAATGAATGAGAAACAGCTGACCAGATATCGCAGAAATCATCTGGGGTATATCTTCCAAATGTACAACCTGATTCCCAATCTGACAGTCAGGGAGAATATTGAAGTCGGAGCATGGCTCAGCAGAGATCCCCTGGATACAGATGAACTACTGAACGTCCTTGGTCTGACAGAACATCAGGACAAGATCCCCAGCCAGCTGTCCGGCGGCCAGCAGCAGCGTACTGCCATCGGCAGAGCAATTATCAAGAATCCCGATATTCTGTTATGTGATGAACCAACCGGAGCACTGGACTATAAAACATCAAAAGAGATCCTGAAGCTGATCGAGACTGTCAATCAGAAATACGGAAGCACGGTGATCATGGTCACACATAATGACGCGATCCGTCTGATGGCAGATAAGATCATCCGTCTGCGTGACGGCATGATCCGTGATATTACGATGAATGAAACAAAGATCTCCGCAGAGAAACTGGAGTGGTAAAGATGAAGAATCCCCTTCTGAAACGTCTGCCGAGAGAACTGCGCGGTGACTTTGGAAAATATGCCACTATATTTATTCTGCTGACACTGACGATCTCTTTTGTCAGCGGTTTTCTCGTGGCTGATAATTCCATGATCACTGCCTATAACGAGAGCTTTGAAAAATACAATGTTGAGGACGGCCATTTCCGGGTACAGAATGCCCTGAACAAAGGACAGATCAAACGGATCGAGAACGCAGACATTGATCTGTATGAGCTGTTTTATCATGATATTCCGTTTGATAACGGTACGGTTCTCAGGATCTTTGCACAAAGAACAGAAGTGAACAAAGTGTGTCTGATGGAAGGAGAATTTCCCGGGAAATCAGATGAGATCGCAATAGACCGCATGTTCGCGGACAACAACAGAATCAGACCAGGAGATACGCTGGTTTCTTCCGGAAAGGCATGGACGGTCAGCGGTCTTGTCGCGATGTCGGACTACAGCACAATGTTTGAAAACAACAACGATACGATGTTCGATGCCGTCCAGTTCGGCACCGCGATCGTCACAAATGAAACATTTGACACCTTTCCGGATACTGCCCTGAGATACTGCTACGCCTGGAAATATGATACGTTCCCGGAAGACACAAAAGCAGAACGCGAAATATCAGAGAAGCTGATGAGTCATATCAACAATGTATCCCCTCTGGAAGATTATGTACCCCGGTACATGAATCAGGCCATTATGTTCACCGGCGATGACATGGGGTCTGACAAAGTCATGATGGAAGTTCTCATGTATATCGTTATCGTCATTGTAGCGTTTGTTTTTCGCATCACCATCAATGATACGATCGCGAAAGAAGCAGCTGTGATCGGAACACTCAGGGCAACCGGTTTTACAAAGAATGAAATGATCCGTCACTACATGGCAATGCCGCTGATCGTGACTCTGATCAGCGCTGTAACTGGAAATATCATCGGATATACATATATGAAAGACTTCTGCGCAGACATGTATTACGGGAGCTATTCCCTGCCGACATACGTGACACTGTATAACGCAGAAGCATTTGTCAAAACAACAGTGATCCCGATCCTGATCATGGCGGCCGTTACATACCTGTCACTATGGTCAAGGCTCCGTCTTTCACCGATCCGCTTTCTGAGAAATGATCTCAGCAGCAGAAAGAACAGGAAAGCCATGAAGCTTCCGTACAGTATTCCGTTTGTACAGAGATTCCATCTCAGGATCCTGATGCAGAACAGAGCCAATTATCTGATCCTTGCACTTGGCATCTTCTTTGCGAATGTGCTTCTGATGTTCGGTATGGCTCTGCCGCCTCTGATGAAACATTTTGAGGAGAATATCAAGGAAAGTATGTTCTGCAAATATCAGTACATTCTTCAGATCCCCGTGAGTGCCGCGGATGAAAATCATAAGCTGGAAAGCATGGTAAATATGATGATGTTTGCCCGGAAGATGGAGACAGAGAATCCTGACGCCGAGAAATTTACTGCATATTCGCTGAAAACAGAAAAAAAACCCGGATACAGAGAAGAAGAAGTCATGTTCTACGGCATCAGTGACAGGACCCGGTATTTTCAGCAGAAACCGGGACCGGATGATTTCTATGTTTCATCTCTGATGGCTGATAAATATCAGATCACGGAAGGAGACACATTCCGTTTTCATGAATCATACGGAGACAAAACATATGAATTTACTGTGACAGGCATCTGTCCCTATGACGGGGCGATTGCGGTCTTCATGGACCGGAAAACCATGAACAGGGTATTTGATCTTGGTGAGGAAACATTCTCAGGATATTTCAGCAGTACGGAAATTACAGATATTGATCAATCCTGTATTTCTGCAGTGATCGACGCGGAATCTCTGACCAAGGTATCCAGACAGCTGATGGTCTCCATGGGCAGCCTGATGTATCTGGTCGACGGTTTCTCGGTGATCATATTCATCGTACTGATCTATATTCTGTCCAAGATCATTATTGAAAAGAATACACAGTCGATCTCCATGATCAAGATCCTTGGATGCACAGACCGGGAAGTGCGGACGCTGTATCTGCGTCTGACCGCTGTCGTGACGCTGTTCCTGATGACGGTTTCCCTTCCGATCGTGTATTTTGTACTGATAGAAATATTCAGGGTCATGCTGGCAGAAATGATGACCGGCTGGATGCCGCTGTATATATCCAGAGAGACAATGTTCCGTATCGCAGCTCTTGGATGGATCTCTTATGGGGCGGTTGCACTGTTTGAATTCCACAAGATACGCAGGATCCCGATGGATGAAGCACTGAAAAATGTGGAGTGAGTGATATGAAGAAGATAACTTGTCTGATGATTTGTCTCTGCCTGCTTTGTTCTTGCGGGACAGACAGGACAGAGAAACAAGAGAAGCCGGAAGAACAGAAAACAGAACAAAAAGAAACTGAACAGAACGAAACAGCTGTCATCATTGATCCGTCTCAGGCACAGGATCCGGCAGAGAAAAATGAAAGAATCACGGTTCATACAGATCCTTCCGGTAATGTTAAGGATATTGAGGATATATTTACACTGGTTCCGAAAGAGAACGCTAAGGCAGTCAGAGACATCTCTTCCCTTTCAGATATCTGGAACAAAGAAGGTGACGAAGAATACATCAGAGATACAGACGGCACATATGTCTGGAATTGTCTCGGAGAAGATATCACTGCTTCAGGAACCGGTTCAGCTGAGCTGCCGGTCAGTGTGAAGATCACATATTATCTCAACGACAGAGAAATATCTGCAGCTGAGATCGCAGGAAAAAGCGGACATATCAGGATCCGGTTTGATTATGAAAACAAAACCGGCACAGGAAAGAACATCACACCGTTCGCGGCAATGACCGCACTGTCATTATCAGAAACACATTTTTCCAATATATCAGGAACAAATATGAAACTGATCAGTACAGGCGGACAGGCCGTTCTTGTGGGAATCGCATTTCCCGGCTGGAAAGATGCCCTTCCCCTTTCCGGTCTGGATCTGACAAAAGACATAGAACTTCCGGCATATCTGGAGGCAGAAGCTGATACAGACAGCTTTGAACTGGAATTTACCTCGACCATCTTTACAAACGGACTGCTGAGAGATCTGGACGATGACTCTCTGAAAGGCACAGATGATATTGACGGCAAAATAGATTCTGTTATGGACGCAATCGAAGAAATGGCATCTGCCGGAAAGGATCTGTACAGCGGCGCAGACACCTTCGAAACATATCTGAAGCAGTATACGGACGGTGTCACAAAAGTACAGGAAGGTACAAAGGAACTCAGCTCCGGTACAAAAGAGCTGTATGAACAGTCCGCTGCGTTAGAGACCGGCGCGGCTTTCGTCAGCGAAGGACTCAGCGCATTGAAAAAAGCAGTGACATCTCTTGACCCTGAGAATATCGCCGCAAACCTGGATGAAGAAAAGCAGAAAGAATACAAAGAAGCCAGAGACGCGCTGGTCAAAGATGCGCAGACTCTGATGGACGCCGCAGAAGATCTGAAAACCGATACAGATGCATGCAATGCTTTCTTCAAAGAGGCTGAAACTTACACCGCATCCGTCAGTGAAGCAGTAAGCACACTGAAGAATACAGATCTTTCTATGATCACAAAAGCCGCCCAGGACGCAGAGTCCGCACAGACAGTGATTGATTCCGCGAAAGAACTGCTCGAAAATGAAGCGCTGACAGAAGAAGAAAAAGAAAAGCTGTCTGCTCTGATTACATCTGCGGAAGAGATGCGCAGCGACATCAATGCCATGATGTATCTGGTGCAGACAATCCAGGATACCATTGCGAAGATCCAGAATGTACCTGCCCTGCCGGATGCGATCAACAATGACAGTACAAAAGAAACAGCAGCGGATATGATCATGCAGATCAGCCGTATCAATGAGGCAGTAAAAGACAACATTCCGGAAATCGATCTGAAAAAGCTTCTGGAAGATGCCTGCGCAATGAAAGAAGGCATTATCCAGCTTGCGGACGGCAGCGTGCAGCTGAAAGAAGGCATATCAGCTTTCCGCAGCGGCATCAGCCAGATGAAGACCGGCACTGAACAGCTTCATACCGGTATGACGAATCTGAGCACTGCAGGTACAGAGCTGAATAACGGATACAGCGGACTGAAGAAAGGCATCGGAGCATTCCGTGACGGTTTGAAAGAATTCAGAGATGAAGGAAAAGAAAAGATCGATGATCTCGGACTGGATGAGATCAGTGATCTGATGAACAGTCTGAAGACACTCCGGAACAACGACCGAAACTGGCGCAGCTACTCCGGAATTGCGGATGGAACAGAAGGCAGTACGGTATTTATCTTTGAAAGTGAAAGTATTAAAACTGAATAAACATAAAAAACCCAGGTCAGATGGCCTGGGTTTTAAAGAGCTGGTGATCAGTCAATATCTTCGCCGTTGCTTTCGATGCACTTCTTGTACCAGAAGAAGGAATCCTTGCGGCTTCTCGAGAAGTCACCGGTGCCGTCGTCGTTTCTGTCGACATAGATGAAGCCGTATCTCTTGTACATTTCACCTGTGCCTGCGGATACGAGGTCGATGCATCCCCAGGTCGTATAGCCGATCAGAGGAACGTTGTCTTCGTCGATGGCAAGTTTCATCTGCTTGACATGGTCTCTCAGGTAGTCAATTCTGTATCCGTCATGTACGGATCCGTCTTCTTCCTTCTTGTCGATCATGCCCATGCCGTTTTCAACGATCATCAGCGGAGTGTGCGGATAACGGTCAGAGAGCTTGTTCAGTGTCCATCTCAGACCTTCAGGGTCGATCTGCCATCCCCACGGCGTAGCCTTCAGATACGGGTTCTTTCCGCCGAAGGAGAGGTTTCCGCCTGTTTCGTCCTGTGCCGGCTTCGCGGATTTTGTCATGGACATGTAGTAAGAGAATGTATACATGTCAACAACGCCTTCTTTCAGGATCTTCATGTCTTCTTCATTGTGCATGAAGGAAGTATCTACACCATAAGACTTGTAGATGTTTTCCGCGAACGGAGGATATTCGCCGCGTACGTGCATGTCGCCGCAGATGTTGTTGAAGAAGTCGTCTTCACGCTGTGCTGCCAGCATGTCATCCGGTGAGCATGTCGCAGGATAGACGGTCAGATGAGCGATCATGCAGCCGATCATGTTGTCCGGATCGATCTCATGTCCTGCCTTGACGGTCAGAGCGGACGCGACGAATTCGTTGTGGAGAGCTTCCAGTCTTCCCTGCGGATCATCGATCAGCTGGTTGACGGGACGCTGTTCGGTATTCTGCAGATCTTCTTCAATGACATAGCCGACGCCGTTGTACGCGCCGCCGCCCGGCATCAGAGCCGCGTTGATCTCGTTGAATGTCAGCCAGTATTTTACTTTTCCCTTATAGCGTTTGAAGCATGTTGTGGCATACTTTACAAACAGGTCGATGACCTTTCTGTCACGGAAGCCGTGATATTTGGTAACGATTGCCCACGGAATTTCATAATGAGACAGTGTAACGAGCGGTTCAATGCCGTTCTTTTTGCACTCATCGAAGACATTGTCGTAGAATTTCAGTCCTTCTTCGTTCGGTTCTTCGTCATCACCGTTCGGGAAGATCCTGGACCAGTTGATGGAAAGTCTGTAGCATTTGAAGCCCATCTCGCCGAACAGCGCGATGTCTTCCTTGTAATGATGATAGAAGTCAATTGCCTGGTGGCTCGGGTAATATACGCCCTCTTCAATGACCGGAGAGAACATGCGCGGCTTGCTGACGCTGCCGCCTTTCAGCATATCTGCGCAGGAAAGTCCTTTTCCGCCTTCAAGATAGCCGCCCTCGCACTGGTTGGCAGCTACTGCGCCGCCCCATAAAAAGCCTTTTGGAAAGCCCATATAAATGATCTCCTTTCAATAATATGTATACCTATATTTTATATGAAAGATGACAGAAAGAAAATGCGGCATACACCGCATTGCTTACTGCTTCGGGCGCATCGCGTACCGGGTATCCGGTTTCTGCATGATCTCAATCGTGCGTTCTTCCAGTTCCTTTTCCCTGCCGATGTAGTTTCCGGTGATCAGCGTCATCAGGTGCACCGGATGGGCGCCGCCTTCAATGAAGCCTTTATAGCATCGCGCGCAGCATGTGATCACCGGCATTCCGTTCAGCTGGGCTGCCTTTTCTTCCATCAGCTTTCTGCACATTTCTTTTCCGTTGTGGGAAAGATGATCAAAGGAAGGAATGTCATCTTTATACTGAACAGTTTCAAAATGCAGGGTGCCGCAGTAATCAGAGTGTTCCCTGCTGCGGGGCAGCTCTGTATATGCAATATGCATTTTATCAAGCAGGCTTCTCACGGCTCTGTGGATCTCAGGATGTTCCCTGTCCCGCCAGCAGTCCTGGATGACAAAGTGCATTCCGGAATAATCCGGGAATACGAATTTCTGATCTTCATCAAGGATCTCCCATAAGCTTTTTGTATGGAACCCCTGCTTTTCCATAAATTCTCTGCATGCCTGACAGAAATAGATGGCTGTATCTTCCTCACCAAGAAGATTCTTGTCAAAGTGGCAGCAGATCCGGATCTTCATCCCTTTCTCAACAACATATTCTCTGAGGCATTTCGCAGATACCGGATCCATTTCGTTAAAGGAACAGCTGGGCTGGTAGTATAACATTGTGGTGTCTCCTTCCTCTCCTTCATCATACTTCACGTAGTGAATTGGAAACAACCACATCTGTACGTGTGCCCTGTTTCGCTGTAAAATCATTGAGACAGAAAGCAGGTGATCGTATGGATCTGAGTAAGCTGTTCAATCTTCAGTTCATGATGTTTGCGGAAATGGCGGCCGGATACATTTTGTGCAAAATACACATCCTGAAACCATCAGACAGATCGGTATTATCCAAATCTGTGATCAATCTATTCCTTCCGGCAAGCATTATCGGTGCATTCAACATTGAACTGAACAGTGAGATCCTCGGCAATTTCATTGAAATACTGATCGTATCCTCTGTCATCCAGATCTTCTGTGTTATCCTGGCAGCGTTCCTGTTCAACCGGACAGATGAGAATAAGAAACATATACTTCAATATGCGACAGTCTGTTCCAATGCCGGGTTCCTTGGAAATGCGGTTGCGGAAGGTGTTTACGGACAGATGGGCATGATGTATGGCCAGATCTATCTGATCCCCCTTCGCATTGTCATGTTCTCAGCCGGTGTCTCTTATTTCCAGGGAGGAACGGATCTGAAGACGGTATTGAAAAAGGTGGTAACACATCCGTGTATCGTTGCCTGTGCGATCGGTATCCTGAGAATGGTATTGAATATTCCGATGCCGGAAATGATCACCGGCACACTGACAAGTCTTGGCCGATGCTGCACACCTCTGATCATGGTATTCCTTGGCATGATCCTGGCAGAGAATGGTTTCTCAACAATGTTCTCAAAGCTGAACATCGAATTCTCTGTTCTGCGTCTGGTCATTATACCTCTGGTTGTTCTTGTCGGATGCATGCTGGCGCACACAGAGCCGATGATCACCGGTCTCTCAGTTCTGCTTGCGGCAATGCCGGCTGGCAGTACAACTGCGGTGTTTGCGGAACAGTACAATGCAGACGTCAGATTTGCAGCTGACTGTGTTGTTCTCAGTACAATATTATCAATAGCCGTGCTTCCTGTATGGGCATGGATCCTGAGCGGACTATGATCCGCTTTTTTATATGAGAGAAGAAAGAAGAAAAATCTGAGATAATAGGAATATCTAAAAATGCTAATCAAGTACTAGCCCTACCTGATCAGCGAACATATTATAATGCTGTTCAGCTGGTTATGCCAATGGATATTCGGATCGCACTTGAAAAAGATGATCCGGTCTTTTCGTTTCTGGAAGCGGTGGAAGGAGTAAATATCAGTAAATATGTAAAAAGCATCCGTTCCAACAATACGAGAAGTCATGACAAAGGAATGCTTTTAAAGACAGTCCCGTTCGGATACATGTATGATCAGTTTTAGAATGTCTGATAAAAGCAAATCTTCCTGGGAAACTGCCAGAATTCGCGGAACAGCAGGCAGAAGAAACAGCTGCCAGGCTGAAAGAGAAAGGAATCGTGTTTGATCACGTATTCTCTTCGCCATTGGGCAGAGCGGTCCAGACAGCAGCTCTGATCAGCGGAAAAAAGGAAATCCAGACGGATGAACGTCTGATCGAAATGGATTACGGACCATTTGAAGGAATGGATCTTTCTGCTCCGGATGGAAAATTACGAATGTTCTTTTCTGATTTTGTCCATAATCCAGCTCCGGAAGGAATGGAACAGCTGGACAGTGTAGTCAGAAGACTTGGAGAATTTCTTGAGGAAATCAGAACAAGAGAGATACAGGGAAACATTCTGATCAGCACGCACGCGATTGCAATGAAAGGAGCATTGGAATACCTGAGTCCTGATTCAAAGGGCAGTTACTGGTCGAAATACATCGGCAACTGTGCCGTTTATGTCTGTGAGATCAAAGACGGCAGGTATACCGTTCCGGAAGAAATAAAACTGACTGCTATGAAAGAAATGCCCGGTGTCTGATCATCGGGCATTAACGTTATCTGTCTGTTATGAATTACCTGTCACAGATTATCAGGAACCATTTTCCTCAGACCAGCTGGATCCAGGATCTGGATCTGACCGGATTTATAATCGATCAGGTTCTGGTCTTTCAGCTGCTTCATCAGTCTGGTGACAGTGATCCGATTCATGTTCAGCAGAACTGACAGGTCTTCGTGGGTGACCGCAAGACCTTTTTCATTATCAACAGAGCGAATCAGATAATCCGCAAGCTTCATTTTCCCAGTCCACCCTGCTTTCTGGATACAGAATTTCAGGATCCGGCTGTTTTCTGTTTCAAATTTCAGCAGCTGTATCAGCATTTTCCTGGATTCTGATGAGGCATCATATAATCTGTCTCTCCGGCAGGCGATGACTTCACAGTCAGTTTCCGCCCGGAAGCGGATCGGGCATTCGCACAGGTCTGAAAATGACAATACAGAAAATACATATCCCTTTTTCAATTCTTCCAGAGGAATCAGGGTGTCTTCCGAGATCTGGGCACAGACGGACAGTCTCCCCTTCTCCAGCAGATAGATCGTATCTTCCGTGTCATTCGTGCCGGTAAAGGAACCGGGACGCAGTCTTCTGCGCAGACCGGTCTGTTCAAAGAAGGCAAATTGTTTTTCCTTGATTTCAATACTCATACAGGCATCTCCAGTACAGTAGCGTATGCTACAACGAAATAGAAACACAGTTTCAGGGAGGATTCTCCCCTTTCGCATAAGATTTGATGCAGGCTGACTTTGATCACAGCAGCTATGCGGTCAGCAGATTGAGAGCGAAGCAATCATTTATTGCAGAATAATAATTGCCGAATAGATATTTACACCATTAATGTAGTATAAACTACAACTATTTTCAATTATTTGCGGAAACAAAAAACCTGCCGGAGCAGGTTTCATGAATTATTTTTTGGCAGCGCCTTGTTTTGCGACTGCATCCATCTTTGCTTTGAGCTCTTCTTCGCTCATTCCCAGATAATAGTGTTTGATGACATTGAAGTTATCATCGAATTCATAGACAAGCGGAGAGCCTGTTGGAATATTGACACCGATGATCTCTTCATCAGACAGGTTGTCAAAGTATTTGACAAGGGCTCTTAATGAATTGCCGTGAGCAGCGATCAGTACCCTCTTCCCTGCTTTCATATCTTCTTTGATGACATTCTCGAAATACGGGACTACCCTTTCAATCGTTGTTTCCAGTGATTCATTCAGAGGAAGTTCCTCTTTCGGAACATCTCTGAACATTGCCTGGTTCTGCGGTGCTCTTTCATCTGTTACTTCCAGTGCCGGCGGTTTGACGTCAAAGGATCTTCTCCAGATCTTAACCTGTTCTTCACCGTACTTTTCAGCTGTTTCTGCTTTGTTCAGTCCCTGCAGAGCACCATAGTGCCGTTCATTCAGTTTGTAAGACTTGATGACAGGAAGCCAGTTTCTGTCCATCTCGTCCAGGACATGATTCAGAGTATGGATCGCTCTTTTCAGTAAGGATGTATAGCATACATCAAAGTCGAATCCTTCTGCTTTCAGAAGCTTTCCGGCATTCTTTGCTTCTTCATGGCCTTTCTCACTCAGGTCCACATCTGTCCAGCCGGTAAACAGATTGAGCTTGTTCCACTCACTTTCGCCATGGCGAATCAGTACTAATTTCATAGTCTTCTCCTAGGTTAGATAAAATTAACTCATCAATTAAAAGTTAGCATAAACTAACTGTATATTCAATATCATTTTTGCTTTTAACAACCTGTTTTTTGATGCGCTTCTGCAAAGGAAAATATATAATAAGGATATAGACAAAGGAGTATATGAATAATATGGCTAAACCTGTAGTACTGGTAGTTATGGACGGCGTAGGCTGGACCGAAAAGGACAACGGCAACGCTGTTATGCATTCTTACAAGCCGCAGATCGATGAACTGATGACAAAGTGGCCCCACACAACAATTAAGGCAAGCGGAACAGCAGTAGGTCTTCCGGATGACACTGACATGGGCAACTCGGAAGTCGGACACAATGCGCTCGGCTGCGGACAGATCTATTCCCAGGGTGCGAAGCTCGTTAATGAATCCATCGAAAGCGGTGCGATTTATCAGTCTTCCGCATGGAAAGACGCTGTGAAGTTCGCCAAGGATCACAATGGCAAAATGCATTTCCTCGGACTGCTTTCCGACGGAAACGTACATTCCAATATTTCCCATCTGATCGCGATGCTGAA
>JAILCN010000056.1 GCA_024680365.1 Solobacterium sp.
ACTGTGCGACTTCGTTTCCCTCAACCGCTACTACGGCTGGTATCTGATGGGCGGTCCGGAACTGAACGAAGGCGAAAAAGCATTCCGGAATGAAATGGAAGGATGGAAACAGATCCTGGACGGCAGACCGCTGATCTTCACGGAATTCGGCGGTGATACCTACGCGTCCGAACACAAGCTTCCTTCCGTCATGTGGTCACAGGAATATCAGAACGAATACTATGAGATGTATTTCCGCGTCATGGATGACTTTGACTTTATCAAAGGCGAGCTGGTGTGGAATTTCGCGGACTTCCAGACAACGGAAGGGATCCTGCGTGTCAATGGAAACAAGAAAGGCATCTTCACCAGAAACCGTCAGCCGAAAGACGCTGCCTTCCTGTTAAGAAAGCGCTGGGGAACAAAATGATGAAATGGTGGCAGAAAACAATTGCATATGAGCTGTATCCGAAAAGCTTCCTGGATACAGCCGGAAACGGAACCGGCACGATCCGCGGCATCATTCAGAAGCTGGACTACCTGGCATCTCTTGGTGTCGGGGCTGTCTGGATGACGCCTGTCTGCCGTTCACCCATGATAGACAACGGCTATGACATCGCCGATTACTGCAGCATTGATCCGTCCTACGGAACGATGGATGACATGAAAGAACTGATCTCGGAAGCGAAGAAGCGCGGCATCCGGATCGTGATCGATCTGGTCTTCAACCATTCCTCTGATCAGAATCCCTGGTTCCTGGAATCAAAACAGTCCAGAGACAATCCGAAGAGCGACTGGTATATCTGGCGTGACGCGAAAGACGGAAAAGAGCCGACCAACTGGCGCGGCATCTTCGGCGGAAGCGCGTGGACATGGTGCGAAGAAAGACAGCAGTACTATCTTCATACCTTCGCCGCCCAGCAGCCGGATCTCAACTGGGCAAATCCGGAAGTACGCAGAGCGCTGTATGACGCCGCGAACTTCTGGGTGGATCTCGGTGCCGGCGGCTTCCGGATCGACGCGATCACCTATGTTAAAAAGCCGGATGTCTTCACAGACGGAGAACCGGACGGCGACGACGGCATGGTCAGCGTGCATGACATGACCGCCAACCAGCCCGGCATCCTTGATTACCTGCATGAATTCAAGCGGGAAGTGGCCGACGGACATGATATCTTCACAGTCGCGGAAGCCAACGGCGTATCCGCGGATGAACTGAAATACTGGGTCGGCAAAGACGGCGCGTTTGACATGTTATTTGAATTCAGCCATGTCAATCTGGAATTCAAAGGCATTGAGACCTGGTGCAGACCGGATCCCTGGACCATCAGTGATCTGAAGCGGGTGCTGCGTGATTCACAGGACGCCACAAAGGACAACGGATGGTATCCGATCTTCTTTGAAAACCATGACAAGCCCAGAAGCATCGATCACTATTTCCCGTCCTGTTCCAATCCGCTCTCTGCCGCCAAGGCACTGGGATGTCTGTTGATGACGCTGCGGGGAACACCGTTCCTCTTCCAGGGCGAAGAGCTCGGCTACCGGAACGTTGCCTTCCCGTCCATTGATGACTACAACGATATTTCTTCCCATGGCCAGTATGACTTTGCCCTGTCGGAAGGATTCTCTGAAAAAGAAGCGCTTGCCTGCGTGCACCGCTTCTCGCGTGACAGCGCCCGCACCCCGATGCAGTGGGATGCTTCAGAGAATGCCGGCTTCACCGCAGGCACGCCATGGCTGCCGGTCCATCCGGACTATAAGACAGTCAATGTGAAAGCGCTGGCGGAAGATCCCCGTTCCATCCTGAACTGGTACCGGAAGCTGGCAGAACTGCGCAGAGACCATCCGGCCCTGACGGAAGGCACCTGGATCGAGGTCCTGCCCGATGATCCCGATATCATTGCCTACCGCCGTGTCTGCGACACAGAAGATCTGAGTATATTGATCAACCTGACAGAAGACAGGATCACAGATCTTCCTCTGGGATCCTGCGAATCGATCCTTCTGAACAACAAAAATGATTATGAAAGAGGATGCCTGCGCCCTCTGCAGTGTGTGATCCTCAAAATGTAGAAAGGAGTATGTCCGATGCTTTATAACGACTTCCAGGGAATGAACCTGTCCCGCCTCGGCTTCGGCTGCATGCGTTTCGCATCAGATCCGGCAACCGGTGAGATCGATCAGAACAAAGTAAATGCGATGTTTGATCTTGCGATCCAGAAAGGTGTCAACTACTTCGATACTGCTTATCCCTACCTCGGCGGAAAATCCGAGATCGCCATGACAGAAGCACTGAAGAAGTATCCCCGCGACAGTTATTACATCGCCGACAAATTCCCCGGCCATTCCCTGCCCGGACCGATCGACAACATCGCTCTGTTCCATCGTTCCCTGGAGAAATGCCAGACCGATTACTTTGACTTCTACCTTCTCCACAATATCTCGGAGTGGTCCATCAAGATCTATGAGAGTGAAGAGTATCACATCATCCCCGACATCCTGAAGATGAAAGAGGAAGGAAAGATCCGTCACTTTGGTTTCTCCTTCCACGGCGGACCGGATCTGCTGGAACAGGTGCTGACAAAATACGAAGGCGTATTCGAATTCGTACAGATCCAGTGCAACTATCTCGACTGGACGCTGCAGGATGCGAAGAAGAAATATGACATCATCACAAAGCACGGCCTCGGCGTCTGGATCATGGAACCGTGCCGCGGCGGCAAGCTGGCGAAACTGCCGGAAGAAGATTCCGCGAAGCTGAAGGCGTTCGATCCGGAACGCAGCGACGCTTCCTGGGCATTCCGCTTCCTGCAGGGTCTGCCGAATATCAAGGTGATCCTCTCCGGCATGAACGAAGTCAGCCAGGTCGAAGACAACCTGAAGACCTTCGAAACATATCAGCCGCTGACAGAGGAGGAAAAAAACTGCCTGTTTGGAATTGCCGAAGGCATGAAAAAAGGCGTTCCGTGTACAGCCTGCCGCTACTGCTGCGACGGCTGCCCGATCCAGCTGGATATCCCGTATCTGCTTGCCTGCTACAACGATTACAAGTTTGCGGCATCCGCAGTTGCCGGCATGCGTCTGGACGGACTGGACAAAGAAAAGCTGCCCGATCAGTGCATCGGATGCGGTCAGTGCGCACACGCGTGCCCGCAGTCCATCGACGTTCCTGCCGCGCTGGCAGAACTGGCAAAGATGTATGCCGAAGGTCCGCATTGGGAAGTGACCAAAAAGGCCAGAGGCGAAGAGATCAAAAAGGATCTCAACATGGAATAATGCTTCATCAGGTTCCGGATTCTCCGGAGCCTTTTTCTTTGCGTTCAAATCTGTTTACATTGCGGCATAAGCAGATATAATGAATGACATTGTGAGGACTATCCATGACCGAAAGAAAAGAAAACAAAATGGGCGTCATGCCCGTGAAAAAACTGATCATATCCATGTCCCTGCCGATGATGATCTCAATGCTTGTGCAGGCTCTGTACAATGTCGTTGACAGCATCTTCGTTTCCCATGTCAGTGAAAGCGCGCTGACCGCGGTCACGCTGGCATTCCCGCTGCAGAACCTGATGATCGCATTCGGATCCGGCGTCGGTGTCGGCGTCAATGCGATCCTGTCCCGTTCCCTTGGGGAAAAGCGCTATGACCGCTCGGATGCGGCTGCCAACGCAGGCATCCTGTTGACATGCTTCAACTTTTTGCTGTTCTTATGCATCAGCCTGTTTGTCGCAGAACCGTTCATCCGGACGCAGATCCAGGATCCTTCGATCATCGCCGACAGCACCGCCTATCTGAAGATCGTGACCGGCTTCTCCTTCGGTCTGTTCTTCCAGGTCATGTTTGAAAGACTTCTGCAGTCGACCGGCATGACCATCTATTCCATGATCTCTCAGGCAACCGGCGCGATCTGCAATATCATTCTCGATCCGATCATGATCTTCGGTCTGTTCGGTTTCCCGAAGCTCGGCGTTGCCGGCGCTGCCGCCGCAACTGTCACCGGACAGATCATCGCCGCACTGATCGGCATGTATCTGAATATCAAATACAACCATGAGATCACACTTTCCATGAAGAGGATCCTGCATCCGGAGCGCAGTACAGTTAAACAGATCTACGCGGTCGGCGTTCCTTCCATCATGATGATGTCCATCGGTTCCCTGATGACTTATCTCATGAACCGGATCCTGATCGCCTTCTCCACAACTGCCACAGCAGTCTTCGGCGTCTACTTCAAACTGCAGAGCTTCTTCTTCATGCCGGTGTTCGGTCTCAACAACGGTCTGATCCCGGTACTGGCATACAACTATGGTGCCCGCCGCCGCGACAGGATCTCGGAAGCTCTCAAATTCGCGCTGATGGTCGCGGTATGCATCATGTCGGTCGGCACCCTGATCATGAACCTGATGCCAGGCACCCTGTTGTCACTGTTCAACGCTTCCGAGGAAATGAAAGCAATCGGCATTCCTGCCCTGCATATCATTTCCATCCACTTCCCGATCGCAGCTGTCTGCATCGTCATGGGATCGATCTTCCAGGCATTCGCGAAGAGCACCTACTCGCTGATCATTTCCATTGCCCGTCAGCTTGTCGCCCTGATCCCTGCCGCATGGCTGCTTGCCCAGACCGGAAGCGTCACAAATGTATGGTGGTGCTTCCTGATCGCGGAATCCATCTCCCTCTGTGCCAGCGCCTTCTTCCGCAAGCTGTATAGAGAAAAAGTCGCAGTGTTATAACGAAAACAGCCTCGGATGACCCGGGGCTTTGTTGTGTTCAGATAAGCGGTAATACGTTGTACAGATACTGGGTGATATCCTTGTAGGCGTGAACGCCGTCCGGTTTACAGAAGAAGGCGAAGTTTCCTTCCTCATCGTTTTCGGTAAAGGCAAAGATTGGATCGTTCAGGTCTTTCATTGCCTTGATCATCGGCGCAAGGTTTGCACAGGCGATGTCTTTGTCGCCGGTGACCGCATAGATGAAATACTCCGGGATGTTCTGTTCTGCGACAGCGTCTCTGAGATATTTCGCGGTCTCTTCGGAATGATCACTGCCGCCTTTGACATCGATCGCCCAGCTGTCGCCGCTCATCGGAATGAATGTGCTGAAGTATGCCAGGGCATGGGCAAGCACGGACCAGGTCGTAACGGAGCCCATGGAGAAGCCGGTAATGGCACGGTGTTCTCTGGATACTTTTCTGTCTCCTTCCACAGCATCGATCACTTCATGGATCAGCTCTTTCCAGAAGTTCTCAGTCAGATCACGCATGATCGGGATCTGTTCGGGGAACGGGAGAGTTTTGATCGGTTTGTCATTCTCCGGATAGTATGTCGGCGTAACAATGATCTTCGCGTCCATGTCGTGATTCTGGATCATATTGTCCAGGATGTTCTTCAGACCAGTCGGCTTGCCGTCGCCGGTGTAATAGGAATCCGGATCGCCTCCGCCGCCATGGATCATGTACACATAATCGTATTCTTCCGCAGGATCATAACCGTACGGTTCATACACAGTGACATATTTTGTGTCAGTTCCTTTTGTGTACGTGATTCTTTTCAATATCCCCTGTTCCTTCGCTTCTTCAAAATAGGACGCCGGGATCTCGTTCAGTGTTCTGAGCAGCTTCATGATCATTCTTCTTCAAACAGTTTCCGCATGCCGCCAAGGACTGCCAGGGACGGCTTCGGTGTATGAGCCTGTGTTTCGCGGTCAAGGGACATGACGCCGAACTGCATGGAATAGCCGCTCTGCCACTCCCAGTTGTCGATCATCGACCAGTACATATAGCCGCGGATCGGAATGCCGTCATCCTTACAGCGTTTGAGACCTTCGACAGCAGTGCGGATATAGTCCGCTCTTCTTTCGTCATTGTCTGTCGCGATGCCATTTTCGGTGATGAGCAGATCTTTTTTGAACGATTCGTTTACTCTGCGCAGCACGTGTTCCGTGCAAAGCGGATAGTACTCGTATCCCATCTGGGTCACTTCCGCGCCCGGCGCAGGATCCTGTTCGCCGTTTTCATCAAAGATAGCTCTGGTATAGGTCTGTACGCCGAAGAAGTCATCCTCCTGCATGTACGGAAGATAGTGCAGGAAGTCTTTCTCCCAGTCTTTGTCAGCGTTTTCTTTTCCCTTTTCTGTATACTGCAGGTCACGCACGCTCAGACTCAGTCCGCACTTTGTGCCGGGCAGGATCTCATGGATCGCCCTGACCGCTGCCTGATGGGCTTTACAGACGATCTCATCACCGTGCGGAGTGCGGGGTGATGTGAAGACTGCTGCGTTTTCCACACCGAACACTTCCAGGTTTTCTTTCTTCGCGAGTTCTTCTCTGGCTGCCATGCCTTCCAGATCCATGCCGATCTGCAGGCCGGCACCGTCGGTATGCTTCATGATCTTTTCCAGATATCCGGCGATCAGGGTTCCCATGTTGGCTTCGTTGATCGTTACGATATACGGAACATGTTCGTCTTTGAGGTGTTCCGCGACATATCTTGCATAACGCTCAAAGTATGCCGGTGTCGTATCAGCTTCCCAGCCGCCTTCACTGATCAGCCACTTCGGGCAGACAAAATGAAGCAGGGTGACGACCGGTTCAATGTCATATTCCCGGCAGGCATGGATCATGTCCAGATAATGATTCATTTCTGCTTCATCAAAGGCACCCTTTTCCGGTTCGATCCTGGCCCACTCAAAGGAGAAGCGGTAGGCGTTCAGTCCGGCTTCGTGCATCATGCGGATGTCTTCTCTGTAGGTATGATAGTGGTCTGCCGCGTCACCGGAGGGTTCCTTGTATCCGCCGGTCTTCATGTATTCCTGGGCATAGACGTCGCTGTGAATGTTGTTTCCTTCGACCTGGCCGCCGGCAGTGGCAGCACCGATCAGAAATTGTTGTTTTGTCATGACAGTATCCTCTTCTTTTCTTCATTGTACCTGTTTCTGCATGGCAAACGCAAAAAAATCCCTGCTTTTTTAAGCAGAGATCAGAAACCAAACAGAACACCGGCAAGACCGGCAGCCAGGATCAGAACGATCGGATGGATCTTCGGTTTGTACAGATAGAAGGCAAGCAGCACGGCAAACAGCGCGAGAGCTTTCCACTTGAACAGGTCTGTGATCACACCGGATGCCTTCCAGACTTCGATGTTGAACAGCGCGTTCAGGAAGATGCTGATGACAGCGGAGAGAATGAAGCCGACCACTGCCGGACGCAGACCGGTAAAGATGCCCTGTACGATCTTCGCATTCCGGAATTTTTCCAGCATGCGCGCAATGATGCAGATGACGATCAGACTGGGCGCCACCAGCGACAGGGTCGCCGCGATGCCGCCGGCAATGCCGAACATCTCATAGCCGACATAGGTCGCCATGTTGATGCCGACCGGACCCGGCGTACTTTCACTGACCGCGATCATCGTCGTCAGTTTATCGACGGTAAACCAGCCGTATTTCACTGCCATTTCTCTCAGAAACGGGATCGTCGCGAGTCCGCCGCCTACCGCGAACAGACCTGTTTTGAAGAATTCAAAACACATCAGAAGGAATGTACTCATGCGTTTTCTCCCTTCTTCTGTTCAAATGTATACAGAACATAGCCGCAGACGCCTGCGATCAGAACAAGGATCATCGTTGAGATGTTTGTGAATGTGGCTAACAGCAGGGCACCGGCAAAGATGATGAAGGTCGGAATGGTTTTCACGCCTTTTTTATACAGGTCATAGACCGCTTTGGTCATCAGCACGCAGACA
>JAILCN010000165.1 GCA_024680365.1 Solobacterium sp.
CAGCGATGGTTTATTCTCACTTGATGCTACAAGATGCCTCGGCGCATGCGGACTGGCTCCGGTAGCTGTTGTTGACGGAAATACGATCGGCCTGGCAACTGAGAATAACAAACTTCTGACAGAACTGAAACGGATCATTGCCGAAGAAAAGAATGCTGCTCTGAGGGCATAACGGCATGCTTGTACGTGAAGTCGCTGAATTACTGAAAGCAGCTCCGATCGCATGCTGGACGGAAGAAAACCAGTCGCGTGATTATGAGGTTGCGTTTGCGACAGATCTTATGAGCGATGCGCTGCTGATGATTCAGTCAACACCGGAAAAAACAATACTGATCACCGGCCTTGCGAACGCACAGACGCTGCGGACGGCGGAAATGCTCGATCTGCAGTTCATTGTCTTTGTAAGGTCGAAATATCTGGACGATGAAACAATAGCGATGGCGAACAGGATGGGAATCTGCGCAGTATGCACCGATTATACGATGTATGAAGCCTGCGGCATCCTGTATGGGAAAGGGTTGGATAGTATTCATGGGAAACGTGCTGCATAAGGAATACAAAGTCGAACGAGATGATTATGCCAGCGCCGGTATGGTAAGCAGCGACATCAAACAGTCTCTGAATGCCATCGGCATCAGCCCGAAAGTGCTCAGAAAGATCGCTGTTGCCAGCTACGAATCGGAAATCAACATGCTGATTCATGCCTATGGCGGCGATGTGACGATGGATGTTGATGACGACGGTACGATCCGTCTGGTATTCGCCGATCCGGGACCCGGCATTCCCGACCTGGAGAAGGCGATGACACCCGGTTTCAGCACGGCAAACGAAAAAGCGAGGGCAATGGGTTTCGGCGCAGGTATGGGAATTCCCAATATCATGCGCGTGGCTGATCACTTTGACATCAAGACAGGGAAGGATGGAACGACGCTCACGCTGACATTCCAGGTCCCCGAATCATGAACGGCAGTGTTGTATCGTATACCCTTGAACACTGCGTCAGATGCATGAAATGCATCAAGGCGTGCCCGACCAGCGCACTGAGAATGTCGTCCAAAAACAGGATCGTTGTCGATGACAACCGCTGCATCAACTGCGGCAACTGCATCCGTTCCTGCCATAACCGCGGACTGCTCGCACACGGCAGCACACTCGCGGATATTGAGAACTATGAATATACCGTATGCATGGTACCGGGAGCGCTGATTTCCCACTGTTCCTCTCTCGAGGAAGCGGAAGATCTCTTCCATGCCATCCGCATGCTCGGATTTGATGAAGTCGTTGATATCACCGAATACAGCGGCGTTGCCCTCAAGGAGGCGCAGCTGCTGGCAGGATCAAGCGATGATATGACATATATCTCGTCATTCTGTCCGGTTATCAACAGACTGATCGTCAGCAAATACCAGGGTCTTCTGGATTCGCTGCTGCCGATCAACTATGAATCCGAAATTGCAGCCAAGCAGATCCGCAAGAGACTGGAAGGCAAAAACGTCGGTATCTTCAATCTCTGCGAATGCGAAGCGAAGCTTTCCATCGCAAAATATCCGTACCAGCATATGGAATTCGAATGTGATCATTCCCTGGCGCTCGCGGATATCTTCCCGCTGATCAGAAAGAACATGCATCAGGGCAGGGATGAAGTCATCTTCTCAAAGAAGGGACTGCAGATGTGCAATCCGGTCAGAATCGTCAAGGATGATGATTATCTGATCGCTGACGGTTTTGACAAGGTATGTTCTGTTCTGGATATGGCCGAGTTCGGACTCCTGAACACATTCAGGCTTCTGATACTGTATCCGTGCTTCAACGGATGCATCGGCGGACATATGCTGTGGGGAAACAGCTTCCTCGTGCAGAACAACATTGATGCTCTGACCGGATCCAAGTCCAAGCAGAGCGCAAAGCTGGATGCGGATGATGTCTATGTTGATCAGCTGATCAAGGTCAACAAGGATACCAGGACATTCCTTGAGAGGACAAAGTTCTTCTCGAATGTCAATAAACAGCTGGAGATGCTGCCTGGCTATGACTGCAGCGCCTGCGGCATGCAGACATGCAGAATCATGGCGGAAGCGATCGTCAACGGTGAAAAAACGATTGATGACTGCAGGGTCCTCGCGGCTCTGAAGGAGAAATCAAATGAAAATCAGTGAACTTATTGAAAAAACAGGTTTCAGTCTTGCTACCAGGAATCTTGAAACAGAGGCGGAGGTTACCGGTGTTTACTGCGGTGATCTTCTCAGCTGGGTCATGGGACGCGGCGAGCCGGGACAGGCATGGATCACCGTACAGGTCCACAACAATGTCATCGCTGTCGCGCTGCTTCGTGAGTTCTCATGCGTGATCATTGCCGACGGCGCAATGGTCAGCGAGGATCTCATCCAGAAGGCCGAAGAAGAACAGCTCGTTCTGATTGAGAGCAATCTTCCGGTCTATGAAACAGCCCAGAAGCTGAACGCTCTCGGTCTTTAATGTTTTACGATCTTCATATGCATTCCTGTCTCTCGCCTTGTGCGGAAGACGAGATGACCCCGAACAACATATGCAACATGGCACTGATCAAGGGGCTCGAGATTATCGCGGTCACTGATCACAATTCCACCCGCCAGCTGCCGGCAGTGCATGAAGCTGCCGTTAACTGCGGCATCAGGCTTCTGTACGGCACGGAAATCCAGACATCTGAAGAAGTTCATGTGCTTGGACTGTTCCGGAAGCTTGAAGACAGTCAGACGTTCCAGACCTGGATCGATGAGAGAATGCCGGGAATCAAGAATGATCCCGCGTTCTTCGGAAACCAGCTGCTGATGAACGGACAGGATGAAGTCATCGGAATTGAAGACAATCTTCTTCTTGTATCGCTGGATGCGACACTGGAGGAAACGGTTGATGCCATTCATGCCTATGGAGGAAAGGTCATTCTGGCGCATGTTCTGGACAGACAGAACAGCGTTACCACCCAGCTCGGATTTATTCCGATGGGGCTGGCATATGACGGACTTGAAGTGAAATCCGAAGAACAGAAACTGCGCGTTCTGGAAACGCATCCCTGGATCAAGGAAGAGGATACATACTGGTTCATTGATTCAGACGCCCACCGGCTGATTGACATGTCGGAGGCTGACAACTTCATGCGTGACAGCGTGTTCAGAAAACTGTGGGGAGATGACATCATATGATGGAAGATCTTGCGATGCATCTGCTGGAAATCCTGATGAACAGCGTCAAGGCAGGTGCAGGTACACTGACACTTAAAATCTACGACAGCTGGCTGGACAACGTGATCCGCATGACCATCATCGATGATGGATGCGGCATGGATGAAGAGATGGCAAAGAAAGCTGCTGATCCCTTCACAACATCACGCACCACCAGAAAGATCGGTATGGGCCTGGCATTTATGAAAGGCCTGACTGAAACATGCAACGGAAGCTTCTCGCTGGACAGTGAAGTCGGCAAAGGCACAACTATCACAGCCGAAGTTGAAAAGGAATGTATCGATACGCCGCCGCTTGGAGATCTCGGTGAGATTTCCATGGAAACGATCCAGGCGAATCCGGATATCGATTACACTCTTGAATACACTACAGATTCAAATCACTTTATCTTTACATCCATGGAAGTCAGAAAGGAACTGGACGGCGTCAGTCTGATGGAACCGGAAATTCTTCTCTGGATCAAAGAATACATTAATCAGGGAATTGAACAGGCTAAGGAGGACACACTATGAAGAGCTTGGAAGATCTCAAGAAGATGCGTGAAGCAGCACTTAAAAAGGTCGAAATGCGTGAAGGCGGAAAGGATTACCGTGTTGTTGTAGGTATGGCAACCTGCGGAATCGCTGCCGGTGCAAGACCGGTGCTGAATCGTCTTGTTGAGGAAACTGCCCAGAAAGATTACAACTGCGTTGTAACACAGACAGGATGCATCGGCATGTGCGTTTATGAACCGATCGTTGAAGTATTCGACAAGAACGACGGTCATACAACATATGTACATGTAGATCCTGAAAAAGCTGCGAAGATCCTGGAACAGCACATTGGCCAGGGAAAGATCGTTGAAGAGTACACAGTCGAAGCAACCAGGAAAGAGCAGGGTAAGATCTGATGCCCAACTATCGTATGAATATCCTTTGCTGCGCAGGTACAGGCTGTACTGCCAGCAACTCAAATCTGATCTATGACAGATTCAACGAAGAGCTGAAGAAGTTCGGACTTGAGAACGAAGTTAACGTTGTCAGAACAGGATGCTTCGGTCTCTGCCAGAAAGGCCCCATCGTTGCTGTATATCCTGATCAGATCTTCTACAGCCATGTAAAGGTCGATGATGTCGAAAGAATCGTTTCCGAGCACTGCTACAAGGGACGTGTTGTCACTGAACTGCAGCTCAGCGATGAAGACCTCGAAACAAAAGAAAAGATCCTCGACATCAACAAAATCAAATTCTATGAAAAGCAGCAGAGAATCGCTCTGAGAAACTGCGGTAAGATCAATCCGGAAGACATTTCCGAATACGTTGCCATGGGCGGCTACGAAGCTCTCGGCAAGGCTCTGACAACAATGACACCGCAGGAAGTCATCGATGTCATGAAGGCTTCCGGTCTGAGAGGACGCGGCGGCGCAGGCTTCCCGACAGGCGTCAAATGGCAGTTCGAAAAGGATCAGCCGGGCGATGAAAAGTATGTCATCTGCAACGCTGACGAAGGCGACCCGGGTGCATTCATGGACCGTTCCATTCTGGAAGGCGACCCGCATGCAATTATCGAAGGCATGACCATCATGGCTTATGCAGTCGGTGCTCATCTGGGTTACATCTATATCCGTGCTGAATACCCGATCGCAGTCAACAGACTGAGGATCGCGATCAGCCAGGCAAGAGAATACGGTCTGCTCGGAAAGAACATTTTCGACAGCGGATTTGATTTCGACCTCGAACTGAGACTTGGTGCCGGCGCATTCGTCTGCGGTGAGGAAACAGCTCTGATCTCCTCCATCGAAGGCAAGCGCGGCATGCCGAACCCGAAACCTCCGTTCCCGGCAGTTTCCGGTGTCTGGGGCAAGCCGACCAGCATCAACAATGTTGAAACGATCGCCAACGTTGCTCAGATCATCGTCAACGGCGCGGAATGGTATGCATCCATCGGTACTGAAAAGTCCAAGGGTACAAAAGTATTCGCGCTTGGCGGAAAGATCAAGAACACAGGTCTCGTTGAAATTCCGATGGGTACAACACTCCGTGAGATCATCTATGAGATCGGCGGCGGCTGCCCTGACAACAAGGAATTCAAGGCTGTTCAGACCGGCGGACCTTCCGGCGGATGTCTGACAGAAAAAGAACTGGATACACCGATCGACTATGACAACCTGATCGCGGCGGGCTCCATGATGGGATCCGGCGGTATGATCGTTCTCGATGAAGACAACTGTATGGTTGACGTAGCAAGATTCTACATGGAATTCATCTGCGATGAATCCTGCGGAAAGTGCTCGCCTTGCCGTATTGGTACAAAGCGCCTTCTCGAAATGCTCACCAAGATCACTGAAGGTGAAGGAACAATGGAGATGCTGGATGAAATGGAAACTCTCTGCAAAGAGATCCAGGATACAGCACTCTGCGGCCTCGGCCAGACAGCTCCGAACCCGATCCTTTCTACACTGCGTAATTTCCGTGATGAGTATGTTGCGCACATCGTTGACAAGAAGTGCCCGGCAGGCGTTTGTAAGAAGCTTCTTACTTACTCCATTGATCCTGACAAGTGCCGCAAGTGCTCCATGTGTGCAAGAAACTGCCCTGTCGACGCAATTACAGGTGTTCCGGGCAAGGAACCGTATGTGATCGATACAGACAAGTGCATCAAGTGCGGAACATGTATTACATCCTGCCGCTTCGGCGCAGTAGAAAGACGATAGGAGGAAGAAGGGAATATGACAGCTGTTCATTTAAAGATTAACAACAGAGATGTCACTGCTGAATCCGGACAGACGATCCTGGAAGCAGCCCGTGCCAACGGTATTTACATTCCGACTCTCTGCTATCTGAAAGACATCAATAAATCCGGTGCATGCCGTGTATGTCTCGTTGAGGTGAAGAGAGCCAGAACTCTGCTCTCCGCCTGCACAACACCTGTTTCTGAGGGCATGGAAGTCTTCACAAATTCCGAAAGAGCTCTCAGGGGCAGAAAGAACTCGGTTGAACTGATCATGTCCAACCACAACAAGAACTGTCTCTCCTGCAAGAGAAACCAGAACTGCGAACTGCAGAGACTCTGTGAAGAACTCGGCGTTCGTGAGAACCGTTTCGAAGGCGAAAAGACACCTGCAACTCTGGAGTCTGCAAGCTATGGTATCGTCCGTGATACATCCAAGTGCATTCTCTGCCAGAGATGTGTAGAAACATGTAAGAAGGTTCAGGGCCTTGGTATTCTCGGCCTGCAGAACCGTGGATTCAAGACCATTGTCGGTCCTGTCTACAACAGCAGCTTCAATGACGTCAACTGCATGCAGTGCGGTCAGTGCGTCATCAACTGCCCGGTCGGCGCTCTGACAGAAAAAGAAGACATTGACCGTGTTGTTGAAGCACTCAATGATCCGAACAAGACAGTTATCGTCCAGACTGCTCCGGCAGTCAGAGCTTCCCTCGGTGAAGAATTCGGCATGCCGATCGGCAGCCGCGTCACCGGCAAGATGGTCGCTGCTCTGAAAGCCTGCGGATTCGACCGTGTATATGACACCAACTACGGTGCAGACCTGACGATCATGGAAGAAGGAAACGAACTGCTCGAGAGAGTTACCAAGGGCGGCGTTCTTCCGATGATGACAAGCTGCTCTCCGGGATGGATCCGTTATATCGAATACCAGTATCCGGAACTCCTGCCTCATCTGTCCTCCGCGAAGTCTCCGCACATGATGTTCGGTGCGATCACAAAGACTTACTGGGCAAAGAACAAGGGAATCGATCCGAAGGATATCTTCGTCGTATCGATTATGCCGTGCATTGCCAAGAAGTCTGAGATCCAGCGTCCGGAAAACAAGACAGCTGAATATGTTGATGTCGATGCAGTCCTGACAACAAGAGAATGCGGACGTCTGATCAAGATGTTCGGCGTTGAATGGGATGAACTCGAAGACGATACATTTGATGAAGACCTGCTCGGTGACTACACAGGTGCTGCCGTTATCTTCGGCGCAACCGGCGGTGTTATGGAAGCTGCTCTGCGTACAGTCAAGCAGAAGCTCGACGGCAAGAAGCTTGAGAAGGTAGACTTCGAAGCATGCCGCGGCATGGCTGGCGTAAAAGAAGCTGAAGTTGACCTCAACGGTACGAAGATCTGGATCGCGATCGCTTCCTCTATGACATGCGCAAAGCCGCTGCTGGAAGAAGTCAAGAACAAGACATCCAAGTATACATTCATTGAGATCATGGGCTGCCCGGGCGGATGCATCAACGGCGGCGGCCAGTCGATCATTCCTTCCAGGATCAAGAATGGCAAACTGGGCTACGGTTATAAGGAACTCCGTATGAAGGCTCTCTATGATGAGGACGTCATTTCTGATCTCCGTATCTCTTCCGACAACGTACAGATCCAGGATCTGTACAAGAACTTCCTTGGTGAACCGGGCAGCGAGCTGGCAGAACACCTGCTGCACACTTCCTACACACCGAAGAAAAAGTTCAATATCCTTGACTGATCTTCCATCCTGAATCAATAAACAAAGGCTGTAACAGTTGAAAAACGTTACAGCTTTTTTTCTGAAAACAACATTAAAATTGTATGAAAAGAATTGCTCAGGGGTCCTGCATCAACTAAAATTATGAAATATAAGTAGTTCAATAAAGCTATTACAGATTGGAGCAAAACCATGAAAAAACCAGGAAAACAATTTTTATCAATGCTGTTTGCGGCAGCGATGATCCTGTCATCGGCAGGAACCGTATCTGCGGAAAATCCGGAGCAGGGTATTCATGAAAATACCGGAGAGCAGACAGGCATTGAACTGGAAACAGAAGAACTTGATCCTTCGGTTCTGCATGTCAGAAAACTGGGTGAAGTTTCAGAAGAAGAGGAACCGGGTGAGATCAGCCTGAAACCGGATCTGTCGCTTGAACAGACAGTCCGTGTTTCAATTTTTCTGGACAAAAAGTCCGCTGTTGACGCCGGCTATTCCACCAAGGGGATCGGCACAAACAAAGCAGCAGCTTCTTATCGCGATACCCTGAAGCAGCAGCAGAGATCTGTAACGGCTTCAATCGAAAAAACGCTGGGACATACACTTGATGTCAAATGGAACCTGACGCTTCTGACTAATGCTGTATCAGCGAATGTCAAAGTGAAAGAGATCCCGCTGATCAAAAAGATTGCCGGTGTAAGATCTGTTGAGAGGGAAATGCAGTATGATCCTGCGGAAACAGAAGCGGATCCGCAGACTGCCAATACCAGCCAGTTTATGACAGGCGCATCTGATGCATGGCTCAGCGGGTATTCCGGAGCCGGTTCCCGGATCGCGATCATTGATACAGGTATTGATATTGATCATCAGTCTTTCAATGCGGATGCTTTTGATTATTCGATCGCACAGCTTGATCATGCTCCTGAGCTGATGAAGGAGTCAGAGATTAAAAACCTCAGTTCACAGCTGAATGTCAGCGGTAAATACATCTCCAGTAAAATTCCTTTCGCATACAACTATGTAGACAACAATACGACAAATCTTGGACATGGAACTGACGGCAGAGGCAATCACGGAAGCCACGTTGCCGGTATTGCGGCAGCGAATAAATATATCAAGAGCGGCACTTCATATCAGCTGGCATCACAGTCTCCGACTTATGCCGTGGGCATGGCGCCGGACGCGCAGCTGCTTCTGATGAAGGTCTTTGGCTCAAACGGCGGTGCATACGATTCCGATTATTTCGCGGCAATCGAAGACGCTGTTGTTCTGGGCTGTGACGCTGCCAATCTGTCTCTTGGCTCCGGCTCTCCCGGATTCACATACACAGGCAGCACGTATCAGGAGATCCTGAACAACCTGACGAAAGAAAACTCTGAGATCGTCGTAGCGATCTCCGCCGGAAACTCTTCATCAATTACAGATCAGCTGACAACGGACCTTTATATCGATGACGTCAGCATGCATACAGGAGGTTCTCCCGGTACATTTATCAACAGTCTTGGTGTTGCTTCGGCAGATAATACCGGCAATACCGGCTATCCGATTGTATTTAACGGAAAGAACATTTTCTACAATGATGCGGAAACAAAGAATGCAGAAAACATGGTGTCTGTAAAAGGAACATGGGATTTCGTATACATTGACGCTTTAGGTACTCCGGAAGATTATTCAGAAGTGAACAGAGCTGTCTCTCTGAGCGGAAAGATCGTGATCGTCAACCGCGGAGATATCACTTTTGCGGTAAAGGGCAATAACGCGATCAGCTATAAACCAAAAGCTCTGATCATTGCAAATAATCAGCCAGGTACGATTGGAATGTCGGTGGATGATTATACAGGAACTTTCCCGATGGCTTCCATCGTTCTTTCTGACGCAGAATACATCAAAGAGAATTCTGTTTCTGCCTCAACAGGCAGTATCACATACTATACCGGTAAGATCACTGTCAGCGATGCGATCACAGCATCGAACAACGTTGACAGAAAAGATGCTGAGATCTCAACCTTCAGTTCCTGGGGTGTACCCGGATCACTTCTGATGAAGCCGGAAATCTCAGCGCCGGGCGGAAACATCTATTCCGTTGCCGGTTACAGCGTAACCGCCAAATAAGTTGTACCTAGAAAACCTTAAGGTTTTTTAGGGAAAATGGGGTGAGACACAGAAGGAGATCATCCCATGACCCAAGTTACATTCAGAACTGCCAGGGAAGTAAAACGAGCCTGGTGGGCAAAAGC
>JAILCN010000105.1 GCA_024680365.1 Solobacterium sp.
ATGCCGTATTTGCGGCAGGCGTCCATCAGCACGGATGTGCCGAGAATGTTCGTTTCCAGGAAGATGGAAGGATTCTCGATCGAACGGTCAACATGGCTTTCTGCCGCGAAGTTGACGACGATGTCGGGATGTTCCTCTTCAAAAAGCTTATATACGCCTTCCCTGTCGCAGATATCCAGTTTCACAAAGCGGAAATTGTCTTTGTCCATCACATCTTTCAGTGTGCTCAGATTGCCGGCATATGTCAGCTTGTCCAGGCAGATGATCCGGTCTTCCGGATGTTCCTTCAGCATATGAAATATGAAGTTGGATCCGATAAAGCCGGCGCCTCCCGTTACGATAATGTTCATCTTCTTTTCCTCCAGTTTCATTAAAAGTGTAACATCTGTCTGCGTCAGTTGGAACCTGTTCCCGCAATCAGACGGTAATCATAGTTTTTGTCAAAGCTGTCGCTGTAGAACGGGTCATGAAGAAGTTCTTCCTGCCAGCGTTCCTGTATGAGCGCGATCTCTTTCATATAGCGGCTGACACTTTCCTTTGAGCGGTCAATGCCTCGCGAAACTGACTCATAGTGATACAGCTTCGCGTCCGGCACAAAGAGATTGAAATATCCCTTCTTCAGGATCCGCATGCAGAGATCATAGTCATTGTAGTTGACGGTGAGCGCTTCGTCCATGCCGTTTACAGAAAGATATTTTTCTCTGTTCACCATCAGGCAGGCTGCCGTGACAGCTGCCACATTGTCCGGTATTTCCAGAACATGCATGTAGCCTTTCTGATCAGACGGCGCATGGTAATACCGGTGGGCTGCGGCGCCGCCCTTGCCGGAGATCACGCCGGCATGCTGGTAGGTGCCGTCCGGGTAATACAGGCATGCCCCGATGCATCCTGCCCAGGGCATCTGCGCGTGCGCCAGCATTTCTTCCATCCATGTCTCACGGATCACTTCCATGTCGTTGTTTAACAGGACCAGGTATTCACCGCGGGCATGTTCTGCGCCGATGTTGTTGAGCCGGGAAAAGTTGAATGGCTCATTGATCCGGATCACCCGGATATTGCCGTGCTTTTTCTGCAGTGCTGAGAAATAATCAAGAGTCTCCTGACGGCTGCTGCCGTTGTCCAGGATCAGGATCTCATAGTTTTTATACTTCGTCTTTTCCAGAACGGAACTGATGCACCGTTCCAGGACATCTTTCTGATCCCGGGTCGGGATCATCACTGTCACCAGCGGACTGCCCTTCAGCGCGTAAGTCACTTTGCACGCGCCGTTCCTGTCTTCCACTGACGCGTTGACCGCATGCGCCTGCAGGTAGGCTTCCAGAGACTGTCTGCCGTCTTCCGCCTGCCTGGTTTCCCCGTACAGGATCTTCTCAATGTGAACAAATCTCAGATCCTGATCAGACAGTTCCAGCAGGAAGCGGTACGGGTCAGAAGGCATTCCGTCAAACTGCTTCAGCAATTCGGTCCGTACGATCCATACGCTGCCGATGCAGTTGTATGCCCGCAGCGTATCATAGGCAAAGTCTGTCCGCAGACAGGGAGAATGTCTCTCTCCGTTTCCGGCGATCATGTCGCTGTCAAAGTACAGCACATCCGCGTCCCGGCACAGTTCGGCATACGCGCCAAACTGCTCATAGAGAACTGTATCAGAACGGGTAAAGCATGTATATTCTGTTTCAATGCCGGATGTATCCATGACATCCGTCCTGTCCGCACAGAGATATGTCAGATCCACGCTTCCTTCCGCTTTCCGGTATGTCTGGAAGCTGAGCCATTTCTGATAGGAAGCAGGATCTTCCGGATCAAAGAAGCGGGCTCCGTATGTCCGGATGTTCTGCCTCTCATGCATGAATTTGCGGGCGTGAATTCTCAGCACCCGCATTGGAATATGAAACCGGTACTGTACAGCGAAAACGTACAGTGCCTTTCTGATCAGTTCTGCTTTCTGTTTCAGAGCACCCGCAGCCATGCCCTTATCCCTCCGGTGTCGGATCAGATTCCGGTGTCGGTGTGGGATCCGGTTTGGTTTCTTTCGTCGGTTCAGGCTTGGTCTCTTTGGTCGGCTCCGGCGTCGCTTCTTTGGTCGGCTCAGGAGTTGCTTCCTTCGTCGGTTCCGGTGTTGCTTCTTTGGTCGGCTCAGGAGTTGTTTCCTTCGTCGGCTCCGGCGTTGCTTCGCTGGTCGGCTCCGGTGTTGTCTCCTTTGTCGGCTCCGGACTTGTATCCGGTGCTGGCTCTTCGCTTTCGGAAGGCTTTGAAGAAGTCTTCGGCGTCGGTTCCGCGCTTGCGGAAGGAGACGGCTTCGTATCCGCGGGCGGACTCGCGGTCGGTTTTGCGGTCGGCCTTGCGGTCGGCTTCGCGTCATCCGATGAATCCGGCGTCGCGCTTGGTCTGCCCTGCCGCTGTGTCTGCGGCTCGTTGTACCAGCTCCGGGAAACTGCCGGCGGCGTATAGGTATCTGCCGCTGTCCATTTCACAGCTTCCGGAACAGCCTCTTTGTCATCTTCCATCAGGTTGCGCTGGATGAAATCCGCATTGGCTTTGATGGAGCCCTTGAACAGTCTGTAGATATACAGATCCATCTTCAGGGATTCGTTCCACAGTGAGGAGTTGTATCCGTAGATGCGGGAATTGACGATATCAAAGACGCCGGCTACATTGGTCGGATTGTAATACCGCTTTGCCTTGCCCATCGCGTAGGCAATGAAATTGACGACCTGATCGGTAGACATGTTTGTCTTGATGTTGTCTCCGGCAGCGTCGAGGATCCTGACGTAGGTATTCGGGTCTCTTGTCGCCATAACCTTGGAGATGATCTGCGTGATCACTTCCTGCTGGTGCTGCTGACGGGCAAAGTCGCCGCCCGGGAAGGCATGTCTTTCACGGACAAAGCCGAGGGCACGCTGGCCGTCAAGGTGCTGGTTGTCACCCTTTTCCAGACGGATGACGACGAGATGGTCGGTGTTGACATCCCAGCACTGGGCGTCAAACGAATGGGTAATATCGACATCCACGCCGCCGACTGCGTCAACGACCTGAATGACGGACTTGAAGTTGAACTCAACGGTATAGTCGATATCGATGCCGGTCAGTTTCTTGACTGTCTTGACCAGGCAGGCTTCCGAGCTGGCATGGGCCGCGTTGATCTTGGAAGACGCGCCGCCGTAGCAGGTGATCGGAACATAGGAGTCACGGGCGATCGATGTCATCGTAATGCGCAGGGAGACCGGGTTGACGGAGAACAGGATGATCGTATCCGCAAGACCCTGGTTTTCACCGGAGAGCAGAACAGTAAACGGTTCTTTTGTCAGGTCCTTGTCCGCGCCTTCATCATTTTTGGTCGTGATGCTTTCACTGAATGTTTCCAGTGCTGTCGTATCATCGATGTACGGCTGCAGAAGTTCGTCATTGGCCAGTGTGGACCAGTACATCTTCGGCAGGATCGCGCAGTCAACGGACCCGTCGATCAGCGCGGTAAACGTATCCGCGTAGCTCAGATATTCTTTGTATTCGACATTGATGCCTTCATTCTTCAGCCGGTGCATGCCGACTTCGGCATTCTTCGTTTCGATCGTATAGCCGACTTTTCTTCCTTCGAGATCCTTCAAGGACATGATCGGCGAACCGCTGGTGCCGTTGTATAAGACCAGCGAAGTCGCAACATCTTCGGTAATGACAGTATCGGTGATGTTGTCCAGGTTTTTATCGACTCTGGTCAGGATCCATCCGGCATAGCCTCCGGCGACCGTGCAGACGGTCAGCGTCAGCGCTGCAGCGATCCTCACAAATCTTTTCCGCGTGCGGATCGCCAGCAGGACAAGCAGATCGATGATGATCAGGATGAGCATCATTCCGATATTGATGCGCCGGAACACTTCCTTGCTCAGGGCGGAGAAACGGGTCGTATAGAACAGCTCATAGATGACAAGGATCGTCAGAATGACAGTCACAGCTGCCAGTGCGATATTCCTTTTCAGAGGATATCCGTTCTTTTTTCTCGGTTTCGGTTTCAGAGATTCATTATTCCTGTTTTCAGTCATGTTCCTCTCCTTCCGAAGCCGGCGCGTCTGTGATCGCGGCAATCTCCCATCTGCCCTGGTTTGCGGCAACTGTGAAAACTGCTTCTTTCTGCACATTCTGCGTATCCATCAATGTGCTGCTGTCATACGTCCATGCAGCGTGCACTTCATAGGCCGGATATGTCTGTGTGCCTTCCTCGTTTTCAACAGTGAATTCACAGCTGACAGGCGTGTCAGCCTGTACGCCGGACACTTCGATCAGCTTGTTTCTTCCGTATTTCTTGATATAGAGAGCCATGTCCTCATAAAAGTTCCAGAGGGTATATGTCTCAAAATCTGCCTTCTTCGGCGCAAAGATATACTGCATTCCGCCGATATCATAGTTTCCGTCTTTGTTGGTCCAGGTGTAGTATTCCGTGATGAAGCATTTGACGACCGCCTGAGCTGTCGCGGAAGGATCCTGGGCTTCCAGAGCGCTGTTGAGTTCCTTGAAATATTCTTTGTTTACAACTGTGGAGTTGTTGCCGATCACATACTGGTCATTGCGGTATTCGTTGACCGCCGCTTCCGGTTCCTCGTCAACAAGTGTCTCGCCTTCGCCCTTCTTCACGTTTTCGATCTGATGAAGGTTCCACAGAAAAGCAGCCGCTGTCAGCGGGATCAGGATCAGGATGATCAGGATCAGAAAATTGTTGATCCTGCGTTTTTGATTCCTGCGCTTTTTTTCTGTCATATCTGCTCCTTCCGGTTGATTGCCTGTCTATCATACCATAACATATCCCAAAGAATCTTGAATCTTCTTTAAGATAGGATAATGAGGCAGAACGGATGATCCTGCCTCAGAACTGTGTGTTTCAGTCAGCGAACGTCATCGGATCCACATACATGACGTTCTTGTCGAGATCAACAGCAGAGTACTGATGGATGGAAGCACCGATACTGAAAGCGCATTCATATGCCTTGTCCTGCAGTTTGCCGTTGTTGGTGCCCCAGTGGGCGACCCATTTGTCATACGCGTCACAGCCTTCGATCAGATCTCTGAACCATGAGTACGAGGCATAGATGCCTGTATGGTAGCCTGCCTTCTGCACTCTGGAACAGAATGCCTGGCAGATGGAACTGATCGTCTTCTTGTTATAGAAATTGCGGTTGCGCTTGATCTTGTAGAAATCCGCGTCTTCCATATCGAACCAGACACCGAGTCTGATGTCTCTTCCCTTCAGCAGCTTCA
>JAILCN010000144.1 GCA_024680365.1 Solobacterium sp.
CCGGCGTCTTTGGCCAGCTTTGCAGAGAAGCCCATTGCCTTGACGAGACGCTTCACGCCGTCCGTCGGCAGTTCGCGGCAGATCAGATCCGGATTGTAGTAATTGGGGCAGGGACTGGAGGAATACGGCGGTGTTTTCGGATCGATCCAGTTCATCCGGCCGATGCCGGGAGAAAGCTGGATGCCGAACTTTGCGCCGTGGCAGTGCACACGTTCCGCGACCAGATGCAGATTGTAAACATCTTTGATGCTGGTCAGTTTCTGGCAGGGTGCTGGTTCGAATTCTTCGCTGCAGACGACAGCGCCGGTCAGGACAAGACCGCAGCCGCCTTTTGCCCGTTCACCGTAGTAGTTCACATCCCGCATGTTAAAGCCGTAGGTGTGGTCAGTTGTCGTTCCCATGGGAGCGAGGACGATCCGGTTTTTCAGCTGCAGTGAACCGATATTGATGCGTTCAAACAGTTTCATGTGTTCTCCTTATTATGATCACTGGTGCGTATTCCGCGTTTCTTACAGTAAAAAGTATACATTACCGGATAACTGTAAACAATTTGGGAATGAAAAAACTCCGGCAGGTCTTACCGGAGTTTCGTATTCTGTCTGAATTCAGATCTTTTCGACTTTGATCAGGTTGGTGTTTCCGGAATGGCCGGTCGTTCCGCCGCCGGTGATGACGACTTTGTCCCCGGCTTTCAGGTTTCTTGTATCAATGGCTGTCTTTCTTGCCATATAGAACAGAACGTCAGTGGAAGGAACAACTTCGCAGATCTTCGGCGTAACCGCCCAGGACAGAGCCAGGGAACGCCATGTCTTCTCGTTCGTTGTCATGCCGATAATATCGACAGGGCAGCGGAAGCGGGAAACCATCTTTGCGATCTTGCCGGACATTGTGCAGGCAACGATGACGTCTGCGTTGACATCCATGGCCATTGTGCATGTCGCATGGGAAACAGCGTCCATGTCGCTGTGGATCTCAAAATCATTCTGGTAGAAACGCTTCTCATAATCAATGGAGTTCTCGGCAGCTTCCGCGATCTTCGCCATCGCTCTGACCGCAAGGACCGGATAGGCGCCGGCTGCTGTTTCGCCTGAGAGCATGACTGCGCTGGTGCCGTCATAGACAGCGTTGGCAACGTCGGAAGTCTCAGCTCTTGTCGGACGCGGATTTTTGATCATTGATTCAAGCATTTCGGTCGCTGTGATGACGCGCTTGCCGATCATGCGGCAGCGGGAGATCATGTCTTTCTGCATCGCAGGCAGACGTTCGAACGGAACTTCAACGCCCATGTCGCCGCGGGCCACCATGATGCCGTCGCATTCTTTGCAGATATCATCAATGTTGTCATAGCCGGACTGGTTTTCAATCTTGGCAATGAGTTCAACAGTGTCATCTTTGCCGAGGGAGCGGAGGAAGTTATGCACATCGACCAGATCCTGTCTGACAGATACGAAGGAGCAGGCAATGAAGTCGACATCATTTTCAACACCAAACGCAATGTCGGACTTGTCCTGTTCAGAAAGATATGTCTGCTGCATATGTTTTCCTGGGAAGCTCATGGACTTGCGGCTGGAGAGTTCACCCCCGGCCAGGACTTTTGTTTCGATCTTTGTTCCGTCAGTGGACAGAACTTCGAATTCCAGAAGCGCGTTGTTCAGCAGGATCCTGTCACCCGGCTCCAGCTCGTTTGCGAGATTCTGATAGCTGACAGATACGATCGTTTCATCACCCTCGATCTGTTCAGTCGTGAATGTAAATGTGTCGCCGTCTTTCAGGAAAATCTTGTTGTTTTTGAATACACCGATACGGAATTCAGGACCTTTTGTGTCCAGCATGATCGCGATCGGCATGTTCAGTTCGGAACGCACTTTTTTGATCCGGTTGATCCGTTCCTGGTGTTCGGCATGAGTGCCGTGTGAAAAGTTCAGTCTGGCAACGTTCATTCCGTTCAGGCATAATTCCCGAAGCATCTCTTCTGACTCGCTGGCAGGACCGATGGTACAGACAATTTTGGTTTTACGCATACGAAGAACCTCCTACAGATTTCATTATAGCACCGCAGTATATGGCAAATGTAATAAAGATATCCCGGTTTTGTGCAATTGCATCATAGAATATCTTTATATTATTCCGTATGTGCCGGAAGGGGCAGTTCCGCCCGGTATTCCTTTACATTCAGGACGGTATCGCCGTCGATCTGGGCGGCACACGGACGTGAGAAGCGGACTCTGATCTGATTGCCGGTGATGATTCTGACCATATCTTTATAAGCAGTGTGTTTTCCCTCAAAAATGGAAGGAAAGCGCATCAGTGCTTTCAGCTTGGACGGGGTGGTATAGACAACGACGGTCAGATGATCCGACAGTCTGTCCTGATCCGGCGCAATCATCATCCCGCCGCCGTAGAATCTGCCTTTCATTGCAGGTGCCAGCCAGACATTGTCATACTCATACGTTCTGCCGTCGACTTCGATCCACGCGTGACACGGCTTGAAATGGAAGAGCAGACCTTTGACGGCGATCGCTGTGTAATTGATCTTTTTGTCCGGTGTTTTTGCTTTGATCTGATCCGCCGTTTCACAGCAGTAGCCGTCAATGCCGAAGCCCATGTTGTTGATGAACTTCCGTACCATGCCGTTGACGTATACTGTGGGCAGATTTGTGAGATATCTGTTCAGCAGGACTTCTCTGCCGGCTTCTTCGCCGATGTCGCGGAGAAAGTCGTTCCCGGTCCCGCTGCCATAGAGATAGATCCTGTTTGTGATCTTCTCACAGTCGACCGTATTGATCAGGTGATTGACGGTTCCGTCGCCGCCGATCAGAACCACTTCATCTTCGGGATCCAGTTTCGCGAAGAAATCCTGAAAATCGATCTTTGAGGCATCCATCAGTTCCGCGCTGATGTCCGGCCTGATGCCGTTATTGGCAAATGGATTGTACAGATAGTATTTCATAGAACCTCCTTTTCCGGCTTACAACAGACCGAGAACGATCAGCAGCTCGCCGAGAGAGTATGTGAGCATTACGGTAAAATGTGATTTCATGACGCTGTTTTTGTCAAATCTGACAAAGAACAGGGAACAGTCAGAAATGAAGAACAGCAGGGCACCGGCTGCCGTGATCAGACTGGCAGCTCCGCTCGTGCTGAGCGAGCGGAACCAGGCAAAGCAGTTCATCGTGCCGTTGATCAGAAGATACAGCAGCATCGGATAGAACAGCGGTTTCGGCAGGTGCGGCCGCAGGTAATGAAAGATCACGCACGAAACAGCCGCGAACAGGACCGGCAGGATCACCAGCATCACTTTATTCACCAGCGCGAAATTGATGTACTGCGCATAGCTGAGAATAAAGAAGAAATGGCTGATCATGAACGCGATGCCGCCGGCAGTGAACCATTTTGTGCCTTTCGGGATCAGCAGCACGTCGCCAAGCCAGGAAAACAGCAGGGCAAGCACGACAGTCACACTGATCTTTGAAGCGGCGAAGCAGTAAAAGCCAAGCAGCGTTAACAGAATAAACGGCTTGGTTTTATTGCGCAGGGGTTTGTCCAGCCTGAAAGAGGCGTAAAGGTGTACGCCTGTCACAGCCAGAAACAATATGATCATCAGATACTTCATCATCATCTTCATTTTAGCATGTCTTCTGCGTGTTGAAAGCACTGCAGAGGAAAAATTGGACCGGAATGAAAAAGATCCTGAATCAGATCAGGATCTTGTTGTAAACGGGATCAATATCCAGGCTCCGCATCAGCAGTCAGAGAAACGGAAGCTCTTGTTTCTTTGACGGCAGCGTCGAGATATTCGAGGAACTGATCAACTTCTTCTTCGTTGTTGTAAATGCCGAAACTGACGCGGATCATGCCCGGCGTATTCTTGTCGATGCAGTTTTCAAACGCTTCTACTTCCTCATCAGGAATTCCCATCATGCGCCAGACATACGGATGCGCACAGAAGGCGCCGCGGCGGGTCGCAACACCGCCGTTCTTTGTCAGTTCCTGGGCAAGGACGTAGGAGTTGATATCGGAGAAATTGAAGGTGACGACGCCGACCCGGTCATCGATGTTTTCCGTGTCACCGTAAATGATGACGTTTTCAAACTTCTTCAGGCCGTCGATCAGTCTTCTGTTCAGCACTTTTTCGTGGGCTGAGATCGCGTCGAAGCCGACTTCCTTCAGGACCTTGATCGCTGCCGCAAGACCAACAACGCCGGCATAGTTCGACGATCCGGCTTCATAGACATCCGGTGCACTCTTGTATTTCTGGGACGCGTCTCTGACGATCTTGACGATGCCGCCGCCGTAGAATTCCGGCATATGCTCATTGAGGACATCATACAGTCCGACGACTGCGCCGCCGCCGTAAGGGGAATACATCTTATGTGCGGAGAAGACGAAGAAGTCAATGTTTTCTTCCGGTGTTTCGCCCGTCATGGAGAATGCGCGGTGAGCGACGATCTGGGCGCCGTCAACGATGATCTTCGCGCCGTGGGCATGGGCCATCTTCGCGACTCTGTGAACGTCTGTCACATAGCCGGTAACGTTGGAAGCGGCAGTGACGCAGACATACTTGACCTTGCCTTCATTCTCTTTCAGAAGCCGTTCGATATCGTCATAGATGATGCGGCCCTGTTCATCCACTTCCGCGTAGATGACATTGCAGCGCTCACGCCATGACAGGTCGTTTGCGTGGTGCTCGATGCGGGTCGCAAGAACGAGATCATCTTCGCTTTCAACCAGCGCGGACGCCAGTTTGTTCAGACCGTCAGTCGTGTTATTGACATAGAAGCAGGTGTAGTAATTCGGATCGGCACCGACAAATTCCATGACCGCATCGCGCGTATCCAGATAGAGATCGGTGGAATGGTTGGACTTCTGGGAAAAGCCGCGGCCGATCGATCCGTACATTTTCATTTCTGTGTCTACCGCGTCCATGACCGGTTTCAGGGCCGGGGTCGTTGCCGCGTTGTCGAAGTTGATCAGCGGACGCATCGTGCCGTCTGCCAGTTCAACAGGCTCATCAACACCGATGACATACTGACGGATATTGTCCATCGTATAGGCGATCTCCTGTTTGTCATCAGGCGCCGGTTCCGGGCTTGTTTCCGGTTCTGCGGATTCGGAAGGTGCGGGTGTGGGGGTCTGTCCTCCCTGGGCGGTGCAGCCGGCGGTCAGTGAAAGACCGAGCAGCACTGCCAGAAGAGCTGAAAGTTTATTCTCTTCGGATCGCTTCATCGTATGATTCCTCCTGTTTTCAGAATGAAATGAAAGCACATATAAAACATGATATATGCATATCTCTTTTAGCATTCTAGCATACCGTTTCCCGCAAAAGAAGTTGTGACATGCATAAGATGATAAAGAAAATCCTGCTTCTTCCGGGAAACTGCAGATGATCTGTTTTCTGCGCATGTTTTTCTGTTGTGATGAGAGAAAAAACGATAGAATAATGGTATGGATATCAGGATGTTTTCATCACTGTCTGCCGTCGGCATTCTTCCCGTCATTGCCTCTGTTGCTCTGAGTGCGCTTTTCCGCCGGGAAAGCATGCAGAAAGTGTCATATATGCAGAAACAGATCCTTGCGGGTCTGGTTTTTGGTGTGATCGCGGTATGTGCAACGGAGTTCGGCGTTCCGTTCAATGATACGATCGTCAATGTCAGAGACGCGGCACCGATCTGCGGTGCACTGATTTTCGGCGCGCCTGCGGGTATCATTGCCGGTGTGATCGGAGCGGCGGAACGATGGTTTGCCGTATACTGGGGCGGCGGGTATTTCACAAGGCTGGGATGCACGATCGCAACGTTCCTGGCCGGTGTTCTCGCCGGTATTCTGCGGAAAAGACTGTTTAATGATCAGATGCCGCCGTTCGGCCATGCGCTGGTCATCGCTGTCGTGACGGAAGTCATTCACATGATCATGATCTTCATCACGAACCTGACCTTTGCCAAAGACGCGTTCCGGTATATCCAGGCATGTACGCTGCCGATGGTGATCGTCAACGCACTGTCTGCCGCTCTTGCTGTATACGCGGTGAGAAGGTTTGAAGAAGGGCGGAGAACGGTCAGACGAGAAGGGCCGCCGAAGATCTCAGAACTGTTTGAATCACAGCTGGTCAAGATCGTCCTCCTGACATACTTCATTACTTCCGGATTTACCTATCTGATGCAGAATGAAATCTCGAAAGAGAACACAGCCAGGACGTTTGAAATGACGCTTATCAGCGTTGTGAATGATGCTATAAACAGAGCGGATGACGATATTATCACCCTGACCCGCCGGGTCGAGGCAGAGATCAACAAAGATGATGATATCAGTCTGAAGGAACTGGCAGAGCAGTTTGATATTTATGCCATCAACATCATCAACAGAGAAGGAAAGATCACCCGTTCAAACCTTGACCGGTTTGCCGGCGGAGACACAAATGATCTGTTTTATTTCCCGATGATGTATTTCACCCTGCTGGGTGAGGATGAAAATACCCTGTATGTGTCAGGTCTTGATGCTACGAAATTTGATCCGGATCATTCATTGAAGGAGTGTGTCGTAAGATCGGGAAATGTTCTGATTCAGATCTTCCTGACGGAAACACAGCTTTACAACATGTTTGAAGTCTGTCTGCCCCGTACTGTCGCGAACCGGCAGATCGGTGAAGACGGCGGGATCCTCGTGATGAACCAGGACCGGGAACTGATTTACAGTACGACCGGTCTTCTGTCGGATCCGTCAAATGACCGCAGGCGTGAGTTTTCGATCGATCTTGATTCCATGGAAGGCTATACTCTGCAGCACTGTACTCTGGGAAAAGAAGACTATTACTGCATGTATGCGGAGAAGTATGGATACTACTTCATCAGTGTCCTGTCGGTAAAGGAGGCGGATTTCTCAAAGGATCTGGCAGTTCATCTGAACTTCTTCCTGCTGACAATTACGTTCGGACTGCTGTTTGTGATGATCTTTATCTCGATCCGGAAACTGATCGTAGGCAATATCAGTAAAGTCAATAAGTCTCTGTCAGAGATCACGGACGGCAATCTGGATACTGTGGTAAATGTCCGGGCTTCGCAGGAATTTGTCGATCTTTCGGATGATATCAACCAGACTGTTGATACGCTGAAGCGGTATATCGCGGAAGCCAACGCGAGGATCGATACAGAACTGAAATATGCCAGAGAGATCCAGTTCTCGGCGCTTCCGTCTGTGTATCCTGACCGCGAAGAGATCGAGCTGTTTGCCCTGATGGATCCGGCCAGGGAAGTCGGCGGTGACTTCTATGACTTCTATTTCCTGGACAGAAATGAACTGGTATTCCTGATCGCGGATGTTTCCGGCAAAGGCATTCCGGCTTCTCTGTTCATGATGCGCGCGAAAACGATCCTGAAATCTTTTGCGGAAAACCGGATCCCTCCGGCGGAGATCTTTGCCAGAGCGAATGAGCAGCTTTGTGAAGGAAATGAAACAAATATGTTTGTCACAGCCTGGATGGGTATCCTGGATCTGGAAAACGGTGAGCTGAGATATGTGAATGCCGGACATAACCATCCGCTTCTGCGGCGGAAGGGCGGCACATTTGAATATATGAACGATCACAGCGGTTTTGTCCTTGCCGGCATGGAAGGGATCACCTATAAGATCCAGACGGTCGTTCTGAACCCGGGGGATGAGATCTTCCTGTATACCGACGGTGTTGTGGAAGCGACAGACGCCGGTGAACAGCTGTATGGCGACACCCGTCTGCAGAACTGCCTTAACGCGCATCTGGACGAAGACGCGCAGTCGATCTGCGCAGCAGTGCGGAAAGATGTCGACGACTTCTATAACGGTTCGCCGCAGTTTGATGATATTACTGAGATTTCCGTGAAATTCAGAAAATACATGGAGCACAGGACAGAGGACTGACACATGACGGCAGTAGAAGGAATCCGCAGAGAGATCAATTTCCGGGATCTTGGCGGATATACAGCGGAAGACGGCAGAAAGATCAGAAGCGGCGTATTATTCCGCAGCGGCGCGCTTGGTCTTCTGAACATGGAAGAGCGGGATCTGTTTGCGCGTCTCGGGATCCGCACGATCCTGGATTTTCGTTCCCGGAAAGCATGTGAGGAACTGCCGGATCCGGTGTTTGAAGGATGTGAACAGCTGCGCATGTGCGCTGCGTATGAGAATCTCAGAGAGGATCTGAATGACTCTCCCCGGGAATTCTTTGAGATGCTGGTGGATGAAGATCAGCACGGCAATATGATCGCGACGGTCGTTTCCAGCATTCAGGCGTCGCTTGTCTATTCCAACGATGCGTATAAAGCAATGTTCAGGAAACTGCTGGACCGCAGAGTGCCGCTGCTGTTTCACTGTTCCCAGGGCAAAGACAGGACCGGCATCGGCGCGATCCTGATCATGCTGGCGCTGGGCATCGATGAAGCACAGATCCGGCATGACTTTCTGCTCTCCAACAAATACCGGGAGACACTGATCGATAAAAGACTGCGTTCCATGCGCATCCTGCACCGTCTCAGTGAAAATGTCCGGACTGCGATCATGGCGGTGGAAGGCGTTCTTCCCGAAGAAGTGCATATGATCCTGGCCGAGATCCTGGAACGGTATGGAACATATGAAAACTTCCTGTTTCATGAATATGATCTGAAAGAAGAAGATCTGAAACAGCTGAGAGATTTCTATCTTGAATAACAGCAGAGACTGCATCTGCTGTTTTTTTAGTGAACGGGATTGCTTTCAGAATGAAACTGTGGAGGGATGCTTTTCATTGTATAATAGATAACAAGTGAAGGTGTTTATGTATGTCAGAACAATTTGATGTGATCTGTGCCGGGATCGCGACCTGGGACACGCTTTTTACCGGTGTGGACAAAGATCTGATGGAGATCGACGGGATCCTGGCCAAAGGCTATTTCGCGGCGTCCGGCGGCGACGCGGTCAACGCTGCTGTCAGTATGGCAAGACTGGGAATGAAAACAGCGGTGTGTGCTGCTCTCGGCAAAGACAGCGCTGCCGTGCTTGTAAAGAATGAACTGCAGGCGGACGGTGTTAACTGCAGCTATCTGTATGAAAGCGCGGATTTCCATACCGCTTCGCCCGTCCTGCTGATCGATGAAAAAGGGGAGCGGCATATCATCCGTGTTCCCGATAACGGCAACCAGTTTTTCCGTGAGGAAATGGTCAGTGACGAGCTGCTGGAGAAAGCGGGACATCTGCATCTGGCCAGCGCCAATGTTCTGCGTTCGCTGGATGGCGAAGGTCTTGCCAGACTGTTTGCAAGAGCCAAGAACAAAGGCCTGACGACTTCGCTGGACGCGTCCTATGACCGCAGCGGAAACTGGATGAAGAATATTGAAGGCGCTCTGTATCACTGCGATATCTTTATCCCCAGTCTGCAGGAAGCTTCCATCTACGCAGGCACTGAAGATCTGAAAGAGATCTGCGCGTTCTTCTCACGCTTCCCGCTGCAGGTATTCGGCGTCAAGCTGGGAGAAAAAGGTGTGCTGGTGACAGATTTCAAGGAGACCTGGAAACTGCCGACGCTGTATCGCGGCATGCCGGTGGATACGACCGGAGCCGGCGATGCATTCCTGGCCGGTTTCGTCAGTGCCTGGCTGAACGGCTATGACATTCCATCCAGTGCATATATCGGATCTGCCCAGTCATATTCCGTGCTCGGCGCACCAGGCGCCAACCGTTCGGCCGGAACATGGGAAGACGCAATGCGGCTGCTGGAAAATAATCACATCATTCTGCGAAGGAGATCATCATGAAAGAACTGCTGCATCATCTGCTGAAAAATATGGAACTGTCTGTCGGCAGCGGTGAAAACTACTTCACCATGAGCCGCGGCAGTTTCCGCTACCGCCGCTGGATCCGGTGGCGCCGCAAACTGCTTCTGTCCGGATATACAGAAACGGAGACAGGCTTCACGCTGACCTTCCATGATCCGCGGGAAAAAGAAGATTACGTGATCGGCGTTGAGATGCGTTCCGGCTGCTATGATATAAAACTCCGTTCGCATCCGGCGGATGTCAACCGCTTCTGGATCTCTTATCCTTCGGACAGCAGCGAGCATTTCTACGGCTGCGGTGAGACATATTCAAAACTGGATCTGAAAGGGGAAAAGGTCCGCATCTTCGTTGCGGAGCATCAGAACACAAGAAGGATCTCAGAAAAACTGATCCGGGATACCGTGATCGGTCATGATCCGGAAAAAGATCTGGCATTCTCAAAGTATGAATCGTATTATGCCCAGCCGACCTTTATCTCCTCCCGGAAATACTATCTTCATGCGGATACTGTCTGCTACGCGGAATTTGACTTCCGCCGGGACAGAAAAGTCACCCTGATGTTTCAGGAGGCGCCGGTCTTTCATATGGAAGCCGGACAGAGTTTTGCGGAAGTTTCTGAAAAGCTTGGCAGACGTCTGGGACATTACGGCCGACTGCCGGAGTGGCTGTATGACGGCGTGATCCTGGCGATCCAGGAAGGCACCGATACAGTGGATGCCAGAATGCAGAAAGCACTGGATGCCGGCGTGAAGGTGAACGGCGTCTGGTCGCAGGACTGGTGCGGCTGCCGGCGGACCGGCTTTGGCTATCAGGTCATGTGGAACTGGGAATATGATCAGGAAATGTATCACGATCTGCCGGCAAAGATCCGGGAATGGAAAGCAGAGGGGATCCGCTTCCTCGGCTACATCAATCCATTCCTGGCAATTGAAAAAGATCTGTACAAATACGCCCATGAACACGGCTACTGCGTCAAAGACAGAAAAGGAAAGGATTATCTTGTGACGATCACGACCTTCCCGGCTGCGATGATCGATCTGACCAATCCCGATGCCTATGCGTGGTACAAGAGTCTGATCAAAGAAAACATGATCGGGATCGGCATGTCCGGCTGGATGGCTGATTTCGGGGAATATCTGCCGATGGACTGCGTTCTGTACAATGGCAAACCAGCCCGTATGCACAATCAGTGGCCGGCGATATGGGCGAAGCTGAACCGGGAAGCGGTGGAGGAGTGCGGCGTAAAAGACGAAGTGTTCTTCTTCATGCGGGCCGGCTATACCGGCAGTGTGCGCGACGCTGCCTGCATGTGGACCGGCGACCAGCATGTCGACTGGTCCAAAGATGACGGGCTGCCATCCGTGATCCCGGCATCGCTTTCACTGGGCATGAGCGGTCAGACCATCGTTCACTCTGACGCGGGCGGCTACACGACCGTAATGTCGATGACAAGAACGAAAGAACTGCTGATGAGATGGCAGGAGATGAATGCCTTCTCGCCGCTCTTCCGCATGCATGAGGGCAACCAGCCTTCCCGCAACGTTCAGTTTGACGCGGATGAAGAACTGCTTGCCCATCTGGCGAAAATGTCGCGCATCCATACGGCGCTGAAGCCGTATCTTCTGAAACTGGAAGAAGAGGCGCAGAAGGGGATCCCGATGATCCGTCCTCTCTTCTACCACTATGACATTCTGTATGATAACTGCAAAGAATACATGCTGGGAGAAGACCTTCTTGTCGCGCCGGTCCGCAAACAGGGAAGAACGGACAGACATGTCATTCTGCCGGAGGATGACTGGATCGAACTGAATTCCGGCAGAGAATACTGCGGCGGCACTGTCATAGCGGAAGCACCGATGGGTACCATTCCGGTATTCTGCCGCAGAAACCATACACAGATCACGGATGAAACACTGGAAGATGTGATCAGAGAGATGCGTTCGTGACTCAGAACAACAGGAGAAAACAACATGAAGATTGGATTTATCGGCCTCGGCATCATGGGTGAGGCAATGTGCAGGAATATCGTACAGAAACATGACGATACCGTATACGTTTATGACATCGTGAAAGAAAAAAGAGACCGGCTTGTCAGCGAAGGCGCACAGGCGTGTGAAAGCTGCCGGGAGACTGCGGAAAAAGCGGATCTGATCATTACGATGGTCCCGAAATCAGAGCATTCCAGAGCTGTCGTCACAGAGACGCTGCCGGTTCTCAGCCATACCAAGATCTATGTGGATATGAGCACGATCGATCCCGGTGTGTCAGTCGAACTGTCTCAGCTGGTCAGGAACACAGGCGCAGATTTCCTTGACGCGCCGGTCGTCAAATCGCGTCCGGCAGCGGAAGCCGGAAAACTGGGCATCTATGTCGGCGGCAGTGAAGAAGGGTATCAGAAGATCCTGCCGGTGCTTGCCTATATGGGGGAAAACATCATCCGCATGGGAGACAACGGCAAAGGCCTGATCATGAAGATCTGTCACAACGCGCTGGTATCCCAGATCCAGAACGGCGTCAATGAGACATCCGCCCTGGCCGCGAAGAACGGCATCGATATCCTGACATTTGCCGAAGCGATCAGTTACGGCGGCGGGCAGAATTTCTATCTCGATTCCAAGAAAAACGGCATTGCGAAAGAGGACTTCACGACAGCATTCTCCATTGCCAATATGCACAAGGATGTGCACATCTGTCTGGACCTTGCGAGAGACTCAGATCTCGCGATGCCCGGCGAAGAGAATGCCGCAAAAGTCTATGATGCAGCGATGGCGGAAGGACTGGGCGGGGAAGACTTCTCAGCAACGGTGAAAGTAGTAAGGAACAGAACATATGCTGAAACATCTGAATGAAGTCAACGACGTTGAAATACGGGATGTCAGTGATCCGGCATTTGCATCCTACGGCAGGATCATCACCGGTCACGATGTCTCTGCGCTGGCAGAGTATCTGGAAGAACATACCAGCATTCCTGAAGCCGGCAATGTGTATACCGCTTCGGTAAAAGAGCTGGAAGAGCTGCCGCTGAAAAAGGAGATCGAAGCAGTCATCTACGGCGGCATGCCCATCCAGATCGGTTACTGCAACGGACGCAATACGACGTACAACGGCTTTGAATATCATAAAGGCAGCGAGATCAATATCGCTGTGACAGACTTCATGCTGGTGCTGGCCCATACCTGGCAGATCCAAAACAATACGATCACGACCGATGACGCGAAAGTCTTCTTTATCCCGAAGGGGACAGTCATCGAAATGTATCAGACGACACTGCACCTTTCACCATGCCGGGTAACTGATGAAGGCTTCAAGGATGTCGTCATCCTGCCGAAAGGCACCAATACGCCGTTAAGCGAAGAAGAAAAAACACTGCGGGATCAGAGCAGTGATCCGGAAGCAGAACTGCTTCTGCAGCGCAGCAAATGGGTCCTTGCGCATCCGGAACGCGAACCGCTGATCAGACAGGGAGCGCATCCCGGTCTGCTCGGGGAAAACAAAGAGCTCAGATACTGAGGGAGGAGACTATGAAGAAAACATTCCAGGCTGCCTACATACCCATCGGAGTAGGCACATTCCATATGCCGTCTGCCCAGGCGCAGTTTGACGCATCCGCAGAGCTGCTGAAAAGCATCTGTCCGGAAACAGCTGTTCCGGAAGAAATGCTGCTGAATACAGATCTTCTGAATTCTTTTCTCGATACGGTAGATCCGGATCTGATCATCCTGCAGAATCTGACGTTTGCCAATGCCGCATATGCCTCAGAAGTTCTGCACCGCTTCAAGGATGTTCCGATCCTGCTGTGGACGTTAAGAGAACCTGTGATCGACGGCGGCCGTCTTCGTCTCAATGCCCTGACTGGAGCGTTCTCCGCTGCCAATACGATCTGTCAGTTCCGCCAGAACCCGTTTGAATATGTTTACGGCGGACCGGATGAGGAAAAGGTACAGAAAACGCTGAAGGCAATGATCAGAGCAGCCCGTGTACGCTATGAAATGCAGGATCTGAAGGTCTGCGCCATCGGCCATACGCCGCAGGGCTTCGGTTTCGGCAGGGCCCTCGACAATGATCTGCTTTCTGTCTTTGGCGTCCGCCAGGATGCCATTGAAGCCCGGGAACTGATCGAAAAAGCAAAAGGATTCACAGAGGAAGAAATCAGGGAATATCTGGATGACGCGCTGAACCGGACGGTCGGACTGCAGGATACGCCGGAAAAGAACCGGATGGATTTTGCCAGACTGTACAAAGCCTATGCGGAATTTGTAAAGAATAACAGGATCGGCGCTGTCGCCTCCCGATGCTGGCCGGATTTCTTTACCAGCTTCGGAACACCGGTCTGCGCGGTGCTGGCCATGCTCAATGACCTGGGTGTCGCGGCAGCCTGCGAAGCAGACATGTACGGCGCTCTGTCCATGTGGATGGGTATGAGACTCAGCGGAAAGAGCGTGTTCTTCGGCGATCCGGTATCGCTGGATGAAAAAGAAAACACGATCACGTTCTGGCACTGCGGCACCGCTGCCTGCTCGCTGGCAAGAAAAGATACCGGCGCCTGCATCGGCGAACACTGCAACAGACATATCGGACCGACGATGGAATTCGGCTGTGAAGCAAGCGAAAGCGCGGCGATCTTCCGGATCGGCCGCAATCCGGACGGAACATTCCGCTTCTTCATTGCTTCCGGAAAAGCGCTGGACCGGCCGAAGCAGTTCTTTGGTACCTCTAGTGTGATCCAGACCAGTGAGAACAGTGAAAAGATCATCTGTGAAGCAGTGAAAGCCGGCTGGGAGCCGCACTATGCCGTCATCTATGAAGATGTCGCGGATGAGCTGGAAATGCTGGCGCATATGTTCGGATGCGAAGTGACAAGGTACTGATCAGAAAAGTGAATCACTGATCTGCAAAAATACACGAGGGGTGAAAAGACCCTTCGTGTTTTTCTCTGGCATGCACTTTTCCCATTGCTGGCGGAACATGAAAAAAGTACGCTCCAAAGCAGGATACGTACCTTATGACAGGAATTGAATTCTGGTGTTTTTCTGCTCTGATCAGAAAGAGTTCGGAGCACAGCAGCATTCTGTACTGTTGTGCAAAGGGAGTCTGATATCATCGCGGCTGAACAGACTGCCGGTGATACCTGCGTTTTGATCTATATGTTTTCTTTTCATAATGATTTTGAGGAAAAGATGCGGTTGAAATTCGCTTCAGCAGCTGCTTCCAGTTCTGCCATGGAGATCTGTCTGAGTGCGCTGATTGCTTCATAGATATTTATGACATCTTCCGGTTCATGACGGTGATCTCTGACGGGACTCTGATACGGCGCATCTGTTTCAATGAGCAGACGGTCCAGGGGAACAGACGCGATCACCTGGGCAGGTTTTTTTGCGTTGGGAAACAGGACGCTTGCACCGAAGGAAATTGAATATCCAAGTTTCATATACAGTGCTGCCATTTCAACAGAGCCGCTGTAGCTGTGAATGATGCCTCTGGCAGGAATCTGTTTCAGAATGGCGAGGGTATCAGCGGCTGCTTTGCGGCTGTGGATATCGACGGGCAGATCCAGTTCAGCTGCCAGCTTCAGCTGTGCGATGAAGAATTGTTTCTGATATTCCTTTGTATGCGGATGGGAGTAGTAATCAAGACCGATCTCACCGATCATGTCCGGTCTGACTTCTCTGACGATCTGTTCAAAACGAGCCAGGCGGGAGGGCTCATGATCCTCCTCCAGATCCTGGGGATGAATTCCCATGGCAAGCTGAAAACCAGAATGCGCATCCCGCAGGCGGATCCCGTGTTCCAGATCATGTCTGCCGCAGCAGATAATGATCGCTTTGGTGACTCCTTCTGCGGTCATCCGTGCGATCATCTCATCCCGGTCCGCGTCAAACTGTCTGGATCCAAGATGACAGTGTGCGTCAATATAAGCCATTATTCCTCCTCGGAGCTTCCGCTGATACTTCTGATTATAACATCCTGCCTTCAGAAGCATCGATCCGGATCATGGGATCCGCCTTTGTTATAATCTGAATAGAACTGGATACGATTCAGATGCTGATCTGATCAAAGGAGATGAACATGAGACTGTTTGACGTAAAAGAAGATAATTCACTGGAGACTTTCG
>JAILCN010000152.1 GCA_024680365.1 Solobacterium sp.
CCGAGATCCTCAAACAAGCGTGAAAACTCAACCGCTATCTCTCCCGCCTCTTTTTCCTTGTCCACACAGATTGCAACATAATTCAGTGCCGGACCTGTCTGCACGATCTTATCATACAGTTCAATACTCCTTGCATCCGCATTGATAAACTCAATGTCATATTGTTCGCAAAGGGAAGGATAACGGTTGAAAAAACTGCCTGCCTGCTGTGTCTGATCTTTTGATACGACGGTTGCATGAAACCTGCTTCCTGCAAACTGACCGTTCATGATCAGCGAGCGAAGCACCGCCTGACCGGTCTTTCCAAACCCTACGATCAGCACTTCGAAATTTTCATCCGCTCTTCCTTTTCCGTCAAAGCGCATCGTATCGCAAGGCGGAAATGCATGTATCATCAGACGGCTGATCAGTTCTGCTTTCTCATAGGCGATCACGCTGCCGTATCCATAAGTGTCACCGGAAGCCTGCAGGTTTGCAGAAACAGCCTCATCCGGCAGGACCACCGTAAGGCTGGTCTGGGAAGGCTCTATTCCAAATTGCTCAAGGGAATCTTTCAGTGAAATGGCAAACTGCAGATTTGCTGCAGGAGCATCATCAATACAATAGATGGAAATATGGCGTTTTCCCGGCCGCATTCCGATCCGTTTCAATAAACCAGGCGTCCCATTTTTTGCATCCTCATCTGCAAGCATCAAAGCACCCATTTTCAGGATCTTCTGATCCAGAGGCGCCCCATTTCCTGTATCAATGAAAATGATCTTGGTCTTGCCCGGAAGATTCTGCGCCAGTGATACGGTATCGTCATTCACGCCATATATCAGGCTGAGATTGCCGTTTCTAGTGAGCAGAAGATTCAGTGTGCGGATCAGCCTCTGCCCGATCGTTGCGATCACAGCGCTGGCGGTACAATAGAAAGCCATCAGATGGATAATATACAGAATGATCATCATGGCCGGGCTTGCAAACAGAGGTGCGGATGCAATAGAACTGATCTCATTTCTGCCCAGAAACATACAGAAGACGGCGAACACCGTTCTTGCGGTTGCCATCGGGATGCTGCCGCTTAGCGTATAAAATCCGTATCCGTAAAAGAACGTGCCCAAAACGCATGCAATGATCAGCAGCGATCCGGTGATCTTTGACATGATCCGCGGCTGGAAGCCCAGTGAAAGCATCAGTATCAGAAACAGGAAAAGCGCGATCAGATAAACCACGAGCAAAGAAAGACTCATTTTGCATCCTCCGACTCATCCGTGTTCTGAAATGTGAGCGATGAGTTTCCATCCGTCAGTGTGAGCTGATCGTCCTTACGCGTATAAGGCATGTTTTTTGTGCCAGTAGATATATTTTTTTCATCCCAGGTCAGGTTGGTTTTTTCCCCAAAGAGATCCAGGACTCCTGTGCCATCCGGTCTTAAAACGATCGTACAGGAAAGACCCTTACTCTGAAGAAGCGCAAGATCTTCAGCGGTCGTTTCTTTCCCCTCTGATATCATGGCAATGATCTCGTACCGTTCTTCGGTTTTCTCCGTTTTTTGCTCAACGCTTCCCTTGGATGAATCCGCTTTCCGACAGGAACAGATCATAAGCATTGAGGCCATGATCACAAGCACAGCTATCACTATGAACGGGATCCGTTTTTTCTTTTTCTCCATAACTGTAAAACTCCCTTTCTGAAGGGTCTATTGCAATTCCGGGTACAGCTCTTTCAGCATCTGAAGGACTGCGTCTGCGTGAGCGCTTTCCAGGCCTGCCGAAGCCTGCGCCTTAAGATCGTTCCGTATCATTTCTGCCTGGCCTTTTCCCGAAGCCGCAACAGCTCCGAGCACCCTGTCGCACTCTTCCTCATACCCGCAGTAAAGACATGCATATCCTAAATTCATGTTGGCCAGTATACTGTTCGGCTGCAAAGTACATGCGGTTGATGCCGCTTCATATGCCCCACTGTAATCACGAAGGTTGATCAGCCTGTGATAGGACAGCCAGGTATAATACTGGGCCTGATCATAAACATCCAATTCGCTGCGTATCTTTTCAAAAACCGCAAGTCCGTCACGGAACAACTGCTCCGCTTCCGCATACTTACCTGCTTTGAACGCATTTTCTCCTGTATTCAGCGTAGATACCGCATATACGGTTCCGGATGAAGCAGAGCCGGTTGTTTCAAAGATCTGCCCATACAGTCCGGCTGCCTTTCTGTACAATTCGTCTGCCGCTTCATATTTCCCCTGCGAATTGAGACAAAGGCCGTAATTATTGTAAAAGTCTGCCAGCAGGATCTGCTCTTTCAGATTCTCCGCATCCTTCGCAAGTTCTTCTGCTTCTTTTTCGGCGATCCGGTAATTGTTCTCTGCTTCTTCGTATTCGCCAAAATCTGTCAGGCATGCTGCAAGGATCGACATGCAGTTCAAGTAAGTCATATGATTCTGCCGGTTATCTGCCGCTTCCAAAATGATCCGATCATTCTGCGCAGAAAGATCCAGTGCGTTTGCCGCTTCTTCATATCTGCCTGCCCTGTATAATCCGACACCGCGGTTATAGAGGATCGATGCTGCTTCCCGGATATACTCCAGATCATTTGTGTTATCTTCCAGCAGAGACAGCGCTTCCTGAAAATAAGAATCCGCAGAATCTTTTCCCATACTGACTGCGTTTGCAGCTAAATTACCGTATATTCTGGCCAGGACCAGACGGTCCGGATTCTTCATGCCTTGAAGGATCCCGGCCGATTTTTGATAATCCGTTTCTGCTTCGCTGTATCTTCCGGCTGCATGCAGGATATTTCCTCTGTTGTTATAAGATGATCCATAAGCAAGAACATAATCATCTTTTCCCTCTGCTGCCAGAGTCTCATAAGACGAAACAGCGGCATCCTGCGCTTCCAGTGCCTCCTCGTACATTCCAAGTACGCTTCTTGCATTTGCTAGTTTTTCCCGGTTTGCGGATGCTTCCACAACCGCTTTGCTGCGGTTTTTGGACAGTCCGATGATCGTATCGATCGTCTGGGCATTCTCTTCCAGTATCCCTGCAATGCGGGAATAAGTGCCCGGCACATCTGTCAGATGATCCGGAAGATCATACGTCAGTTCACTCAGGATCCGAAGCGTGGCCTGCTCCTGAAGCTGTGCTTTTGTCCTGTAGTTCTGCGCCAGTGACATGAGCAGGTATGACACAATACCAACAACGATCAGGATGGCAGCAATGCTCACGGTCCTTCGCAGGGTCTGC
>JAILCN010000187.1 GCA_024680365.1 Solobacterium sp.
TATGCAGTATGCCCTGAAACTGGATGAATATGAATACTGGCTGGAGATTATAGGAAAGCGAAACAGCTGTTCAAAGACAGATCACGACGCGACAATGATGGCAACGAAATGGGACTATTACAATCAGAGCGGAGTGACCAGAGCCTGCTATAACTGCCAGATCGCAGTGAGTAATGGAATCATTGTAAACAGTGAAGTATTCCAGGATGCAGGCGATACAACAACATATCAGCCATTTATGGAAAAGTATCATGATCATAAAGAAAAATATCCTGAGTATCCGGTGTTAGCGTCCGTCGATTTTGACCATTCAGCGTCCATTTAAATTGACCAAAATATATCCAAAAATAATGACCAAACACAATAGTGGAAACTTAATGGTTGTTACTTCAGTGATTTGTTTGTTCCTGCTTCAAGTGAGATTGTTTCCGTCTTTCTTCCACGGTAGCTTTCTCCTTTGATCACGAACACTGTAGAATCGTCAAAGAAGCGGTCCAATGCACATAGCAGCGAGTCCTGTTCAATGAAGTGTTTGCCCCATGTGCTTGGATTCTTATTGCTTGTGAATATCATGCAGTTGGGCCCTTCTTTGTTGGATCTCCTGTCGATGATGTCAAAGAATATCTGCGTGTTAACTTCATCAAATACACATCTGCCGATTTCATCGATAATCAGACAGGATGGTTTTACAAGTCCGGTAGTAACTGAAGCCACCTTATCGAATTTCCTTGCATTTGTGAGCTTCTGATTGAGCTCTGTTGCTTTCAGGAAATACGACTTCATTCCCATTTCACAGACCGCTCTGCCAAATGCCATCGCAAGATGAGTTTTGCCCACACCCTGGGGACCTATAAAAGCCATATTCTTTCTGGCATACAGCGCTGAAAGCGTTGGTATATTCTTTAGTGCTTCCACGTCTTTTCCGTGTATCCGGCTGAAATCAAAGTTATCAAATGTTTTTGGATCCTTTCTGGGAAGTCTGCTGAATGTAAGGCATCCTTCTATTACGGCATCCTTGTGCTTCTGTTCCAGATATCTGAATACAGTACTGATATCTGTAATACTCTGCTCGCTCATGTTCTCTTTCTGAACAAGGGCAGCGATCTCTTCGGAAGACAGGTCGATTTTCAGTGCTTTGGCACTGAGGACAATCTGATCAAATACTGATTCAGTCATCCCAGTTCACCGCCTTAACGAAATTGAACTTTTCAAAAGCTGATGTCGGCTCCGGTTCTTCCAGCTGCTTTACAGTAGTCTTAACCGGCACGCTCGGATATTCTTCGGGCTGATTAATCACATACTGATCTTTACAGAAGCTGTCTTTACGGCTCCATGTGACATTGTGCTGCACAAGGATCTTTGTCAGTTCATCGTCATAGATATAGATAGTAAATGCATCTCTCCTGATCCGGCAGAGCTTCTTTGTATACCAGTATGGGACTCCGAATCTTCTGCCTTCATAGTTAACAAAGCCATCAAAACTGATTCGTCTCAGCGGACACAGATACTTCATCACATCATGTGTCATTGTCAGAACACCAGCTTTCTTCTGACATTCTGCCATGTGTTTGTCATGAGGCACACAGTCAACAGCACGATGGTATTTGTCATTCTGCGCATTGCACCATTTCAATGCCTCACAGTTGAGATCTGTGATATTGCCGAATACACGGCCTGCCATGAAGTTCTCTTTGACGAATCGGACAAGGCGCTCTACCTTGCCTTTGGTGAATGGATGAGCCACCTTGCACAGCTTGGTTTTAAAGCCTGTGACATTCATGAATTCTTCATAGTCTTTCTGCCAGATCGGCTGGCCGTCCGGACTGCGTCCAATGACAACACTCTTCATGTTGTCAGTCAGAACCGTTTCAGGAATACCCATATAAATGAAGGCATGGATCATTCCAATAAGAAGATGTTCCTGCTTGGCATCGGGAAAGAACTCTATATAGCGTTCTCCGCAGTGATGACAGATCATCGCAAAGCAGGCAACACGATAGGTGCCACTGCCATCCGCGTTGGTGACATTCACAAATCCCCAGTCCATCTGATATGACTCACCAGGCCCGGTTTCATACCGTCGGCCACGGTTGCCCTGAGGACTCACTGCCTGCCTTTCGGCAGGGACAAGATTCCGATGTGTTTCGACATACCTGCGGACAGTTGTCACACTGCCTGCGTAGCCAAGTTCTTTGATCCTGTCAAATATCACTTCGGAATTGGTTACTCTTCTGCTCAGAAGCTCATCTACCACTCCTGTATAACCACTCATTACAGTCATTTGTGCTTTACGGCCGGTGTTGCCATGCGGCTTTACTGTAAATCCGGTTTTCTTAAGTCTTCTGAGTATGTGCCTTGGCAGGCTGGTGCGCCTGCCCAGCTCTGCGAGATTGATTTTATTGATATCAAACTTCTCACCGCAGTCAGCTTTCATCTGATCAATGGCCTGTGTTATTATTTGCTCGAGGCCATTATCACTCATATAGTCTTTCAAATTTCCTCCTTTCTACTGTTGTGTTTGGTCACCATCAGTATAGAAGGCTTGAAGTACTTATGAAATATTGGCCGTTTTCTTTGAATGAAATGTGGTCAATTTGATTGATCGCATATTGGTCAAAATAAACGGATGCTGAGTGGTTGGTTTAGATGAACGCTAACACATTATTGAGTGGGAATAAGTGTCGAGCGGTCAGCTAGTGAATTCGTATTCTTAAAAAGAATTTTCAAGACGGCATAAAAAATGGAATCATATAATCAGATTCCATTTTTTGAAAGGATTTTTGTTAAAAGCTTTTGTATGTTTGTGTGGTATTTGTTACAAAATACGGCTTCAGTTCAGGCTTGTACTTCATGAACAAACTGCCATCATCTGCTTTCGCGGCTTCTTCTGATTCCCAAAATATTACATTCAGGATCTGATTCTGATCATTATTATCCTGCCAGACCTGTGCATCAATCAGACCGGGAAGACTCTTCATTTCATTCATGAAGCGTACAGAAGCTTCTCTGTATTCTTGTGCAAATCCTTCTTTTGCTGTGTTTTTTATGACGATAATATACATCAGTCTAATTCCTCCGCATTAGTTTTGATCACATTCTGATACCAGAAGAAACTGTCCTTGCGGTATCTCTTATGAGCGTCTTCATAGTCAACATAGATGAATCCGTATCGTTTATCCCTGTCACCGGATGCGCTGTAGAGATCAATGCATCCCCATGGCAGGTATCCGAGGCAATCAACATGATCTTCATCGACAGCTGCTTTGACTGCTTTGATGTGTTCTCTCAGATAGCTGATTCTGTAATCATCATGTACTTCCTTGTCTTCTGTCAAAATATCGTCTTTTACACCCAGACCATTTTCGACGATCATAACCGGCAGCTGATACCTGTCATACAGATCATTCATCAGGATTCTGAGACCGGTCGGATCGATCGTCCATCCAAACGTTGATTTCTTAAGTTTCGGATTACTCATAGCCTGATACATCATCTGCACAGTTCCCGCATTTTCATCTGCTGCATTCTGTTCTGTGCCTGTGCAGACTGAGAAATAATAACTGAATGAAATGAAATCGATGATTGATTTCGGATCAGAGAACAGTTTGCTGTCTTCTTCGGATACGGTAAATCCTGCCTGTTTCATTTCAAATACATTCTTAGGTGTGTATCTGCCTCTTGTCAGAAGATCGAGATAGTCGTAATTCAGTTTTTGGTTGTGGTTCCTTGCCAGCAGAACATCTTCTGGATCACTGGTCAGCGGATATGCTAGAGCACTCGCAAACATACAGCCGATCATTGCGTCAGGAATGATTTCGTGACATTTCCTGACTGCTGCAAAATGGGCAATGTTCGTGTTGTGGAATACTGTGTATTTGAATATATCGTAATCAGGATCATCTTTGGTTTTTTTCATGCCTGTGCCAAATCCAGGCATCATGATTGTCATGTTGTTTTCATTTAATGTCAGCCAATATTTTACATATTCGCCAAACGCTCTGAAGCATGTCTCGGCATACTGCTCAAATGCATGAACTGTTTCTATTCCATACCAGCCGTGATATCTGTCGATCAGTGACTGGGGCATATCCCAGTGATACAGTGTAACTACCGGTTCAATTCCGCTTTTTTTCAGGAGAGAGAACACATTGCGATAGAAAGCAATTCCCTGAGGATTCACATTTCCGTCTCCGTCCGGATAGATTCTTGTCCAGGCAACGGACATACGGAAACTTTTGAATCCCATTTCTGACATCAGCTGAATGTCTTCTTCATAATGATGATAGAAATCCGAAGTCACTGTGTAATCTTTTATTTTGTTTGTGCCCATCCAGGATTCCATATTATCAGCAGCTGCTTTGGAACTTCTGGAAATCGTATCGTAGAAGGATACGCCTTTTCCTCCTTCATTTGCACCTCCTTCAAACTGGAATGCGGATGTGGATCCTCCCCAGAGAAATGTATCTTTCATATCTGCCCCCTTTACTCTACAGTCAGAATTGTTTCGCCTGCTTTGACTTCAGCAGTGTCTGCTTTCGTGATACTTGCATAGTCAGCAGTATTTGTGATGATGACAGGTGTTGTTACATCGTAGCCTGCCGCCTTGATCGCATCGATATCAAACTTAACAATGACATCACCTTTCCTGACTTTATCATTTGCCTTTTTGACTGCTTCGAAATGTTCACCGTTGAGATTGACAGTGTCCATGCCGATGTGTATCAGGATCTCGACGCCATCCGTTGTCTTAATGCCAATTGCATGCTTTGTGTCAAACAGCATGATGATTTCGCCGTCTGCCGGTGCTCTTAATACACCGTCGGAAGGAATGACCGCACAGCCTTCGCCCATGGCACCGCTTGCAAATGTCTTGTCATTTACTTCAGACAGAGCAATCAGACGTCCGTTGATCGGAGAGGCCACTTCTGCAGGTCCGTTCAGTTTTACTGCTTCTTCAGCTGTTTCTTCTGTGCTGCCGTCCTTTTTGCTGAGAAGCATTGTGAAGAAGAATGCTGCTGCGAAGGATACTGCGATTGTAATCAGCGCACCGATGAAGCTTTTCATGGAGTTTTCGCCGATTGTTGCCGGAAGTCCTACAAAGCTTGCAGAAGCGATTGTATAGAACCGGACTCCAAACAGACCGGCAACCAGGCCGCCAATACCGGAACCGATGATGGATGCGAGGAACGGTGTTTTCTTCGGAAGTGCAACACCATACATAGCAGGTTCGGAAATACCCATGCATGCTGATAATGTTGCGGCATTTGCTTCAGCTTTTTCATCAGCGTCCTTTGATTTGAAACCGGCTGCGAATGCTGCACCAGCCATAGCGAGATTTTCTGCCAGCATTGCCGGAACAAGCAGACCTTCGAAGCCATTGGAAGCCAGAGAAGCCAGAATGACAGGGAAAGCGAATGAATGTGTTCCTGTGGAAATCATGATCGGTGTCAGTGCTGCGATGATACCGACAGCGATGAATCCGAAGTGATCACCCATGTACAGAACAGCATTTGCGAGGAAGTCAGCAACATAGCTTGCCATCGGACCGATGAGAATCAGTTCGATCGGAACAACCACCAGCATTGTGAGCATCGGGACCGCGAAAGCACGGATCACCTGCGGCATGAACTTTGTGAAGAATCTTTCGACATACCCTAACAGCCAGACACCGAGAATGACCGGAAGAATCGCGTTTGCGTAGCTTACATTGCGGATGCCGATACCAAACCAGCTGAGCTGATCAACGCCGAGACTCTCGAAGCTGGAGAGCTGCGGGTGAAGAAGTACACCAGCCAGCAGCATGCTGAGGAACGGGTTTGCGTTGAGTTTCTGTGATGCGGTATATGCAATGTAGAACGGCAGGAAGTAGAATCCGGCTTCTTTAATGATATTCCAGACATAGTATGTCGGGCTTGTTTCAGGAAGGATGTGTGTAAGGTTGAGTACTGTCAGCAGCGCTCCAACCATACCTGCAGCCATCAGAACCGGAACGATCGGTGTGAAGACACCGGAGATGACCTCGAAGATGCGGTCAATGCCTTTTTTCTTCTGCTCCGGAGCAGTATCAGCATCACCTGAGAAATTGCAGAGTTTCTTGACTTCTTTCAGAACATCGGGGACATCCGGTCCGATGCAGACCTGATACTGTCCGTTCTGAATGATGACATCGATAACACCCTTCAGTGCTTTGATCTCCTCTGTCTTCGGAAGATCCATATCTTTTAATGTAAAGCGAAGGCGTGTTGCACAGTTCATAACAAATGAAACGTTTTCTGCTCCTCCAACCAGGCGGAGAATGTCAGCAGCTAATGCGGGATAATCTTTTTTCATGTTTTTGTTTTCTCCTTTTTTTCTGAAGCAGATCTGTTGGCCAATCAGATACATAGATATCTATGTTTGCTTGCAAATACATAGTATTCTATGTAATTGCGGATGTCAATACCGAATTACATAAATTTCTATGTATTTTTTTGATATAATGAATTTGTACCTGAGATTCATCAGCAGAAGGAGTGAATATGAACGAAAAATATAAGATAATTACTTCTGAAAACAACACATTGATCAGTAATATTATTCATACGATCGATAAAAATCTTCTCAAAATCTATAATCGTGAACTGAGCAGATATGGATTAACAATGCAGCAGAGTCTGGTCATTCTGTATATCGGCAACAGTGATAAAGAAAAAGTCTTTCAGATCGATATCGAGAAATACCTTGGTTTGAAAAATCCTTCTGTAACATCATTAATTAAAAACTTAATGGCAAATGATTATGTTTACAGGATCAAAGACGAAACGGACGGAAGATACTTTCATCTGCATCTGACAGAGAAAAGCCTTGCAATAAAAGATGATCTTGCAAAAGCGATCTACAATATCAACCAGGATTTTGAGAACAGACTCACAAAAGACGAGCACGCAGCACTGGTGACATTACTGCAGAAAGTAAGCTCGATCATTCAGCAGGAACTTGATGCACCAGCATCATGATCTTTTTTTCGTGGTTCCTTTTCTGATACCATTTTGCTACCATGCGGATCGTAAACGAGGTAAAGGTGAGTGAATACCGTAGATATAAATGAATGAAATATATCAAAATGTAAATCATTTACTTTACGCGCAAGAAATCATTATTGAGTGGGAATAGTGCAATACGATAGCAATCAGAAACTATAAATTGTGGAATAAATCATCTAAAATGTCACATTTTGCATGAATGTTTGGTTATACTATATGTGAAATAACTGCAACTTCCTGACTATTTGCAGTGAGGAGAACAAACGTGAACAAACTTGGAGAATCATCTTATCGTGACATCATTCGATTTATCA
>JAILCN010000196.1 GCA_024680365.1 Solobacterium sp.
GGATCTGAAAAAGATCCTTTTTTTTCACCCAAAGTTCAGTTTCCGTTCATTTCAGGTTCGCCTGTGTCTTTCATACTGTCATCGTCAGGAGGTGACATATGAAAAAATATGTACTGATCCCGGCATACTGCCCGGATCAAAGACTCCCGTCATTTGTCCGCTCATTATCAGAAAGCGGACTGACCCCTGTCATCACGGATGACGGAAGTCCCAAAGAATATGAAACGATATTTGAACAATGCAGAAACTGGGCGGAAGTGCTCCGCCACGATACAAACAGAGGCAAAGGAGCGGCACTGAAAACGATGCTCGCCTGGCTGATGGAGAAGGAAACAGAGGAATACGCGGCAGTCACTGCGGACGCAGACGGCCAGCATGCCCTCTCTGATGTGATCCGCTGCGTGGACGCGGCTGCTTCCCATCCATCCTCTCTGGTGCTCGGCGTCCGTGATTTCAGCGGACCGGATGTACCGGAAAAAAGCAGGACAGGCAACCGGGTCACGGCTGCGGCATTCCGCTTTATTACCGGCAGATCCCTCAGCGACACCCAGACCGGTCTTCGGGCATTCCACTGCAGCCTGGCGGAAGACCTGTATCAGACAAAGGGAGACCGCTATGAATACGAAATGAACATGTTGCTGGACTGTGTGCGGAAAGACATTCCGTTCTATGAAATTGAGATCGATACGATCTATGAAAACAACAACGAATGTTCTCATTTCCGCCCGGTCCGGGATTCCCTGCGGATCCTGAAGCCGGTCCTCATGTTCGCCCTTTCTTCCCTGACGGGATTTCTCATTGACTGGTCCGGCTTCATCCTGTTCTCATCCTTCATGCCGGTGATCGCGGCTAACGTGACAGCCAGGATCCTGTCCGCTTCGGCAAACTATGAGATCAACCGCCGGGTCGTATTCAAAGACGGAAGAAGCAGCACGAGTCTGTGCCGCTACGCACTGAGCGCACTGGTGATCCTGGTCCTCAACAGCTGCATGCTGTACACGCTTGTAAACGGAGCCGGAATGAACCGCTTCGCAGCGAAGCTCTTATGTGAGTGTTCCCTCTTCTTCCTCAGCTATCTCATCCAGAGATCATTTGTATTTAACCGGAAAGGAGTATTGCAGTGAAACAGAAATTCATGCATATCACAGACTGCCTGATCATTCTGGCAGTCACTGTCTGGGCGCTTCTGGATTTCTTTATCATCCCGAAAACATACGCCCAGGACACTGCGGTCACCGCGGAGCCTGTCACAGAAACAGCTCCGGAACCGACAGCTGTTGCGACGGCAGCGGTCACCGCAACATCTTATACAGACGAAAATATTACGATCGAACTGAAAACATACCGCGTCAACAACACGACGGTCTACGTTGCTGATGTGCAGCTTTCGTCCATTGAGTATCTGAAAACAGCCTTCGCGGCAAATACGGCAGGCAGAAACATCACCGCAAAGACCAGTGAGATCGCCTCAGACGCAAACGCGATCCTGGCGATCAACGGCGACTTCTACGGTGCCCGCGACAGAGGCTATGTGATCCGCAACGGCATTCTCTACCGCAGCGCATCATCCGGCAGTGATCAGGAAGATCTTGTCATTCATTCCGACGGCAGCTTTGCAATCATTCAGGAATCAGAAACAAGCGCGGAAACACTTGTCAGCGATAATGTGCTGCAGGTATTCTCCTTCGGTCCAGGCCTGCTGGAAAACGGCGAGCTGCTTGTCGGCGTCAATGATGAAGTCGACCGCTCCATGTCATCCAATCCCCGGACGGCAATTGCCGAGATCGAACCGCTGCATTATCTGTTCGTCGTCTCTGACGGCAGAACGAGTGAAAGCGAAGGACTGACCATCTATGAACTGGCGCAGTTCCTGCAGACACTCGGCGCGAAAACTGCCTACAACCTGGACGGCGGCGGATCTTCCACCATGGTATTCAACGGTCAGCTCGTCAACAAACCGACAACGACCGGAAAGATCAAAGAAAGGAGCGTGAGTGACATTGTCTGCATCAGCTTATGAACATCAGTCTGAGCATTTTATGAAATGCTGGTTCTTCTTCTCAGCCTTCTGTGCTGTGTTCGGAATGGTCTATGAACTGTTTTCCCACGGTGTTTCGTCCCCGGCAATGATCTGGATGTATCTCTATCCCTTCCTGCTGGGCGTGATCCCCTGCTTTGTGCTGAAGCTGCTGAAACAGCCGATGCCCGGCAGACTGTGGCAGGACGGCGTGCTGTGTCTGACCGCCGGTTCCCTGATCCAGGGCATCATTGAGATCTACGGCACCAGCGCGTACTATCCCCTTCTGTTTTACGCAGCAGGCACAGTCCTGATGACTGTTTCCGCCGCGATCCGCTTCATTTCTTTATTAAAAAGAGATTAAGACACATAAAAATCTGTTTGTGTTCACACACATTTCACTTTTCCTGTTTAGAATAGACAGTGTTAAAGGAGGTTGATAGATATGACAAATCAGGAAACCAGAACAAGAAAAAGGAGAAGAAGATACCATCCGGTATTGAATATGCTGCTGTGCGCGGTGATTGGAACAGCGTGCGGCCTGGGAGGCGGCTGGTTCGCAGTCACCCACATGGGAAACGCGGCAACGGTCGTATACCAGAGTGATTCAACAGGAACGTCACAGCCTTCCAATGTAAAAAACGCAGAGACAAGCGCGATCACGATCTCGGAAGCGGCAGAGAAAGCAGCGCCGAGCGTGGTTGAGATCGTTGTCGAAGGAACTTCCACAAGCTACGGCATGTTCGGCGGGACCTATACGACAAAAGGCGCCGGATCCGGCGTGATCATCTCCGAAACAGGCTACATCATCACAAACAACCATGTTGTTGAAGACAGCAACAAGATCACTGTCAAAACCTACGACGGCAAGGAATATGACGCGGCGCTGGTCGGAACAGACTCCAAAACAGATATCGCCGTGATCAAGATCACAGCGTCCGGCCTGACACCGGCAGTCATCGGCGATTCTTCCAAGATCGCCCAGGGCGATACCGCGATCGTCATCGGCAACCCGCTCGGCACACTGGGCGGAACCGTTACAAGCGGCATCATCTCCGCAGTCAGCCGTGAAATCGTCATTGACAGAGAATCCATGAATCTGATCCAGACAGACGCGACGATCAACTCCGGCAACAGCGGCGGCGGCATGTTCGACGGCAACGGAAACCTGATCGGCATCGTCAACGCGAAAGACTCCGGCACGACCAGCACCGGCACCGTGATCGAAGGCATCGGCTTCGCGATCCCGGTCAACACAGCAATGGAGATCGCTTCCCAGCTGATGGAATCCGGCAAGGTCACCAACCGGGCAACACTTGGCGTCTATCTGCAGGAACTCACCCGCAATACCCAGCAGTACAAAGCGGGCCTCTACATCACTGACATCATCAGCGGCAGCGGCGCTGAAGCAGCCGGACTGCAGGCATACGACAGGATCATCAAGGTCGACGGCACTGAGGTCGAAGGCTATACAGATCTTTCGAAGCTGCTCAGAGAAAAAAATGTCGGCGATACGATCGAAGTCGTCGTTGAAAGAAACGGTGAGGAGATCACCGCGCAGGTCACTCTGACCGGAACACTGGAAACACCTGTGAACCAGGGCTGATACACAAGGAGCTGCGGCTCCTTTTTCTTTTTGTCTGCCCTGCTTCTGACCGTTTCCTGCATCGCTCAGGTAATTCCAGCGGATGCGCCGCGGAAAAAAGTGTATGATAGAAACTATGAACAGAGATGTTGGTAAAGGCGGTAGAAAAAGATGAGACAGGCAATCTGTAAAAACTGCGGGGCAGTATTCGATGAGAATCTGGAAAAATGCCCCTACTGCGGAAGCATGAACCGCAGAGGCGCATACAGAGCATTCCGGTTTAAAGTTTCCGGGATGATCGACAGGATGCTGGGACTTCGTGACGTTGTGAATCAGTCGACCAGCCGGATGGTTCTGTTTTCCTTTCTGCGTTCGCTTCTGCTGATCGCCGTGACAATCGGTCTTGCATTCCTGCTTGCCAGGACAGCAAGGGTCAGTTATTACAACGATCCCGAATATGACCGGGAAGCGTATGAAACGATCGTCTGGGAAGATGAGAATCTGGAAAAACTCGATGAAGCATATGAGAAGAATGACTTCAAAACGATCTCTTCCCTCTATGTCCAGAACAGCAAAGTCGTCCGCAGGTGGAAGCATTACGCGGATTATGAAATAAAGAAAGCATATCAGAAGATCTCGGAATTCACGACGATCAGAAGCTATCAGCTGCAGGATGTTCTGTATTTCCTGTATTTTCCCAAAAACTACGTTCCCTACAGCAATGACGTAAAGAACATCGACATGGAACAGTACGAAACGATGCGTCAGTCGGTGCTGAGTCTCATGGCAGACAAAGGCTATGCGGAACAGGAATTATCGGACATGTATCAGAAGCACGCGGACAGTTACGGATATGTGCATCTGAGCGATCTTGACGCGTATGTAAAGGAGTGAAGCATGATCAACTGTAAAAACTGCGGGGCGCCGCTGTCACTGAACGACGCGGTCTGCCCGAACTGCGGCACTCCGAATCCGGAGGCGCAGGAACACATCAGAAAACTTGCTGCGCTGGACAACGAGTTTCACCGGGCTGAAAACGAAGTCCGTGCTGAAGTGCGGAAAAGCAGGAAAGGATACGGCGTTCTCGTCATCCTGGTGATGATGCTGCTGGCAAATCTCATCCTGATCCCCTTCCACAGCGCAAGTTATGAGATCGCTGAGAAACTCATGGTATCAGAAATGTCAGAGGAAGAGGTCAGGCAGAAACTGGACGCATTTCTGGAAGAAGGAAACTTCACAGAGCTTTATCTGTTCACTGAAAAATACAGCCTGTCTTACAGAGACTACAGCGGTTACACAAGGATCGCGTATCTTGCGATGTATTACAAACAGTTCATTGACAGCATTACGAATTATCTTTACAGCAGCGAGAACTATTCCGATCCGCTGGTGCGCGCAAGCCGGAATATCATCGAATTCAAAACAGACTACAGGAATTATCTCAAACGTGAAGAGGAACCCGGTTTCAAAACGTACGCGGAACAGCTGAACAGAGATTTTGACGCAGCTGCAAAAGTATATCTGAAGCTGACGGATGAAGACCTGCAGGAAGCAGATAAAATGACAAACTCCGCCATGCTGGTAAGAGTGAATGAGAGGCTGAACAATGAAAACAAGTAAATGGACCGGTTTCGGAAGAGTCATGATCATCTTTGTCATGATCATTCTGTTCATCAATGCGTTCACCCTCTTCACGGAGATCCGCAGAGACATGAGCTACAATTCACGCACCTACGGGCTGAGCGTTCTGAACGAGTATTTTGATCAGGGAAACTACTACTCGATCTATGAAAAAACGATCGAGAACAAGTATTCCGATCAGAAACCCGTGAGCGACGTCAGCCAGTACGCAGCGTTCGGCCAGTATTACCATTCCTATGTCATGGCAAAAACACACGTGGATAACGCGAAATATCTTGATCAGATGAAGGAAGCAAAAAAACAGATCACCTGGAAAAAGATCCTCAATGTCATTGAGACACTGGAAACAGATCTTCCCTGAAACTTAAAAAAGGGAAAGATTACAGAAGACGAGGCTTACGGCATGTCCGGATGTACAAGAGAGGAATTCACGAAGCTTGTCAGCTCCTTCAGAAAACTGAAGAAATAAACTCTGAATCAGTGCGGAAGAAAAAATGCGGGTCGCCGCATTTTTTTGATGTCTCTTATTCTGTCTGCAGGTGAATGCTGTATTCCTTCTTCATGCCGTGGGATCCGAAGATCTGCCACTCTCCCTGGCCGAGGCGGTTCATAATTGCCATGCGTTCTGCCGCGCAGAGCTTTGCGTCCGAGTCAACGGAGGAAAGCAGTACAGGCGCGTAGCGGTTGTATTCCGCCTGTTCCTTTGTGACGGCATGAACGTTGAAGTAGATGTCTCCGGTAAATGCGACCTGGTGCTCATAATCGATCAGGATCAGCTCACCGGGCAGGTGTCCGCCCTTGCCTTCATAGACCTCAAAATGCAGTTCTCCGAAGTCATAGAAGCCGATCTGTGTAAGCAGTCCTTCCAGTTCATCGAAGTGTTTCCACGGTGTTGTGATCTTAGATGGATCACATGGCTTGAAATGGGTCAGGATCTTGCATATCGAGATATACGGCTTATGCGTGGGCAGCAGTTCTCTGTAGCCGTCCTTGCCGGCGCATTCCAGCTCAAAGTCATGCTTTGTGCGCTGGGTGGCGATCACTTCATCAAACATGTCGAGCAGTCCGTCATGATCGGAATCCGCATGGGTGAGAATGATCGTCTTTCTGATCTGATCAAAGTCAGGGATCAGTTTGCGGAAGATCTTCTTCATCTCTTCTCTGTACAGCGCGTAGCCGCAGTCAATGAACAGATATTCATCAAAGCTCTTGATGATCATCGTATTCGATCCGCAGGGCGGCTCGATCAGTGTCAGCTCGGTGTTCTCCGCCAGTCTGTGCTTTGTGATGCGGGGATTGAAGGCGCTGCCTCTTGCCTCGGCAAGAAGCTCCGCGAAGCGGCTGATGCTTTCAAACGTCCTGTAGGGAGACTGGCCGCTTTCATCCTTCATCTGCATGATCATATTGGAATAGACAAGCAGCTTTTCCCGCATCTCTTCCGGCAGGCCGCTGCTTTCCATCAGTCCCGAGACAAAGGAGCGGTAGAAGATGCTGTTGTCATAGTTCTTTTCCGAATGGTTGTAATCAAGCACCTTCAGCGGACAGAGCAGCTCCGCTTTCCTGAGGAACGTATCAAGCTGCTTTTCACTTTCCGTGAGCAGTCCGATCCGGATGTTCTGCAGTGAGGCATCCCGGTCCTGGGTGCTGATATAGGAAATATTCAGATTGCATTCCTGGATCAGCTTCAGAAGATCCGTGACAGCGCCCGGTCTGTCCCTGAGCGTGCATTCGATCAATACAACGTTTCTCGGGTCCGGCGCAGCATCAAGATAGCCGAGCTCTTTGAGCATTTCATCGGCCTTTTCCAGCTGTTCGGCCTTGCCGCTGACATCCAGAAATACCGTATGCGAGTCAACTGCCTTGTTGTAGCTGATACGGGTGATATTGATATTAAGGTCTGCGAGGATCTCGCTTGCTTTCAGAAACGCGCCGATCTTGTTCGGCATTGTCGCAACATATGTTTTTCTCATATTCAATCTCCTGAAAGTTGTTGTCTGAAATCATTATAGCAATGCATGCA
>JAILCN010000074.1 GCA_024680365.1 Solobacterium sp.
CGGCGTAAAGTTCCTGGACAGCGAAGGAAACGAGCTGGAAGGGTTCGGAAGAGACCTTGAAAACATCGCTTCGATCGATGTGTCCGGTCTGGATCCGCGCATCAAAGATGCGAAGATCACTGTCATGTGCGACGTCACCAATCCGCTCTGCGGCAAGGACGGCGCAACATGGACATTCGGAAAACAGAAAGGCGCGACGCCTGAGATCCAGGAACGTCTGGAAGCAGGCATGTGCTTCTACCGTGACCTGATCAGAAAACAGTTCGGCATCGACTGTGACGCGATCCAGGGTGCAGGCGCTGCCGGCGGCCTCGGTGCCGCGCTGAAAGTATTCCTGCACGGCGAAATGAAATCCGGCATTGAAACAGTGCTGGATCTGATCCGCTTTGACGAGCGTCTGGAAGGCGTCGATCTGGTCGTGACCGGCGAAGGACGCACCGACTGGCAGAGCTGCTTCGGCAAAGTCATGCAGGGTGTCGGCGAACATGCCAAGGCAAAAGGCATTCCGGTACTCGGACTGTCCGGCTCGCTTGGCAAGAACGCCATGGACATCTGCAAGTGCGGCATCTCTTCCCTGATGACAACGGTCAATGCGCCGATGCCTCTGGAAGAAGCGCTGAAACGGGCGGAAGAACTGTATTATGAAGGTGCTGTCCGGATGTTCCGGTTTGTGAAGACCGGCATGGACATGCGCTGAAAAACACCATCAAAAATGAGCAGCAGCGGCTGCTCATTTTTTTCATGATCTGAAGTTTTTCCGCTTGACGTCTTCGTCACCGGCAGAAAACCATGTTTTGTCTTTCATTTCCTCCCTGACCCGGTCACCGCTGCCGCCCCAGCCCATCTTCCGCATGCCGATGCTGACAAGCAGAAACAGCAGGATAAACGGGACTGACACATAGATCATAGCTGCCAGGATCCGGAACGCGCTGTGTCTGGGGATCAGGGAAAGCGGCCAGGGATAATCCGCCGCGACCGCATAGGAAACGATTTCATCGACATGAGCGTGTCCGTCTCTGAAGGACAGCGTAACGCGTCCTTCCTCACTCCTCCACGTCAGTTTCTCAGCATCCGTTTCAGCCGGCTGTCCCCATTCTTCAATGATCTCTTCACGGGTATACTCCGCGATCCTATGTTCCGTCCATTCCGCGCCTTTGTGAACAGCCTTGAACAGTGACGGGATCCCTGCGGAACAGGCTGTCAGCTGAACTGCGAAAATCAGGGCAAGGAAGAGAGTACACGCCTTTTTCATACCTGACTCCAAAGCGGTTTCTTATAAGCCGTCCGGGAAGGAAGTAAATTCATGCTTTTCTTCTTTTTCCGGAAGTCCGTTCTTTTCCTTTTCGGCTGTGATGGCTTTGATCAGGAATGCAGTGTTTCTGGCAAGATTCCGCATGACCTGCAGGCCTTCTTTATCCTTTTCAACATCTTCTGCTGTAAAGCCATGCACATTGTTCCAGTATGTGGAAGATACGACCGGCATCTCAGAAATTGTAAAGTATTTGTTCAGCACATCAAAGGAAGCGGTTGTTCCGCCTCTTCTTGCGGAAACAATGGCAGCGCCGACTTTCATTCTCTTGCTGAAAGAAGTGCTGTAGAACAGTCTGTCCAGGAATGACAGCAGCGTGCCGTTGGGTGAACTGTAGTAGACCGGCGAGCCGACGATCAGTCCGTCAGCTTCTTCGAATTTTTTCGCTGCTTCATTGACAATATCGTCAAAGACGCATTTTCCTGTCTTTGAACATGTTCTGCAGGCGATGCATCCGCGGATGTCTTTGTTTCCGATTTGGAGGGTCTCCGTTTCGATCCCGTTTCTCTCAAGTTCTTCCGATACTTCTCTGAGGGCACGGGCTGTGCATCCCGCCGGACGCGGGCTTCCGTTGATCAGCAATACCTTCATGATCACTCCTCCTGAATTCTCTGCATTTCCTGATTGATCTCATCAATTTCTTCTTCGTTCTTGTCGCACATGTTTTCCAGAACATATCTGAGCGGCATGGTCACAAATCCGTCAGGGACCTGTGCGAAGTGGTGGCTGACAGACGCCAGATATCCATGGATCCTGTCGTTCTTCAGGACTACTCCGACGGTATTGGAAACGTTCAGCAGCTTCACGATCGGACGGTCTGTTTCATATTCGATCTCATAGCGTCCTGCCTTGACAACACATGCGCCTTCGCGTACATAGTCTTTCAGTACGGTGTCTCCCTTCAGGTTCAGAGCATTCTTGAACGGCAGATGGATCTCAGCTTCGCAGCCGAACGGAACGGTCACCGCGAAACGGATATGGTTGTTGTCGAGGATCTTCCAGGAGATCTCATAGGTTCCTGCCTGGGTGGCAATGGAAGCGTCCAGGAAGCCAAGTTTTTTATGGACCAGCGGCGCGATCACAGCCTTGCGGAAGCCCGGCGCATCCGGAACAAGACGCAGGCCTGCGCATCCGGACAGGATCCATTCTGTCACTGCGCCGTAGGAATAATGGTTCAGGGAATTCATGCCGGTGCCGGAGATATGTCCGTCCGGTTCCACACTGTTCCATCTCTCCCAGATCGTCGTGGCACCCATCTTCACTTCATACAGCCAGCCCGGATAGTCTTCATTTAACAGAAGCCGGTAAGCATCGCTGATGCAGTCACAGTCAGCCAGGCATTTGCATAACAGCGGTGTGCCGACAAAGCCTGTCTGCAGTTTTCCGTCATTGTCATTGAGCAGCTGTCTGAGTTTCGTGAGAGCTTTTTCTTTACTGCCAAGACCGTGAACGATACTGAGCAGCTGTCCGGTCTGCGTCATGATCGCGCATCTTCCGGAAGGTGTATAGAATTCTTCCAGGATGCCGTCACGGATCTTGTCTGCCTGCTGCAGGAAGCGGACGCTGTCCTCGTCAAAGCCGAGCACTCTGGCAGTCCAGCCGCAGATCTGCAGGGTGTAGCGGTAATAGACATCCGCAATAAATCCTTCTTCTGTTCCGCCTCTGACAGCTTCCTTGCCCTGCGGACCGTCCAATGCCAGCCAGTCGCCGAAGTGGAACTGTTTCCGCCACTGATGATCATCGCCGTCCGTTCTCTCCAGCCAGTCCGCCCATGCGCACATGGCAGGATAGTGCTGCTGAAGGATCGTCTCATCGCCGGAGAACAGATACATGTTCCACGGAATGATCGTCGTCGCGTCGCCCCAGACTGTCGCTGTCTGATTCAGACCAAAGGCAGGGATCACAAACGGAACCAGACCGTCGTTCTTTTCCTGTTCCTCCGCCATGTCATACATGTATTTGGTCAGGAACGCGTACACATCGCCAAGATACATGGCAGTTGCTGAGAACACCTGAGCGTCGCCTGTCCAGCCCATGCGCTCATCTCTCTGCGGACAGTCGGTCGGAACATCCAGATAGTTGTCACGCATGCCCCATTCGGTATTCTTCACCAGCTTATTGACGGGTTCATACCCGGTCTTCAGATTGACGCGGAGATCAAACTGACTGTGCAGAACGACTGCCGTAAAGTCTTCCGGCTTCAGATCCGCAATGCCTTCCACTTTGACAAAGCGGTAGCCGTAGAACGTAAACTTCGGTTCAATCTCAGCTTCACTGCCGTCGCTGATATAGATGTATTCCGCTTTTGCCGTGCGCAGATTGTCACGGTAGAAGCAGTCGTCCTGCAGAATCTCACCGAACTGCAGACGGACCTTTGTTCCGGAAGGCACATGTACCTTCAGCCGGAAGATACCGGTGATGATCTGGCCGACATCGAGAACTGTCTCGTTTTTCGGCGTAATGATCAGCTGCGGCGTGATCTCTTCATGCTTTACGACCGGCGGAGACAGTCTGTCCTTTAACGGCGCAAGTTCCTCGCTGCACACATAAACACTTTCCAGCGGCATTTCCGCAAGCGTGTCATCGCGGTGCTCGCCGTCATAGATATTGGAGAAGAAGATATCCGATCTTCTCACCTTCCAGTCCGGGCCGGTGCCGGTAACTTCTTCGCTGCCGTCTTCGTATTCCACATGGATCTCAGCGATCAGCTTCCATGTGTCGCCATACGCCGGCTTTTCACTCTGATCAAATCCGAATCTGCCTCTGTACCAGCCGTTGCCAAGCAGGACTTCGATCGTATTGTCTTCTTTCACAAGATCTGTAATATCGAATGTCTGCGCCTGCAGCCAGCGGTCATACGCGTTGCAGTACGGCGTCAGATACTCTTCACCGACCTTCTTTCCGTTCAGGCTTGCTTCATAGAGGCCGAGACCGCAGATATACAGTCTGGCTCTGCGCACTGCTTTGTCAGCTTTGAAAGATTTGAAGAAGACAGGATGTCTGCGTTCAATATTTTCGCAGGTGATCCATTTTGCGGTCCACGGTTCATTCCGCTTTCCTGTCTCAAAAAAATGCAGATCACTTTCCGCTGTTTCGCCGGCATCGCTGTGAACGGAGACTTTCCATTCATACCGTGTTCTCGGAAGCAGATCCATCTGGACACATGTATAAAGGTTATCCAGCTCTGTCCACCCGGTATCAATGATGCATTCATCCTGATAGAAGATCTGAAGCCGGCCGTCTCTTGCGGCCATCCCTTCTGATTCTGTTACATTCCATGTAAAAACCGGTTCGTCCATCATGAATCCGATGGGATCATTCATGTGGTTTACCTGACAGTTAATGATTTTCATATGTATGCTCCAATCTGTTACTTTCAGTTTACAACAAAAACAGCAGTTTCTGTGATGTGTAATTCCATACAAAACAGATGACTGTCCGCAGACAGCCATCTGTTCAGTAGTATCCAGGTTCCTGGTCCAGACGCTCCATGCCCCAGTGCAGCCATGCCCAGGTGCTTTCTTCGCCGTCCGGTTCTTTAAAGGTAAAGCTCATATCGTCATTCAGCTTCCATTCCGCGATCTCCGGGATCAGCTTGGATGACATCCACTGGGGAAAGAGGATATCCCGTTTTACCTCAAAGATATAGAAGTGTTCGGAAAAGATCACATATTGATTCTTTTCCCAGAATGGATGGGAGATGCCATAGTCGCCATGATTCCAGCACAGCAGCACGACTTCTGTGATTCCATCGTGATCGATGTCTGCGCAGATCATGTCGCTGACATACCATTCTTTCTTTTCGTACAGAAGTTCTCCTTCTCTCTCCAGCCTGACATGACGGTCTTTCAGGGTAACTGTTTCGATCTTCCCGTCATTGTCAAAGTCCATCGCGTACGTGCGGTCTTCCCAGCGGATCCAGGATGGCAGGAAGAAGCCGTACCAGTACAGGGCAAACACAATGCCTGCCGCTGCCAGGACCAGTACTGCAGCGATCAGAATTCTCTTATTATTCGTAGAAGTGCGTGAAGTCATAGACCCATTCCGGCTCACGCGGATATTCCTTGCCCCAGTTGAATCTTTCTCTCCAGGCCTTGTCCGTCAGACGCTGTGAGGACGGCTGGGCAAATTCGTAATATGTGAAGACGGTGCCGGAAGTGAGATGGACGCTGCCGTCAAAGTAAACAGCCACGTAGATATGTGCCGGATTGCCGGTCGCAACTTCCAGACAGGTTCCGTTGGGATCAGTCGCGATATCAGCGATCACCGCTGCCGGATAGTTCATGGACTTGTAGTAGCCTTTGTTTCTGCCGTCTTCGACTGTCTTGAGCCACAGGTGCTTGATCTGATCGCCGTAGGTGCGGATCAGTTCAAATTCTTCCGCTGTCGGCAGTTCATTGGAAAGTTCCTTCTCCGCGATGACTTTCAGCTTGTCAGAAAGCTCAGCGAGAATGCTCATCTGTTCGGCGTTTTCATTGCTGATCAGGCCAAAGCCCTTCAGTCCGTCGGAAGTCGCTCTTGCCATCGCCGCCAGTCTTCCGAAGACATCCGGTTCCGGTTCAACGTAGCCTCTGTCATCCAGTTTGTCGGGAACGCCGCCGTCGCCCATTTCCGCCATGACCTGCTTGGAGTAGAGAATGCTGTCATGTTTCAGCTCTGCGTAGCTGCCAAGGAAGGAAACAAGATTCTTCTTTTTCCATTTCTCTGACTGCATGAACTTCGGATATCCCTCGCCCTTTTCCTTCAGCAGAGGACAAAGCGTATTCAGCCATGCGCTGTAGATGCTGGAGCTCCAGACAGAAGCGTCACTCTGTTCTATCTTTTCCCGCATCTTGTTCATGTTTTCTGTGTAGTTCTTGTACGATGTATCACCGTTTTCTTCGAGAAGCTTCAGGGCTGTGTCACTGCCCAGGGCAGCCGGAACATCCAGTCCGCTCGGCAGCATTCTTCTCTGACCGGCTTCGTTTTCTTCGACTTCCCGGAAGACAAGTCTCTGCATGATGTCTGCATCGATCGTGAAGCGCTGGCCCATGAGACGGTAGCCGACAGTCGCTTCATCTCTGTCCTGCCTTGCGTCAACGATCACGGAGTTGATCTGCGGTCCCGGCAGTTTGCTGCACAGTTCGCGGAATTTCGCGAAGGCGCTGTCATTGCCGGCGAGGGCCTCAGTATTGACTTCTTCGCCATAGGCTGCCTTGATCACCGGGAAATACTCATAGTATCCGTTGTCGTCACTTTCGCCGGAGAAGAACGCGGTCGCGGTATAGATCGCTGACCAGTCTTCCAGAGCACCCTGGTTCAGCGCCAGCACGCAGAGCAGCGCGCTGCGGTCAAGTTCTTCTGACTTATGCGCGAAGTTCATCTGGCCGTACCACATCATTGTCTTGAAATAGCGTCCCAGCTTTTCGTTTTCTGTGTAATAGCCTCTGACGATGAACTGGGTGAAGTCCTGCAGGTATTCTTCCTCACCGGTGAAGATCGCGGAAGCAGACATGCCCTGGGCAGCTTCGATCTTCTTCAGATCTTCTGCCGCTTCCGGATTCAGATTTCCTGCGTTTTCCCCAAGCAGAGACAGGGCGACCTGGAAGTAGGAAACATTGCGCTTCGCGGCGCTTTCCCATTCCGTCCCCTTCAGCGCTTCATACTGGGCAGAAGATGCCTCATACATCTTTCTGCTCATGGAAACCAGTCTGCTGTATAACTCATTCTGTTCCATTGTTTTCTGCAGATGCGCGTAATACAGATGGAACGTATGCATCATCGAATCCACGGTAATGAAGTTTGCGATGTATTCATACTTGTTGTATTCATACTCGTCAAAGAATTCATATTCATGGCTTTCCACCACGACAAAGCCGTCTTCTGTCAGCTTTGCCTTGAGCTCATCCGGCATGTATTTCACAGTTGCCGGATTGGCGTAGTTGGAGAAGTCAGCAGCCGGAACATAGTCTTCAACCACCGGTTCTACACTGGATGTCACATTCAGATCCGCTGTGATCAGAGCAGGTCTGGCCATTGCGGTCACACCCGGAACGCTTTCCTTGCCGCCTTCCGCAGCAGGACCTGAGCCGGAACATGCCGTCAGCAGGCAGGCGCTGAGAACATACGCACAAATCTTCTTTTTCATCTTTCTTCCCTCTGTTTTCTAAGGAGTTTTACTCCAGATACATTTCCTGCAGCTTCATCCGGGCCATGTCATCCAGTCCGAATTCCGCTTCCAGATACGCATCGATGGATGAGTATCTGCTCAGGATCGTATTGATCACGATATCGATTGCTTCTTCCCGCACGCCTTCATAGGCAACGAGTGCTTCTTCCGCTTCCTGATGTTCTTTAAACAGCTCTTTGTTTCTGTCCAGGAAACGCTGCACAGCCGTCCACCGGTAGGCATTGGTCATCATATAGTCCTTGCGCAGGACACGGGAATCCGTACCAAGCGCCAGCAGTATCAGCATCGATCCAACGC
>JAILCN010000199.1 GCA_024680365.1 Solobacterium sp.
CTTTGACTTTGCCTGGAACAACAACACCATGACCTACGGCATGAACAGCGGCCACCTGTGGATGAAACCCATGTTCTATGACAAGGGAGAAAACGGCTTCGTCGAGGAAGTCAAGAAGCAGTGGATCCCGATGCGGGAAGCAGTCAGAGAACTGATCGCGGACGGCGGCGTGATGGACAAATACTATGAAGAAACCAAAGCATCCGCGGAACAGGACCACAGGGAGCTTCATCCTGATACGGAATTTGATTACCAGGAAAAAGTCGAAGATCTGAAAACATGGATCAGTGAAAGACTGGACTGGTTCGACAGTCACATCGACATGGCCGGTGAGCTGGTGCACAAGGTGAAGTATGTCGTGGATGATGAAGTCATCGCTGAATACTTCATGGCAACAACAGACAAGATCGACGGCAGAGAACCGCATCCGGAGAAAGAAGGATATACGTTCCTCGGCTGGGCGGATGAAGACGGAAACTTCATCGTCAATGAACAGCATGTCGAACGGGAAATGACGCTGACCGCGGTCTACGTGGACGAAGACGAAATGACGTACGGCGAAGACATCGCGTTCGCGAAGAACTGCGACGTTCAGAAAGTCAACGTCCATGTCCGCTTCTATCAGATCAACTATGAAGTGATCCCGACAGACGCCATGAACAAGGACGTTGTATGGACATCTTCCAATGAAGAATTCGCGACAGTGGATGAAACAGGACTGGTTGAATTCAACGGTACCGGTGAAGTCGTCCTGACTGCGCACCTGAAGAACGGCAGGACAAGAGACTTTACCCTGACGATCACCGAGGAAGATCCTCAGACCGCGGAGTCGATGCATCCGGATGAAGAAGTGATCGAAATGAAAGTCGGTGAACAGCATCCCTTCAGCGTCAGCACGGAACCTTCCCCTGCCCGCCTGACAAACTACATCTATTTCTCCGGTGACCCTGACGTCGTTACCGTCGGCGGCCTTGGCGTCCTGACAGCTGTCGCGCCGGGCGAAACAAAAGTCTTCGTCAAGGCGAACGCGGATAACACAGACGGAAGAGACATCGTTCTGGAAACGAATGTGACAGTGATCGTGACGGAAGACAGTGAACCGGAAAAAGATCAGATCGAAATGTTCCGTCTCTATAACCCGAACAGCGGCGAGCACTTCTACACCGCGAAGGAAGAAGAACGTGACTTCCTGATCACAGAAGGATGGAATGATGAAGGCGTCGGCTGGCTTGCGCCTAAGACATCGGATATCCCGGTCTACAGACTGTACAACGCCAACGGCGGCGAACATCACTATACGATGAGCGCGGGCGAAATGTACGCCCTGGTCGGCTATGGCTGGACGTATGAAGGCATCGGCTGGTACAGCGATGAAGCCATGGGTGTCACCCTGTACCGGGAATACAACCCGAACATGCGCTCCTGCAATCACAACTACACAACAAACAAAGCGGAACATGACTTCCTTGTGAGCATCGGCTGGAACGATGAAGGCAAGGCATGGTACGGCGTCAAGGCGGAGTAAACGAAAAAGATATTGCGCACAGCAGGATCAGGCTGTAGTATGAGAAAAGAAAAGGAGAAGAACGATGGTATCTGTAAAACACTATGACGTACAGAATGATCAGGCACGGCGGAATGACCCATACACCGTGAATTTTGTGCGTGCATGCCGGAACTCTGATGCTTCCAGATTGTTTTGCGGAACCCGCTTCGATGCGTAGCGTTCTTTCCCAGAAACAGAGCAGATCATAAAGCAGGAGTCCGGTACAGGATCCCTGCTTTTCTTTTCTTACCACAGGAGGATTTTCAAACATGATAGAGATCAAAGGAACATACGCGTCCGCGAAGATCTTCACGGACGACATTGAAGAACAGGCACTGAAGCAGATCAGGGAACTGCTGGATCAGCCCTTTGCGGAAGACAGCCATCCCCGCTTCATGCCGGACGTTCATGCCGGCAAAGGATGCACCATCGGAACGACCATGCATATCAAGGACAAGGTCTGCCCCAACCTGGTCGGGGTGGATATCGGCTGCGGCATGCTGGTGGTGAAGCTGAAGACAAAGATCAAAGACTTCGGACAGCTGGATTCCATCATCCATTCGTTCGTGCCGGCCGGAATGAATGCCCATGAGAAGCCGGTCATCGAGTATGACATCTCTGACCTGAGATGCTTTTCCCAGCTGAAAAACAAAGACTACCTGATCTGTTCGATCGGTACCCTGGGCGGCGGCAACCACTTCATTGAGATCGACCAGGCGGAAAACGGCGATCAGTACCTTGTCATTCATACCGGATCCCGCAACCTCGGCAAGCAGGTGTGCGAGATCTACATGGAAAAGGCGCAGGACAAAATGGCATACGGCAGGAACGCGAAGAAAGCCGCATGCGATGAAGCGATCCGTCAGCTGACAGAAGAAGGCAGAACAAAAGAGATCGCGAAGAACCTCAAGAAGATCAAAGACGACTACGCAAAACAGTACGCTGCCCTGAACAAAGATCTTGCTGTTGTGGAAGGCGAAGATCTGGAAGACTACCTGCACGACATGAAGATCTCCCAGGCATACGCGATGACAAACAGAGAGATGATCGCGGATATCATCCTGAGAAAGTTCTTCGGCAAAGCGCTGAAGAAGTTTGAATACTGGCACTGCATCCACAACTATATCGATGTGGACAACAGGATCCTGCGCAAAGGCGCGATCTCTGCCCAGAAAGGCGAAAAGGTCATCATCCCGCTGAACATGAGAGACGGATGCATCCTTGGTCTTGGCAAAGGAAACGAAGACTGGAACTGTTCCGGTCCGCACGGTGCCGGCCGAAAGATGTCGCGTTCGGCAGCCATCAACACTCTGACCATGGCAGAATTCCGCCAGTCCATGGAAGGCATCTATTCTTCCACTGTCGATGCTTCCACGATCGATGAAGCTCCGGCCGCATACAAAAACAGCGAAGGCATCATTGAGAATGTCGCGGAAAGCATTGAGATCCTGGAAGTCGTGAAGCCTGTTTACAACTTCAAGGCTGCTGAATAAGATAGTTGTATGAAACTGAAAACAATGTCAGTCAGTGACAGAGAATACATCATCCGGCTGTTCCGGGATGTGTTTGAAAATGAACCGTGGAACGATGACTGGAGTGATGAAGATCAGCTGAACGCGTATATCGAAGATCTTTGCGGACAGAACAATTCCCTGACGCTTGGGTACTGGGATAAGGATCAGCTGACCGGCATTGCGATGGGACACATCAAACACTGGTATACCGGAACGGAATACTATATCGATGAATTATGCATCGCCAGCGAACTTCAGGGCAGAGGAATCGGATCTTCGTTTCTCAAAGAGATCGAAGGGTATCTGGAAGAACACGGGATCGTTCAGATCTTTCTGCAGACAGAACGGACAGTGCCGGCTTTTCGGTTCTATCAGAACAGAGGATTTGAAGTACTGGAAGATCACGTATCTCTCGCAAAACAGATTAAAAAAGAAGACCGGTAAGGTCTTCTCACAGCGCCGTTTACATTCGTGTACGGCGTTATTTTTCTTCAATGATGCGGATCAGATCGGCTGCGCCTGCGCAGATGATCTTCGCGTTTTCCTTCGCTTCCGGGACGCCGCTCTGAATGCAGGCGCCATGCATGCCGTATCTGATCATCGGGATGTCATTGTCCGCATCGCCGATCGTATAGATATCCTCTTCTCTGATGCCGAGATGCTTTGCCAGGAAATCAAGACCGGTGGCTTTGGAAACGCCCTGTCTGACGATATCCGTCACCCAGCGGTTGGCATAGGCAGCGATGCGGTCGCCGTATTTTGTATTGATCAGATCTGCCAGGGCGGATGCTTTTCCCATGTCATCCATAGAGAAAACGATCTGGGAATATCTGTTCAGCGCCAGCAGTTCTTCGAATGTGAGATCAGGTTCCAGCGTATAGCGGTGATCTTCTTTTTCCTTAGAGACCATAATACGGTGACGGTAGATACCGTCATTGGTCACAAAGGAGACGGCGCCTTCCAGCGTTCTGCCCATATGCATCAGTTCGTGTGCAAGATCATTGTCCAGATACGATCCATGCAGCTGGTTTGAGGCGCTGTCAAACACCATACTGCCGTTGTTGGTGATGTAATAGTCCGGCTTCAGTCCGTATTTTCCTGCTTCGATCCGGATGGACTCCAGGGATCTTCCCGTATCAATGACAAACAGATTGCCGTCTCTCTGCCACTTCTCAAGCGCTTTGAGATCTTCTTCTTTCACATATCCGCAGTAATTCAGTGTGCCGTCATAATCAGCCGCGATCAGTTTCATGGCAAATACCCTCTTTTGTCCATTATATCTGTTATTTGCGGATCATACAAAAAGCACTGCACGGTCACAGTGCTTTCAGATACGGATCAGAGTTTCGGCAGCTGGGCGATGGAAGCCTGCAGTTCCTCATCGGTCGGGATGTAGTTTGTCATGCCGCCGTCATGGAACTTCTCATAGGCGACCATGTCGAAGTATCCGGTTCCGGTAAGACCGAAGAGGATCGTCTTTTCTTCGCCTGTTTCCTTGCATTTCTTTGCTTCGTTGATCGCTGCCAGGATCGCGTGGGAGCTTTCCGGTGCCGGCAGGATGCCTTCGCAGCGGGCGAAGAATTCAGCTGCCTCAAAGACGTCAGTCTGCCTGACAGAGACTGCTTCCATGTATTTGTCATGGTAGAGCTGGGAGAGGACGGGGCTCATGCCGTGGAAGCGCAGGCCGCCGGCATGGTTCGGAGCGGGGATATAGCCGGAGCCGATGGTGTACATCTTGGCCAGCGGGCAGATCTTGCCGGTATCGCAGAAGTCATATGCGAACACGCCTCTTGTGAAGCTCGGGCAGGAGGCAGGCTCTACGGCAATGATGCGGTAGTCTTTTTCACCGCGCAGCTTTTCACCCATGAACGGAGCGATCAGACCGCCGAGGTTGGAACCACCGCCGGCACAGCCGATGATGATGTCCGGGCTGATGCCGTATTTGTCCATCGCAGCTTTTGTTTCAAGGCCGATCACAGACTGATGCAGAAGGACCTGGTTCAGAACGCTGCCGAGAACATAGCGGTAGCCTTCATGCGTCACAGCGTCTTCCACTGCTTCGGAGATCGCGCAGCCAAGGCTTCCGGTCGTACCCGGATATTCCGCCAGGATCTTCCGGCCGACTTCGGTATTCATCGAAGGAGACGGTGTCACGGAAGCGCCGTAGGTACGCATGACTTCTCTGCGGAACGGTTTCTGTTCATAGGAGATCTTGACCATGTAGACTTTGCAGTCAAGGCCGAGATATGCGCAAGCCATGGACAGCGCTGTGCCCCACTGACCGGCGCCTGTTTCTGTCGTGACGCCCTTGAGGCCCTGCTTCTTCGCATAGTATGCCTGAGCGATCGCGGAGTTCAGCTTGTGGCTGCCGGAGGTGTTGTTGCCTTCAAATTTGTAATAGATCTTAGCGGGCGTCTGCAGTTTTTCTTCCAGACAGTACGCACGCACCAGCGGTGAGGGTCTGTACATCTTGTAGAAGCTGCGGATCTCTTCCGGAATATCAATAAAAGGTGTCGTATCATCGAGCTCCTGCGCTACAAGATCCGCACAGAATACGCCGCTCAGTTCTTCCGCAGTCATCGGCTTTCCGGTTCCCGGATTGACCAGCGGAGCCGGTTTGTTTTTCATGTCTGCCCTGAGGTTGTACCAGGATGTCGGCATCTCGGATTCTTCTAAATAGATTTTGTAGGGAATGTCTGTCATGATATGTTTTCCTTTCTATGCCGCTAAGGCTCTCTTTCTGCAGGAAACAAAAACTGTCCCTGCGAAATGCTGGGACAGGTATTTACCTGCGGTGCCACCCGGCTTGACGCTGAAACAGCGCCCTCTCTTGCATACTGTCATATGCAGGCTTTTTGATCACGGAGCAGCCAGCTCCGGCTTCCCTACTTGTTTTGTGTTCAGGTCGCCCTCCAAAGTCCATTCAGTTCTGTGTATTTCGCCGTGCTCTCACCATTCACAGCTCTCTTCAGGAAACAGGGACAGAACTTACTTGCCCTTCTTCATCGGTTTGTAAGTCTATTTTTGCATGTGTGCATGGATGCGTCAAGAATAAATGTAAGCGCTTTTACACATTCTGTAAATTATCATAATTTTATGAAACATTTTCATTCATGCAAAAAAAAAACCGGCAGCCGGGATGGCTGACAGTTCTTCTGGTTTGTTTATGAAATTTTTGTGCCCGGTACGAGTCCGTTGACTTCAACGACTGCGATCCTTCCGTCGTTCTTGCCTGCCAGCAGCATGCCCTGGCTTTCAACACCGCGGATGACAGCCGGCTGCAGGTTGGTGATGACGACGATGTTCTTTCCCATGACCTGGCCAGGTGTATAGCTCTGGGCAAGTCCGGAAACGATCTGACGGACATCTCCGTTTCCAAGATCGACCTTCAGGACAAGAAGCTTGCTGGCGTCAGGGTGTCTCTCACAGGAGAGGACCTTGCCGACTTTCAGCTCAACTTTTTCGAAGTCTGCCATTTCGATGACAGCTTTCTTTTCTTCTTCGATGCGGCGTGCTTCTTCACGCTTGGCGTCTCTGGCTGCGATCTTTTCCATGACTTCTTTTTCGTTGAGTCTTGCGAAGAGGATCTCAGGCTTTTCAACGATGCGGATGTCTGTTTCCAGCTGTCCGAAGGAATCCAGCGTATCGAAGTCTTTCTGTTCTGTATTCAGGGATGTCAGGATCTTTTCTGCTGTCTCCGGCAGGTACGGCTGCAGGAGGACGCCGCCGATGCGGACGCATTCCAGCAGGTTGTAGAGAACAGTTGCCAGACGCGCGATCTTATCCGGATCCTTTGCCAGTGTCCACGGTGTTGTCTCGTCGATGTACTTGTTGCATCTGGAGAACAGGTCGAGGATGTTCTGGATCGCGTCTGCGACATGGAGCGTATCCATGTTCTCAGCGACTTTCTTCACGGTATCCATTGCGAACGCCTTCAGTTCATCATCGACAGGTTCTTCATCCATCGGATTCGCAACGATGCCGTTGAAGTATTTGTTCTGCATGGACAGTGTTCTGTTGACCAGGTTGCCGAGGTTGTTGGCGAGATCGCTGTTGATGCGGTCGACCATCAGGTCATAGGTAACATGACCGTCCTGGGCAAACGGCATCTCATGCAGCATGATGAACCGTACCGCGTCAGTACCGAACAGTTCGACCAGATCATCGGCGTAGATCACGTTGCCCTTGGACTTGGACATCTTGGATTCTCCGACCAGCAGCCACGGGTGTCCGAAGACCTGTTTGGGCAGAGGTACATCCAGCGCCATCAACATGATCGGCCAGTAGATGGTGTGGAATCTGACGATGTCTTTGCCGATCAGGTGCAGATCCGCAGGCCAGAATTTCTTATACAGTTCGCCATGATTGCCGTCAACGTCATAGCCAAGACCGGTGATATAGTTGCTGAGGGCGTCGATCCATACATAGATGACATGTTCCGGATCAAACGGAACAGGGATGCCCCACTTGAAGCTTGTTCTGGAAACAGAGAGGTCCTGCAGACCCGGCTTCAGGAAGTTGTTCAGCATTTCGTTCTTGCGGCTTTCCGGCTGAATGAATTCCGGATGGTCTTCGATGTACTGGATCAGCTGCGGAGCGTATTTGGACATCTTGAAGAAGTATGTCTCTTCCTTGGTCGGCTTGACTTCACCACCGCAGACAGGACACCTGCCGTCTTCTGTCAGCTGGCTCTTTGTATAGAATGCTTCACATTCCTGGCAGTACTGACCTTCATAGGCTCCCTTGTAGATGTCGCCCTTGTCATACAGCTTCTTGAAGATCTTCTGTACCTGCTTTTCATGATAGTCATCAGTTGTACGGATGAAGTGATCATACGCGATATTGACGCATTTGAACTGTTCTTTAATGACAGAGGAGACCTGGTCGGTGAACTCTTTCGGAGTCATGCCTGCCTGATTCGCTCTCTCTTCAACTTTCTGTCCGTGCTCATCGGTGCCTGTCTGGAAGTGTACATCATAGCCGGTCAGTCTCTTGTGACGGGCGATGCTGTCAGCCAGTACGATCTCATAAACGTTGCCGATGTGCGGCTTGCCTGATGTGTAGGCAATTGCCGTCGTAATGTAATAAGGTCCTTTGTTTTCCATATCGTGCTTTACCTCCCTGTATATAAAAGACGTCCCAAATGAAAGGACGTCTTGCACGCGTTACCACCTTTGTCTTGCCTTGCGGCCACTCATCGTTTTAACGGACGTCTCCGGGTCAGTCTTTCCTCTGACCAGCTCCAAGGCCATCTTCATCCACTGCTCTCAACAGGCTCGCATCACCCGCCTGCTTTCTGCACTCCTTCAATGGATTACTCTTCTCTTCACAGCTTTTGCATGACTATTATAGTCCACCGGAACCGTTTTGGAAAGGATTGTTTCAACCTTCATCTTCCGGCGTCATCGGCGTCTGCAGCTTCGCTGTAAAGTAGCGTTTCAGGTATTCCCTGATCAGTGCCATCGGCTCGTCTTTCATCTTCGCGACTTTGCCGTCTTCGCTTGTGTAGTAGACGGTTCCGTCAAAGAAGACAGTGTCGTAGTTGTTGTTTGTCGCTTCCTTCTTCGCGAACAGCGTGAAGCCGAGGAAGTAGTTCGGCTTATGCAGATCAAGGAAGTCAAGGACAGTCGGAGCCATGCAGATGGAGTTTCTGCCTTCCGCATCGATCTCCTTGTATTCCACACCCTTGTAGTAGATGAACAGCGGGATCTTGTCCATTTCCGGATTCATCTTGGATTTGAATACGGAGAGGTATTCCGCGTCACTGTAGGAAGCGTGATCGGTCGTGAATACGACGATCGTATTGTCGCCGATCTCACTGCTGTACAGACGATCCATGAACTGTCCGAAGTAGTAGTCCATGTTATGGAACTTGTTCAGGCAGCGGCTGGTCCCGTCGTCAAACGGATGGGTATCCGGATTCATTCCGACATGGGTGCCGAATGTATACACTGCTGTAAAGAACGGCTGGTCCAGTTTGGACTGTTCCAGGATCGTATCATACAGGAGATCATAGGTCTCCTCGTCTTCCAGATACTGCTTGGATCTTCCGGACGGATTTGTCACCAGCTTGTCAAATCCCATGTTGTCCAGATAGGTCGTGAAGTGCATGTTATTCGGTTCAGAATTCACGAACGACGTATAATAGCCGCAGTCTTTCAGGATGCCCTGCAGAGATACAAGATTGTTGGGATCATAGTTTCCAAGCTGGTAGCCGGAATACAGCTGACCGCTGATCGCGCGGTATGTCGCGAACGTGTGGTTGAAATAGTTGATGAAGTTCAGAGACTGTTTCTGATACTTCTTAATATTCGGTGTGATGTTCCGCTTGTCATCAATGACATTCTGGGAAAGGCCTTCGCTGAAGATCAGAACGACATTCGGATTCTCCGGAAGCTCTTCCGGCTTCTTCGTAAAGTCTTCGATGCCTCTGCGGTAGAATTCCGCTGTGATGTTGTCTTCATCATCAATGATCAGCGAAGCTCTCATGTCTTCGTTTTCCTTCACCTGCTCCGCCAGATTGACGGTATTGTACAGCGGGGAATACACGGAGGAGATCCCCATCGTAAACGCCAGCTCCGCGCACAGGAAGGCCGACAGCAGTCCGGTATCCGATGTGTGCTTAATGGTGAACGGATGGATCGGAAGCAGGGTAAAGAGAACGACCAGAACGATCATGAATCCGTACTCGCCCAGCTTGCCGGACAGTGCCTCAATGGAATCGGTATTCTCCACCATGACCGTCGTTACGTACGTTCCAGCATAATACAGGAAGCCGCACTGGACGTTGTACAGGATGATGAGCAGATCGTTGACGATCTGACCGATCAACCTGTTTTTCTTTACCAGCATGTTGGTGAAGAACGCGATGGCACCCAGCTCAAGCAGTGAGATCAGCACATACTCATATTTCTGCGTGGAAACAAACGCGAGACAGGTGATCCCGACTGCGAAGATGTATTTCAGCAGAGTAGGGATCCAGGAATCACGCCAGGAGAATTTCCTGGTATATTCCTTCTTCGCAGGAGCGCTGCCTTCTTTCTTCTTAAAGAATGAAAGAGAGTTCTTCATCTGCTCAGGAGCACCGCTGGTCTTCTTCTTTTCAGGAACCGGTTTAACAACAGGCTTCTTCGGTGTCTTTCCGGCAGTTTCTTTTTTAACTGTCTTTTCTTCCGGCTTTTTGATTTCCTGTACCGGTTTGACCGCCTGTTTCTTTCCTTCCTGCTTCTTCGCGGGAGCCGCATTCACATTCGGCTTTCTGACTTCCTGCTTCTTCGCGGAAGGTACATTCGTACTCTGCGTATTTGTGTTCTGTTTCTTCGCAGCAGTCTTTTTCGCGCTTTGTTTCTTTACGTTATTCGGTTTTTTACTGTAGTTTTTATTCTTCTTCTTTTTTGACATATTCTACCCGTCAGCAGGCCTAAATTATAGCATAACTCGCAGGAGTTCAATCATTATGATTCTCTGAATTTTAATATGTAAACGGTTACTTCCAAAAAGATTTTGAAAAGGTGACTTTTCCAAAATCAGAATGCTGAAAAAGGCCGTTTTTATCCGGCCTGTTTCGATGTTTTCTGTTTTCTGATCAGCAGTGTTCCGGCAATCAGGATCATCAGGATCCCGATCCATGTGAACATTGCTGTTCCGCTGCCTCCGGTATGAGGAAGAACGACACCGGTTGAGTTATATACGGTGATCTCCCAGACGTCATAGCCGCCGTCTTTTTTCTTCACGCAGTTCAGCTGCGTGCCGCTGAGCGACGCTCTCACTGTTCCGCTTCCGATGGTCGTGATGATGACAGGATCTCTGAGCAGATTGTATCCGTCCAGCGTTTCTGTTTCGAACAGATAATAGGTCGTGCTGTCATCCAGACCGCCCAGGTTCAGGATGCCGTTCGCGTCTGTTCTGGCTTTGAGAAGTGGTGTTTCTCCTTCTTTCGGCGCACCGTTTTCGACCTGTCCGATCTGATACAGCGCGAATTCAACATTCGCAAGTACGACGTTTGTCGTTCCTGCCTGCAGCTTGCGGATGCGTACGGGTGCTTTCGGTGTGTTCTTCACGATGATCTCAGTGACGTCATCTGTTTTCTTCATCTGCGCCGTTGAGGAGCTGATGTTTGAGATGGTCCAGGAACCGGACTGGTTCGGACGCACTGCTTTCTGCAGGGTGACTTCTCCGGTCGGGGAAATGGTGATCCGGATATACATGCCAAGAGGCTTGTATCCGGATGGCGTTTCGATCTCCTGCAGGTAATACGATCCAGCTTTGAGTCCGTCCGGATGCTCGCTGTTCCGCAGGACGATCTTCGGAATGATGCCGTCCGCGTCAGTCACCAGATCTTCATATCCTTCCATCGGATTGTAATCAGGCATCGGTGTATCAGAGCCGGACGCATGAACTTCTTTATACAGCGCGAAGTGCACGTTCTGCATCGGATTGCCGGTGTAGGCATCCGTCTTCTTCGCCCGCAGGATATTCTCTTTGTTTCTGATCTGGATCTCAGGCATGTTCTCAGCAGTCGGTTCATTGTTCTGGATGATATGCCAGAAGCCGTTCGCCGGATCCTGTGCGGAATCGTTGACATACACGGTATGATCGCTGCCGATCCTGATCTTCAAAGGAGCGATCAGAGACAGATAGCCCAGCGGTGCCGTGCTTTCTGTGAGAATATATTCTTTGTCTGCCTCGAGGTAGGCGACTGCGATCAGTCCGTCTTCCCGGGAAACAAACTGTTTTGTGTCACTGTCATTGTCAGAGAGAACGAATACCGCGTCTTTCAGACCTGTTCCGTCCATGTCCGTCTTGACGAGACGGAGACCCCATCTTGTATTGGAGACTGTATCTGTCCGGAAGTTGGCGTCGTTCGCGATCTGTTCTTCGCTTAATACCTCTCTGTCATAGCTGACATTGTAGGTGTATTCCTGGGAATAGCCATGTTCATTGGCTGTACCGCCGACGCTGATCTCTTCGCCGCTGTCCTTTTTCGTCAGGGAAGACCAGTCTGTCACAATGTCGGTATCTTCATCCACGACAGGATCTTCAGGATCCACTTCATAGACTTCATAGTCGTTCAGCGTCTTTCCTTCCGCCAGATCTTCAAAGAACCAGCGGGCAGTCAGTGCAGGATCTTTCACGCGCCTGACGCTTCCTTCCAGCGGTTCTTCACTGCCTTTGATATATACCGCGAAGTAAATATCATCGTGTGACGCCATGAACGGCGCATCTGACCATACTTTGTTTACAGTCAGACCATAGCCGTGGCGGTTATGAACACTGATCGTTTCATGGTTCAGTTCCGCTTTGATCTCACCGCTGTTTTCTTCTGTTCCGGGATTTTCCGGTGAATACTGACCTTCGGTATACGTGTAACCGATCCGCCGGTAGCCGGCCGGGATCTCTGCGTCCCATTCTTCGACTTTATATGGCGTATCCGGAATCAGGCCGGGGATCTCTATACTGTAGCCAGCCGGGATCTTGTCGATCGTTCCGTTCGGAGAACTGTGGAAGGTCGCCTTTTCCTGTTCGCTCTTCCACTCGCCTTCCGGTACTGTGGTGCTGAGTTCTGAATAGTTCTGTTTGCCGGTCGAAACAAAGCTGCCGTTCTGATAGATGCAGTAGTTTCCCTGAGGATCTCTGACATAGTATCTTCCGGTATTGTACAGAATGTCATTGCCGTCATCATCTTTTCCGATATAGATACGCAGCTTGAATCCGGTGTTGTCCGCGTTCTCGCCGCTGCCGCTGAAGATCTCCTGTGTCTTGTCGCTGTTCTGCCAGAGTCTCTTGGTCACTGTCAGCGTCTTGACTGCTTCCTGATCAACATGGTTCTTGAACAGGACCTTCTTGCGTCCGGATACGGTGTCTGAAACGACTGTGTAATCCATCCGCTTTTCACCTGCCTGGGTGCCGGTGAGTTCTTCTTCATTGGAATAGACATGATCAAAGAGGTCTGTATTGACCGCACACTCTCTGACGTAGTATTCGGTGTCTTCATCCTCCAGAAGAACGGATATCGTCTGTCCGGGTCTGACAAAATAGACATGGCTGTAGGTCTCGCCGCCGGCTGGAGTATAGGTTCTCCGGTAAGGTGCCCGTTCCTGTGTTGAAGCGATGGTGACCATTGCGGGTACATCAAAGAGAACATAGTTGTTCTGCGTTTTGTCTGGTTTATACCAGATCTGGAACGGGAACGGGGTCTCTACATTCTCGGAACCTGTGACTTCTTTTTCTATCTGTACTTCGCCATCTGTATACGGTTCAAGATTAAATCGCATATGAAGGTTGGATGCTCCGGCTCCGCGTTCCATGAAGTACATCTTCATCTCATGACCGGAATAGTTTTTGAATACTGTTCCGCCATCTCTGAAAATGCCGTTCAGCCATTCATCCACTTCATCCTGCGTCTTGTCGGGATACTGCGCTTTATATGCTGTTTCAAAGCGTTCACGCAGCGTGGATTCTTTTCCGTTTTCGATCACTTTGCCGGTCTTGAAGTTCACACTGCCGTCAAGGGCGGAATGAACGCCGCCAAGATCGAGTACAAGTACGTCATCAATATACAGCCAGAAATCATCGTCACCTGAGAATTCAAAGATCAGATCGTGTCCCCAGGCATCCTCGCCGCTTTCGTTCATCATGAATTTCGCATTGAGTTCCATACCGAAGAAGTAATCGACATATCTGGGATCCGAATTCATGTTGTTTGTTCTGTGAAGCTTATACAGCTTTTCATTCTTGCGGGGATCAAGGGATGACAGCGGTTCTCCGTGAATATCCGTATCATTCACCATGTTCGTGAGGAAGGAGCCTTCTGTCAGGTCGTTATACGGGAAGAACTGACCGTGGCGGCGGGTCACACCGTTGCTTTCGTCTGTTGAAGCGATCTGGTTGTATACAACAAAATCGCCGACGGCATAGGTTCCTCCGCCCGGACGTTCCTGGCCAAACCAGGGATCATCTTCCGATGAGATCAGATGCGCGAAATTCTGGGTACTGTCATATTCGAAATATCCAGTTTCCCGATAAGTGTTCATGAGGAACAGATGATTGACTTCCTTCGCTTCTTCTTCGTTGTACAGCTCCTGAAGTGACCGTCCGGTCAGGGTACTGACAGGATACTCATCCTCAATGTATTTCGTGAGCAGGTCTTTTACACCGTTCCACTGATTGTATGTCATGTTCTGCAGCACATTCCTCTGGGTCCTCGAGCGTCCGGTCGGTCCATCCACATCGCCATAGTTCTGCATCTTCATGGTAATGCCGAACGGAGTGCTGTCGATCGTTTCGACCTGGGAAAGCTGATCTGCCTGATCATCCTTTTTCATAATGGCAAAATAGAAGCTGCCGGCTTTTGACATCGGCGCGGAGACCAGCTGGCCGTCAACGACCTTCAGTGAAGCGTAATCATAATTCTCATCATCCCAGGAAAGGATCGTGCTGGAATACCTGTTGTTCCGGCGGCCGTTCAGATTGATTCCGGGCGGATCGTCCGAAAGGAACTGTGCGCTGCCGATCTGCGGTGCAATATACTTTCCGGAATACGCGTTCTGCAGATCATAGTAAAAATTCGGCGTATCGGTGCCTTCATAGTAATGTTCCGTGAAGTTCCACAGCATGGTCTCCACTTTACTGCCGACCCATGAGATCGTATTGCCGCTTTCGTATACTTTGACCAGTTTGCCGTCGTAATCGACTGCGTAGTAATCGTAGCGCTTGCTTTCTTCATTCCAGGTACGGGTGTACAGAATGATCTGATCGCCGTTTTTCACATCATAGATGATGTTTCCTTCATCATCGCGGCGCTCACCGGAAACGCTGACCTTCTCAGCGGTGTAGACGACAAAGTCATCGTCGTTGAGGTTCGAACGTTCACCAAGATTCATCCAGGCATCCGCACTGTTAAAAGATGTATTGGCACGGGCAAAATCATTGCCGTTCAGACGCAGTACACCGCTGCTTGTGCTGAACTTGTATTTTCCTGTATTGGCTCCGGTTCCCGGCGTGATCGTGATCCGGCAGTCATCATCCAGTTCTGCCTCTTCCACAAGAGTTACAGCGGTGCCGCTGATCTTCAGATATTTCAGCGTATTTCCGGAGACCACTGTCACATAGTATTTGCCGTCGCCTGCCGCAGTGAAATTCCACATGGGAATACTGCTGTTCTGCGCAACATAAACATATTCTGTGCGTCCCACCGGCTCGACTCTGACGGTCAGAGCTTTGCCCTGCAGTTTTGTATTGTCACGGGCATTGCTCAGCATCGCGATGCCCTTCGGATCATTTCCGCCCTTTGTATTCAGGATACCGAATGACTTTCCGTCCAGATCACTCAGATCATCAACTGTCACGACGCCGTATACCGAGAAACTTTCCGCTGTAAAGGAAACCGTATCTCCTTCTTTCTCGCTGTCGATCAGTTCCGGCTCATCCGTGAAGTGAACCACCTGTACTGCTTCATCCGCAGCGCTGTTCACCAGAGAGATCTTCACATCCACAGGAGAAGCAGGTTCCATGCTCTTTCCTTCTTTATTGAGAATGCGGATATCAAAGAAGCGTCCATTCTCAGCTCTTTCATGTTCTTTCAATGCGGATTCTGCTCCGGCAAGATATTCGTAATATTCTTCCGTTCCGGATCTGATCTCAGAAACATCCAGAGACGCATGTTCCGGTATGCCGGATGTTTCATCATATGTCACGGTGATCTCATATGTATCACCCTTGTCGCTGATCACTGTTTTGCGGATCATGCCGTCTCTTACACAAACTGTAAATTCTTCCCCGTCTTTCAGTTTTACTGTCAGCGTTTCTTCGCTTTCAAACGGCTTCAATGTCAGAAGGATCCATTCGCCGGTGTGCAATGCCTGCGCATTCTCTGCGATGATCTCTGTTTCTTTCATGTCAGAAGAATACTCGATCGCCACAGACAGTCTTCTCAGCAGCTCTTCAACTGTGACATCCTCTTCAATATAAACAGGACGGACAAGACTTTCATCACTGCATTGAATCATTTCAATGTCATTGAGCATTCCTTCATCTGTCATTCCAAGCATGGCAAAAAGATCAGATGCTCTGATCATTCTTCCGCCGGCAATGCTGAAATCATACGTCTTTCCATCAACTTCGTAATGGAAGTCAACTGTATACGCAATGACATAAACAGAGAATGTATCTGTGGTAAAGATGACTTCATCCTCCGCACTTTCTTCCTCACTCTGTTCTACGACTGTTCCTTTCCCTTCATCATCAATGTGCACGACTTCCGGTGCAGCTTCTTCTTCCTTCACCACAGGTGAGCTCATAGTCACATTGATCGCTTTTAACGGTTCTACTTCTTTTCCGTCTTTGTCCTTGAAGGTGATATCAACCGCAATGATCTTGCGTACTTTGCTGTCTACTGCTTCTTCTACGGTATCCTTGACTTCCTCTTCTTCTACAGGTGTCAGGATCATTTTCGTTCCTTCCGGGAATGTTCCTTCTTCCGCGCTTGCTTTGACCGTTACGAAGTCTTTGATCGTTTCTTCGAACTCTGCCGCAGGATATGTGACTGCAGCGATCTCAGGTGTGTTCTCAGGAAGCACTGTCGGTTCAGGTGTTGTTACTGGTTCTGCTGTGGGAACCGGTGTTTCTTCCGGTACTGCAGTAGGTTCAGGTGTTGTCTCTGGTTCGTCTGTTGGTGCAGGTTCTTCAACTGCTTCCTTTGTTGGCTCAGATGTTTCCACAGGCTCTTCTGTTTCAGTATTATTCTCTTCTTCGGTCTCCCAGTTTGTTGATTCTTGCGTATCTTTGTTTTCTTCAGGATCATTCAGCACGATTCCCGGTTCTTCTTCTGCGGCATTCTGATTCATTGTGACCGCAGGAAAAACAAGTGAGTGGATCGTGTACAGGAATGTAATGATGATCAGAAAAGGAAGTGCTAGTCTGTGAGTATTGTTTCTTTTTCTCATACTGTTCATCTTCCTCCTTTTCCCTGCGTGTTTTATATCCGATATGCCGGAAATACGGTCAGGAAGCCGATGAATCTGTATGTAGTGGAAGGGTTGGCTGACTGGTTTCAGGCATAATAAAATATGCTGTGGACGCACAATAAATATACTAGAATTAATGGATAAATTCCAGTATTATCAGTCCAATCTAACTATAAGAAAAGAGAGACATCTGCATATCTCTCTTCACTTTGATCAATTGATGATTCTTCTGCGGATC
>JAILCN010000076.1 GCA_024680365.1 Solobacterium sp.
GGCGTTGCATATAAGTTTGCCGGCTGGAAGACAGAAGACGGTACAGCATGGAATGATGTAGTCCTGAAAGAAGACGTCCTGATGAAAGCATCCTGGAAACGGATCGTTGACAGCATCCATGTAATATTCCCGCTGCCGGCAGTTGGTGAAACAATTCAGGAACCGCGCTTTGAAGAAGATGATCTTCTGTATGTTAACTACTGGTATGTCTCGGATGAAGACTGGAATGATGTTGAGGCCATTGAAAAAGAAGGCAGTTACAGTCTCTGCGTAACAGCTGCATTGAAAGATCCTGAGAAAACAGAATTTGCGTTAGAAAAAGATGAATATGATCTGCTGAGTTATATCGGCAAGGCATATATCAACGGCGGGGAAGCAGAAACTGCCGAATATGATGAAGACGAAAACTATGTCAGGATCGAATATGAATTCACAGCTGCGGAAGTACAGCCTGAATATACCGCAGAAGAAGGCAATGGCGAAACATGGACAAAAGGTTCTGAAGAGGGAATGAGATTCGTCTTCAAATGCAATATCCATGACGAAGACACCTTCACAAAATTCAAAGGTATCACGATCGACGGTACAGCAGTCGAAGAGACAATGTACGCAAAAGAAGCAGGCAGTCTCGTACTGACACTGAAGCCGGAATACCTTGAAACACTGGATGCCGGAGAGCATGCCCTGGAAGCAGAGTTTGAAGACGGCACCGGAACAGCATCCTTCATCATTGCAGAAGAGGAAGCAGAACCGGAGCCTTCCGCAGATCCTGAGCCGACCTCAGAACCTGAACCCAGTGCGGAACCTGCTGCAGAGCCGGAGCCGACTGCAGAACCGACACCGGTCCCTGAGCCCACGCCGTCATCAGAACCTGACAAAGGCGCGCCGAAAACAGGTGATGACAGCAACCCTGTCCTCTGGTTCTCACTGCTTGGCGGATCGCTTGCAGTCGTACTGCTCGCTGTGTTCCTGTTAAAGAGAAACAGAAAAGAATAAACACTGAAAGGCTGAGACTTCTCAGCTTTTCTTGTATTAGCGTATACCGTTCCATACAATTGAAATCAGAAAATGCGTAATACAGAAGAACCAGAAAGGAATGATCCTATGACAGACAAGTTTGATATCCATGCGTTCTGGAACGACGTCATGAACCAGAATAAAGAAACACTTCCATCATATTTTTGGGAAGATGCAGTGATCCGCTGGCACTGCACGAATGAACAGTTCAATGTCAGTGAATATATCAGAGCCAACTGTGAGTATCCCGGCTGCTGGGAAGGTGAGCTTGAAAGGATCGAGGAAGCAGGGAATCTGATCATTGCGGCAGGACATGTCCTTCCAATGGATCACAGCGCATCCTTTCACGTTGTCAGCTTTCTGAAGATCAGAGACGGGAAGATCCAGGAAATGGATGAATACTGGGCTGATGATGAAGAAGCGCCGCAGTGGCGTAGGAATATGAAAATTGGCATACCCATCCGCTGAAATACAGGAATTCATGTGACAGGATCTGTCGCATTTGCCGGATTCTCACTCTCTGTCGTGTTTTTTTACAGGTGCTGATGCTAATTTGTGAGCGAAAGGAAACAGAAATCGTATGGATCAGATGAAAATTGGAAGCTTTCTGAAAGAGCTTCGCAAAGAAAAAGGAATGACACAGGAACAGCTTGCGGACATCCTGCATGTCAACAACAGGACGATCTCCCGCTGGGAAAACGCCAATACCATGCCGGACTTCGATATTATGATCGAACTGGCAAAACTGTATGATGTCAGCATCGAGGAACTGCTGAAAGGAGAGAGAACAGAGATTATGGAAAAACAGACAGAACAGACACTTTACAATATTGCGGAATATACCAATAACGAAAAAGAACGGCTCATGAGGAACCAGAGATTCTTTGCCTGGGTGGGCGTCGCTGCCTGGCTGATCTTCCTGGGACTGAAGATCGCCGGTCTGGATGAGACAGGCTTTACGGAACAGATCGCAAGCTTTGCGGCGGGAATTGCCTTTGCCATGAGCATTATCATGGTGATCTATTCTTCGAAACAGATCAGCAGGATCAGTGAGGTAAAGAAAAAGGCACTGAAGATCCAGAACTGAACACTATACAGAACAGGAAACATTCCATTCACAGAACTCCGGAAACGGAGTTTTTCTTTTTTCGGTGAATATGTATTTCTCCGGCATATATGTAAGCAGGAAGGAGAAATGTAATGAAATTCAAACGATTTGAAGAATTAACGATCTCTGACAATTACATGTTTTCGGCTGTCTTTTCAGATCCGTATCTGACAGCTCAGCTGATCTGCCGGATCCTGCCGGAGGAGAAACTTTCTCCGGATGAGATCATCGTAAAGGAGAAACGGATCAAAACAAGTTACCGGTCCAGATCAGTGATCTTTGATGTGTACAGAAAAGATGATACACATCTGTTCGATATCGAGATGCAGATAGAAGACAATATGTATCTGATGGATCGGGCAGTGTATTACGGCTCATCCATGATCGTTGATTCCCATGAAGCAGGTTCAGGATATGAACTGAAGCACAGGAGCTATGTGATCTTCATCTGCGCATTTGACGCGACACATACCGGAAAGCGGATGGAACATCTGATCCTGCAGAATGACGGCAGAACCGTATCATCTGATAAGATGCATGTGATCTTTGTGAACTGTCCGGTAGAAGGAGAGGACAACGAGCAGCTGCGATCGTTCGCGCAGTATGTGATGAATGGAAAAGCAGATGAAGATGATCCTTTTGTACAGGAAGTGAATACTGCTGTAGAATTGAAGAGAGGAAACCGGAAAGAGCAGGAACTGTATATGGAATGGCAGTATGAGCTGGACAAGGCAAAAGCAGAAGGAAAAGCTGAAGGTCTTGAAGAAGGCAGACTGAATGCTTTGCTTTCCCTGTACAAAAAAGGTCGTCTTGATCTGAATGCTGTTTTGGAAGAGACGGGATTCACAGAAGAAGAACTGAAAAAAGCATTGAATGAATACCTGAATGATCAATAAGAAAGTTTGAAAGACAGCAGGAACTGTATATGGAATGGCAGTATGAGCTGGACAAGGCAAAAGCAGAGGGAAAAGCTGAAGGAAAAGCAGAAGGTCTGGAAGAAGGCAGACTGAATGCTTTGCTTTCCTTGTACAAAAAAGGGCGTCTTGATCTGAATGCTGTTTTGGAAGAGACGGGATTCACAGAAGAAGAACTGAAAAAAGCAGCGGAAGAAAACGAAACTGAAGGATGATGCATATGAGCAGACTGAAGTCTGCTCGTTTTCTTTTTCTGCCAAAATACGTACAATGGAAGACAGAGGTTAATAAACTATGACTGATATGAATGCGCTGTATTACAAAGATCCGTATCTGCGGGAATTTGACGCAGAGACTGTTTCCTGCATAAAAGGAAAGAAAGGATATGAGATCGTCCTTACCGAGACGGCTTTCTATCCTGAAGGCGGCGGACAGCCGTATGATACGGGAACCCTGAACGGCATTGCGGTGAAGGAAGTCCATGAAAAAGACGATGTCATTATTCATTACTGTGACCAGCCGCTTTCACCGGGTGAAAAGGTG
>JAILCN010000038.1 GCA_024680365.1 Solobacterium sp.
ACAATGGTAATACAGGCAGCTGTGTAGTATCTGTCATAAATACAGATACAGCAGTAAAGGTGTCATGGACGCACCCGGGAGCTGCACAGCTTACGCTGCGCCAACCCGATGCTCTGGCAATTCAATTGCCGAGTAGTTCACTCTTTAACTCTTTCGTATCTGTCAAAGTGGAAGATCAGACCGTCACAGTCTCTGTCTTCCCCTCTTTCTGCACATTCCCATCCCGGGTCTTCATCCAGGTTGTCGAACCAGGCGTCTGCCTCGTATTCATTTTCAACCTTTGTGATGATGGCTGTGTCACACAGCGGAAGCAGGGAGCGGTATACGGCAGCACCGCCGATGACGATCACGTCATCGGTGTTTTTTTCCTGCAGGTATTCTTTCAGTTCCGGAATGCTGTGAACGACGACAGCGTTTTCCACAGTGTATTCAGAATTGCGGGAAAGAATGATGTTCTCCCGTTTGGGGAGAGGTTTGCCCTGCGGGAAGGTCTCCAGTGTCTTGCGTCCGTAGACGACAGTTTTGCCGGATGTCAGCCGGCGGAAGTTTTTCATATCTTCGGAGATATGTACGAGCAGCTGGCCTTTGTTGCCAATGGCCCAGTTTCTGTCTACTGCAGCGATTGCGATCATATGCACCTCACACCGCGATCTCGATATCGCGGATCTGTTCACCAGCCACCTGATAGTTTTTCAGAGCAACGCTGTCCGGCGTAAAGCGGTAGAAATCATGGATCTCAGGATCCAGCCAGAATTCCGGAGCCGGCTGCGGTGTACGCTGGATCAGCTCCTGAATTGCCGGGATATGACGCGGCGCGTAGATGTGCGCATTGGCGTCGATATGCACGAATTCACCAGCTTCCATATCGCATACCTGCGCGATCATGTGCTGGAGAACAGCGTACTGACAGGTGTTCCATGCCCAGGCTGCCAGGATATCCTGCGATCTCTGGTTGAGGATCATGTTCAGCGTCAGCTTCTCTTTTCCTTTTTCCTGGGTAACGGTGAATGTCACGTTCCAGGCGCATGGCTGCAGATGCATTTCATCCAGATCTTCCGGATTCCAGATCGTCGTCATGATGCGGCGCCCGAACGGAGCGTTCTTCAGGTCGTAGATGACTTTGTCGACCTGGTCCATATGCCATCTGCCGTTTTTCCTGACCGCGGCGACACGGCCTGTTTCACTGTCGCGGAAGACATCTTCGCCGTCTTCGTTTACCGCGAACTCGTAGTATGCCGGGAAAGCATTGACAAGGCCTTCGTCTTTTACATCTTTGCAGGAATGCTTCAGGCCCATCTGGTAGCCGTATGCCTTGCCGATGGAACCTGTCTCATCTGCCCATTCATCCCAGATATGCGGCTTGAGATCATGAATGTTGTTGGATTTCTTTTGCCAGATCCAGAGGATTTCATCCGTCGCGCTCTTGATCCCGGTCTTCCGCAGCGTCAGCATCGGGAATTCTTTGCGCAGATCAAAGCGGTTGATCTCACAGAACTTCATGATCGTATAGGCAGGCGTTCCGTCCGGCCAGTGCGGGCGTACCTTCTGTCCTTCTGTTGAAGTGCCGTTTTCCAGTATATCTTTACACATGTTGATAAATTCAATATCCGCAATACTCATAGTTCTTAACCTCTGTTACACATTGTACAGGAAAAAAGAGGCTTTCGTGCCTCTCAGTTTACTGCTTAGCAGATCTCGACCAGCTCGATATGGAAATTGAGCTCTTTGCCGGCCATCTCGTGGTTGGCGTCAAAGGTGATCTGCAGGTCTGTCTTGTCCGCGACTTTGACGCGCATCGGGTAGCCCGCTGTTGTCTGCAGATAGACCTGATCACCGGTGTTCAGGCTTTCAGAGCCGGGAACCTGAGCGATCAGCACTGTGAAGACAGCGTTGGGATCCGGCATGCCGTAAGCGTCTTCCGGCATCAGGTGAATGTCTGCTGTTTCGCCGACTTCCATGTCAACGACAGCTCGGTCGAAGCCCGGGATCATCATGCCGGTGCCGCTGATGAATTCCAGCGGTTCGCCGCGGTCGTAGGAAGAATCGAACTGGGTTCCGTCATTGAGTGTTCCGCGATAGTGAACGCGGACGGTCTTTCCGGCATTTCTGCCTTCCATGATGACCTGCGGTCCTGAGCAGCATCCGCCGCTGCATGTGCTGCAGTCAGAAGTGCATTCCTGCTCTTCTTCGTGGTCGTGGTGATCACAGTTTGTGCCTGCCGATGTCAGTTCGCCTTTAAGCCAGCTGACAACTGCCTCATCACAGCTTCCGGAAGCTCCGGAAACGACCTCAAGTCCGGCCTCTGCCAGCGCGTTTGCGGCACCCTGGCCCATACCGCCGCAGATCAGGACTTCAATGCCCTTTCCCTTCAGGTAATCTGCCAGCGCTTCGTGTCCGAATCCGTCGGTTCCGATGACTTCTTCGTTAACGATCATCTGATCCTGGATCTCATATATTTTGAATGCTTCCGTTCTTCCAAAATGCTGGAAGACATTTCCGTTGTCATACGTGACTGCAAGTTTCATGTTTCTTCTCCTTTTTGCATACAGCAATCACTATATCGTTTTAAGTTCGCAAAGGCAACTTTAGTGCATAAAAAAGCCTTCCTGTGAAGGAAGACTCGTTATCTGCAGATGACGTCGACCGGTACGTTGAAGATCTTTGCGACCTTCAGGATCGTATCGATATGTCTGCCTGCCGCCGCAGCCATATGATGGGTAGGACCTGCCTCGGACCATCTGTTGACGAATTCTCTCGCGCTGAGAGAGAACTTTGTGCGCATATTGGTATCGCCGAACATGAAGATCGGACCTTCCTGGTTCTCGCCTTCCGCGACAACGAACTTGAAGTGACCGTCTCTGTCCTGGGTGATGCCGAGGTATGTGACAGGACCGACAGGCGGATAGAACTGTGTCAGGTAGCCGCCGCCTGTTTTGCCATGGAAGACAGGAACGATCTTCATTGTCGGCTTGTGCGCCTGGGAGATCGCAGCGTCGCCGCTTCCGGAGTGGCCGATGATGCAGATATCTTCATTGAAGTCGATGGAATACATCTCGGAAAGCTGTCCTGTTCCGGAGATGGTCTTCAGAATGGACATTGCCATCGCGACCTTGATGTCGCCTTCGACCGCACAGGCTGTGCCCTGCTTGATCAGCATGGAGAATGCCGGAATAAGCATGCTGTCGAGCTTGCCGGCGATGCCCTGAGAGAATCCGTCATAGTGAGAAGCGACAAAGCCAAGCTTTTCGTCTTTGACCCATTTCTCAAAGGCAACGACATATTTTGCCATGTCCCAGACAGTCTCGACAGTCGCGCCGCCTTCGATCTCGAAGGTATCCAGGATGTCTTCCGCCTTGGCGCGGATCGCGTCTTCATCGGTGATGTCGTCTGCAATCGCCCACATCTTTTCCCAGTCGAACTGCTTTGTATACAGCCACATTCTGTGGTACAGGTTTGTTTCATCAATGTAGAGATCCATCATGCCCGGATACGGTCTGCCGATCTGAGCCAGATTGGTGTCGCGGAATCTTCTTCTGACCTGGGCAGCCCGGCACCATTCCTCGATCTCTTTGGCGACATACGGATCGCCGCCTTCAACAACACCGGTGATCACGGCATGACGCTTGCCGGCACGCTCCAGGTCAGCGACCATTTCGCCGACTGCACCGCAGGCATACAGTTCGCCGAGCCACTTTGGCGTATCAGTATTGGCATAATCCGGAGCCTTCAGCTTCTGTACGTTGACGAGAACGACCGGAACATCCAGATCACGGACTGCCGGCAGCATATTGTAGCTGGTCGCATATGTCAGCAGCTGGACGATCACAAGATCCACGTCGGCGGCGCGGAACTTGTCGCCGGCAGCCTGGGAAAGCTCTTTGGTCGTGACCATGCCGCCGTCGATCAGCTCGACAGTATCCGGAAGCGTCTTTTTGAACGCTTCATACTGGGCTTCAAATTCCGGCACCAGGGACGGGAACTGGGGAAGATATGCGCCTAAGGCGATCGAGAATACGCCTACTCTTGCTTTGGTATCAACTAACATTTCTGCTCTCCTTATTTCTTTTCGTACAGGAACTGTTCGGGAAGCTCAACTTTGAAGTCTTTCGCGAGATCTCTGAAGTTCTGCGGGGTGATCGTCTGGAGCTTGTTCGGTGTGATGGAGAGGACCTTGACCAGGATCTCTGCGCTCTTTTCAACGGTGTGCATCAGGCCGAATGTCAGGTCGAAGTCTTCGCCGCTGGCGAACATGCCGTGGTGTGCCCAGATGGCAACATCGTATTTCTTCATCAGTTCACTGGTTGCGACCGCGATGTCTCTTCCGCCGGGAACCATCCAGCCGACAACGCCGACACCGGACGGGAACACGACAGGACATTCCGTTGCCATTTCCCAGAGCTCTCTTGTGAATACCGCGTCATCGAGGGGAAGAACGAATGTCAGAGCGATCGTGTTTGTTGTATGGGCATGGTAGATGACTCTGTGCTTGCCGTTGGAAGCCTTCTTTTTGACTTCGTGGTTCATCAGGTGGGAAGGCAGTTCACTGGTCGGACGTCCGCCGTTGCATAAGCCCCAGAGAACTCTGTAGTTCTCACCTTTGTCATCCAGTTCGATGATGCAGGAAGTATCTTCCGGATCGAGGATCACGTTGCGGAAATACTTGCCGGAGCCGGTGACCATGAAGTATTCGCCGGCCAGATCAGGAACGCTGGTTCCGATCTCTTTCCATTCGGAAGGTTCATGGAAGTATTCTCTGACTTCTTCCACTTCCTCCGGCCTGATGCGGTAGGACAGGTTGCCTCCGTTTCTCTCATGCCAGCCCTGAAGCCAGCCGTCATTGCACATTCTGACAAATCCATTTACAAATTTCACATCCATGATACTCATTGCGGCTTTACCTCCTTTATATCAAAGCTTTCTCTGATGATATCTCTCGCCTTCTGCAGTGATTCAATTTCTTTTTCTTCGATCATCTGTACGATCAGATTGCCGAGCGCTGTTCCTTCGGTCGGTCCGGCATATACTGTTAAGCCGGTCGCGTTGGCTGTCATCTGATTCAGATACATGTCCTGGGATCCGCCGCCGACAATATTGACAGACGTGTATGTTTTTCCGGTCAGGCTTTCCAGGTTTTTTACTGCTTTCTGATAATCCGCAGCCAGTGAGTTGTACACCGTCTGCATGACTTCACCGGTCGTTTCCGGAACCGGCTGATCTGTGTCTTTGCAGGCATTCCTGACTTCTTCGATCATGGAATCCGGAGCCAGGAAGCGGTCGTCATCAACATCCACGACAGCCGGGAATGTTTTCGCGCTCTGTGCCGCTTCGATCAGCTGCGGGAAGGACGGCCGGTTGCCCTTTTCATCCGCCAGTTCTTTCCGGATGTTCTGGATCATCCACAGTCCCATGATGTTCTTCAGGTAGCGGAAGCGGTATTCATAGCCGCCTTCGTTGGTGAAGTTGTGTTCCATGCTTTCCGCACTGGTGATCGGTTCTCTGTTTTCCACGCCGGTCAGCGTCCAGGTGCCGCTGGAGAAGAAGACCGAATTGTCATCCTTTGCCGGAACGGACAGGAATGCGCTTCCTGTATCGTGGGTCGCCGGCAGGATCACTTTCATGTTCAGGCCGGTCTGTTTCTGTATCTCATCGGTGAATTCACCGAGTACTGTGCCGGGGACACTGATCTTCTGGAAGATCTGAAAGGGGAGTTCCAGTTTGGCAATCAGTTCTCTGTCCCAGTCTTTTGTATATGCATTGACCAGCGCGGTCGTAGTGGCATTGGTGTATTCCTGTGCCTTCACGCCGGTCAGACGATAGTTCAGATAATCCGGGATCATCAACATGCATCTTGCGTTTTCCAGCTGTTCGGGATGTTCCTTCTTCAGCGCAAGCAGCTGATACACGGTGTTGAATTTCTGGTACTGGATACCGGTCTTCGCGTAGTGTTCTTCGAATGTGAGGATGCCGGTATTCTCCAGCTCATCTTTCACACCGTCGGTACGGTCGTCACGGTATGCCACCGCGTCGCCGGTCCGGTTACCATCCTGATCCAGCAGCACATAGTCCACTGCCCAGGTGTCAATGCCCATGGTTTCCGGCGCATAGCCCTGCTTTCTGCATTCCGCGATTCCTCTGACGACTTCTTCATACAGATGATCGATATCCCAGCACAGATGACCATTCTTCTCGATCAGTCTGTTCTCAAAGCGCCAGACTTCCTGCAGCACGATCTTTCCGTCTTTCAGGTATCCGATAATGTGTCTTCCGGATGAAGCGCCGATATCAACTGCCAGATGCATCATATTCCGTCTCCTTTTTGTGTTTATTCCAATCCTGTTTTTGTACTTACATCTGCAGTATACGTATGAATCAGATATAATACCATTGAGATAAGTACACAGTTTTTTTGAAAAAGTCTACTGGAGGTGGTATACATGCTCAAGTATACGCTGGATATTGAGGACAGCAGTCTCTGGCTGCGCAGCACACCGGCGGATTTTGCCTTGAAACAGCCCTTCTGCTGTACGGAAGCAGGTATTTTCTACGCCCGTGAACATTTCAATACGATAAGGGATTCCAAGGACAGCTGTCTGATCTTTCTGACCATTGCCGGATGCGGACAGATCACCCAGAACGGTGTGACGGTGAAGCTGCCGGCAGGAAAGGCGCTCTTCATGAACTGCCGTTCGCCGCAGTCTTACTGCACTGATCCGGAGACCGGCTTCTGGACGCATTACTGGATCCATGTGGACGGAAGCGGTGTCCAGGCGCTGCAGGAGCTGCTTCTGCCGGAAAACAGGATCCGCTCGTTTGACGCGGATGAGTCTCTGATCCCATTATTCGACAAAGTACTGAAGAACATGGAAAACCAGTCTGCCTATACGGTCATGTCTGTCAGTCTCTCGATCCACCGGATCCTGACCGAGCTGATCACGCATAATACCGTCGCGATCAGTGAGAACCAGAGAACGATCCGGAAAACAGCGGACTGGCTCGCCATGCATTACCGGGAACCGATGGACCTGGATCTTCTGCTGGCTATGGCGAACATGTCGAAATCCTATTTCATGCGTCTGTTCCGGCAGTACATCGGCACGACGCCGTATAACTATCTGCTTTCCCTGCGCATGACAAAGGCAAAGGAACTGCTGGAAGTCACTGACATGACGATCCATGAGATCGCAATGGAGACCGGCTTCAGCGATGACGCGGCCTTCAGCACGAGGTTTTCCTCCATGATCGGCATTTCCCCTTTGAAATACCGCAGGGCAGCGATCACCCGCCACCAGGGATAAAAAAAAGCGGAACTTCCGCTTCATCTGATCCATTCCACCGGATTGCCTTTGCGGGCAAGCGGCTTTCGTTCCGGCAGGCCGTCAGCGCTGTCCGCGTATCCCACAGCCAGAGCGCCGTAGATCCTTTCGTCTTCCTGCAGCCCAAGCTTCCGGAAGACAGCGAGTATCTCTGGATCTTCATTCAGCCATTTCAGCTGGTTGATCCAGCAGGAGCCAAGATCCAGCGCATTTGCCATGATCATCATGTTTTCCAGCGCGCAGGAACAGTCCGCGATGTTGTTTCCGTAGTCCTTTTTGTTTGCCGTTACGATCAGGACCGGGGCATTGTAATGGAACACGTAGTTTCCTTCTTTTGACTTTGTGACGGACGTGCGCAGAGACGGATACATGCCTTCCGTGACTTCCATCTTCGCGAACGCGTTCTTTGCCAGTACTGCGAGTTCCTCCAGAAGCTCCTTCTTCTGGATCACAAAGAAATGTGTCGTCTGGTTGTTTCCTCCGCTTGGCGCGTATCTTCCTGCCTCAACGATCTGTCCGATCAGATCTGTTTCCGGCATTTTATCCTGAAAGCGGCGGGTGCTTCTTCTTGTCGTGATCAGTTCATATGCATTCATGGTATTGACTTCCTTTTTTTGAGTATGACAGGAAACAATAAAGATGTGAAACAAAATGATTTTAACATCTTTTTGATCATCAAAGCGGCGCAGACCCCTTCTATAGCCGAAAGGTTTAGGAGGGGTTAGCGGCTCTTATTTACTGGTTTTGTATGTAGTGTCTTATCATTTCTTCTGTTCTGTCTGATACAGTACAGATAAAGTAGCTGTCACTCCAGAAGTAAGGTTTCCAGTAATATGGTTTTAAAAAATCCTGGAATTCTTTGCGTATAAGTCTGGAGGTAACAGTTTTATAATTGTTAATAAGTCTGGATGGCTGCACCTGTGGCGGTGCTTCAAACAGGATATGGATATGATCCCGGTCACTGTTAATCTCCAGGATCCTGCATTTCCAGTCAGAATCGATGATTGAATGGCTGATTTCAATTAAGCGGTCCTTTAA